>CAZOEB010000015.1:0-41808 GCA_964578685.1 uncultured Caulobacterales bacterium
CGCGGCGCGGCCGCCGAACTCTGGCGCTGGCTGTGCACGGCGTATCTCAAGGCCGGGGGGTGGCGCATGGACGGCGACTGGCCGGCGCATCTTCCGAAAATGGTGCTCGTCGCCGCGCCGCATACGTCGAACTGGGACGGCGTCAACATGCTCGCCGCCGCCGGCTATTACCGCGTGCCGCTGAAATGGATGGGCAAGAAGGAGCTGACGGAGGGACCGTTCGGCGGCCTCGTCAGATGGCTCGGCTGCGTGCCGGTCGACCGTTCCGGCAAGGGCGACCTCGTGGCGGAAACGGCGGCCCATATGCGCGCGGCGAAAACGATGGTCCTCGCCGTCGCCCCGGAAGGAACGCGCGCGAAATCGCCGGGCTGGAAGACGGGGTTTTACTACATCGCGCTCGCCGCCGGCGTTCCGATCGTGATGAGCGTTCTCGACTACGGAGCAAAGCGCATTTCAATTGCGGGTTCGGTGACGCCGAGCGGGAATTACGAAGCCGACATCGCGGCGATCAAGGCGGCTTACGCCGGGGCGCGCGGGAAGTATGATGATAGGGTCGCGCGGTAGCGGCGCGGCAGGCGCGCTCGTTTCAATGCGCCGAGGTGACTTTAAGCCCGGCGACAATACTGATGAGCAAGACGACAAGTGCGATTTGCGGCGCGCTGATCGGCTGGCGGAATACAAGCGTCGAGACGGCGAGCGTTCCAGCCGCGCCGACACCGGTCCACACCGCGTAAGCAATGCCGAGCGGAATGGTCTTCGCCGCGAATTGCAGCAATCCGAAACTCGCGATGATACACACGTAAAACATCGGCGTCGCCCAGCGCTTGCCCTGGCTTTCGAGGCCCATGGCCGTCGTGAACCCGACTTCGAACGCGCCGGCGAGAAGCAATGCGGCCCAGGCGAGATTGGTCGGACTCATGAACGCTCTCCTCTTTTCAAGCGTCGCCGCGCGACGCGGCACGGCTCCAAAGCCCGAACACCCTCCTCGCGTTCCCGCCCAAAAACGCCGCTTTCCCCGGCTCATCAAGGCCGAGCGCATCGAGCATTTCAAGGCAGCGCTTCGCCGTCAGCATCGGAAAATTGCTGCCGAACATGATGCGCTCCCTGCCCTCGCCTTTCATCAGCGTCACGAAATCCTCGGGCAGACGGTGGAGCGCATAGGCGCTGGTGTCGACATGGAAGTTGCGGAACTTCCGGATCATCGTGGCGACTTCATCAATCCACGGGAACCCGACATGCCCGCCGACGACGACAAGCTCGGGAAAGTCGAGCATCACGTCTTCAAGATAGGGAATGAGGCGCCCGGTCTCTGAGCTCTTGAGCGGCCCCGTGTGACCGATCTGCGTGCAGAAGGGCAGCCCTGCGTCGACGCAAGCCGAATAGATCGGATAAAAGCGACGGTCGTTCGGGGCGAGGCCCCACAGCCACGGGATGATCCGTACCCCGACGAATTTTCCCGTCTTGGCGCGCCGGCGGATGTCGCGCACCGCCGCCATCGGATCATTGAGGTCGGGGGCGATGAAGCCTTTGAGGCGCTTGGGGTGAGCGTCGATCGCCGCCTCGACCTCGTCATTCGAAATGAGATCGCCTTTCGGCGAGGACCAGCCTGAAATCAGCGAGACCGAAACGCCGGCCTCGTCCATTGCGGCGATCAGCGCTTCGGCGGGAACCGCCGGCGGCGTTCCATCCTGCCCTGTCCACCGGCGCAGCGAGGCGAGCCAAGGCTCCGCCTGAAACCGCGTCGTCGGCAATTGCGTCCACGCGTCGATGATGTCCATGGCCGGTCTCCTCGCCGTCACCGGAGATTCCGACGGACATTCGGTCTCCCGCCGCAGCGGCGCAACGGGGCCGCGCAGCCGGGCGGTTTTGAGGCCGACCGAACCGTGTTACCCTCCCGAACTTGGGCGTGGGGCGAAAATGAACCTTTTCAATGAGTTGAAGAGCCGGATCGTCTTCCGCGCGACGCACGAGCAATCGCCGGGGCGGAACGCCCAGATGGCGACCATCGCCGCGCTTCAAGGCGATGTCGAATTTGCGACATCGATGGATTACGGCGGGCGCAGCGGATTCTTTCAGGAGCGCTTTTTCGGGACCATCGCGCCCGACGATCCGCGGACGGACGCTCTCTTCAAGCGGATGCGGGCGCGCATCGACGCGGAGCGGTGGAACCTCGGCCTTCCCCCGCTTGCGCGCCCCAAAGGCTGACGGCCGCCATGATTCTCCGCCGCGTCATCGCGCATGTGAGAGCCCAGAACTGGACGGCGGTGGCGCTTGACTTCGTCATCGTCGTCATGGGCGTCTTCATCGGCATCCAGGTTTCGAACTGGAACGCCGCCAGAGCGGATGCGAAACGCGCGGACGACTATTTGTCGCGTTTGCGCGACGATCTCATCAATGACGCGGACGAACTGGAGGCGAGAAGAAACTATTGGCTCAACGTGTCCGCCTATGGCGAAGCGGCGGTCGCCTACGCGGAGCGCGGCGTCCTCGCCGACGGCTCGAAATGGAAGACCGTACTCGCCTTTTATCAGGCGAGCCAGCTTTGGCGGTTCGCCGTGAGCGACGTCACGTTTCTCGAACTCACCAGCGCCGGCGAGCTTGGGCTGATCCGCGATGAGCGCCTGCGCGCAGCGCTCTCCAAATATTACAACGACATCGATGCTCGCCGCCGCGTCGGCGTCTACCAGTTCGTGCCGCCCTACCGCGACAAGGTGCGCGGCGCGACGCCGCTCGCGGTGGCGCGACACATTCTCGACCGCTGCAGTTCCCAAGGCGCGCTCAATCAAAGCTTCACCGAATGCGACGCGCCTATCGACGAGGAGGCCGCCGGCGCCGTCCTCGCCGGCTACCTCGCGCGGCCGGCGATGATCGACGACCTCCGATATTGGGTGACAAGCCTCGATCTTGTCATCGACGCCTCGTCGATAGACGCGGCCTCGGCGCGGGCGCTCGCCGACGAAATTGAAAAGGCGCTCCAGCAATGATCCTTCGCCGCGTCTTTTCGCATTTCAGGAGGCAGGAGTGGACGGCGATAGCGCTTGACTTCGTCATCGTCGTTCTCGGCGTTTTTCTCGGCCTGCAGGCGTCGAACTGGAACGCGGCGCGCCAGAACCGCGACCTCGCCGCCAGCTATGTCGAGCGACTGCGCACCGACATCGAGCTTGAACGCGCCCTGTGGCGCAGGGCGATCGATTATTTCGGGACGGCGCGCGACTATGGCCGCACCGCCATAGCCGGCTTCTCGCGACCCGCCGAAGCGCTCGACGAACAGTGGCTCATCGCGCTCTATCAAGCGAGCCAAGTCTGGTTCGCCGCCCCCAATCGCTCCACGTTCGACGAGCTGCTTTCGACGGGCCGCATCGTCACGATCCGCGACGAAGGATTGCGCACGGTCCTCGCCAATCACTACCAGCGCGTCGCGCAGACTGGCTTCACCCTCGTTCAAACGAGCCAGTATCGCCGCGTCGCGCGGCTCCATATCCATGAAGACATTCAAGCGGCCGTCCGCGCCGCCTGCGGGGACCGCTGGGTGACGGATGAGCGGAATTTCTACTTCGTCGCGCTGCCGAAAACCTGCGGCGTCGATCTCCCCGACACGCTTGTGCGCGCGGAAATCGCCAGCCTCGTCGAAAACGCCGACGTCAGGCGGGAGTTACGCTTCCATCTCAGCGTTCTTGATGCGCAGATCGGCGTCATGACCAATGCGACCGAAACCGCGACAGCGACGCTCGCCCGCCTTGAAAGGGCGCGCCCATGATTCTCCGCCGCGTCATCGCGCATTTCAGGAAGCAGGAATGGACGGCGATCTTTCTCGATTTCGTCATCGTCGTCGTCGGCATCCTGATCGCCTTCCAGATCACGGAGTGGAACGGCGCGCGGCGCGACCGGGCGCTCGAGCGTGAATATCTCGAACGTCTTTACATTGATTTTCAGGATACGTTCGAAGCGAGGGCGCGGCGCGCGTCGTGGGATGAGACGCGTCTCGCCCAGCAAACGCTCGTCATCGAGGCGTTGCGCGACCGCGAACTGGCGGAGAAGGATCGGCAGGCGTTTGAAACCGGCCTCGCGTTTTTCGGTTTCGGCGGCAGTTTGGACATCCAGTGGTCGACCGTCGAGGAAATGCGTTCGAGCGGCGCTATGAACCTCATCAAGGACGTTTCGTTCCGCAGCCGAATATTGCGGTTCGACGCCGACATGAAGCGACGCCACGCCATCAGCGAGAACTTCTTCGGATCGATATACGCCCATCGCCAGCAGCTCGGCGAACGATACGGCGTCGTCGGATTTTCGGGTGAGGACGGCGGCGTGAAACTCGACTATGATTTCGACGCGCTCGCGTCCGACCCGGAGTTCGTCAATATTCTGAGCCAGATCGACTTCCTTTCCCGGTTCCGGCACGACCTCGTCGAGACGACCTATAGCGAACTGAGCGACCTCAAGGACGACCTTGCAGGAAAGCTCGAAAGGGAGGTCGAAGAGGCGCCATGATCCTCCGCCGCGTCATCGGATGCGTAAAGGCGCAGAACTGGACGGCGGCGGCGCTCGACTTTGTCATCGTCGTCCTCGGCGTCTTTCTCGGCATCCAGGCGTCGAACTGGAACGCGGCGCAGGCCGAGAAGCGCCTCGGCCGCGCTTATGCTGAGCGGCTTACAGCCTCGCTTGAAAGCGACTTCGCCTCGCGCCGGGCGCTCGCCGCCTATTACGGCGCCGTCCTTGAGAGCGTCGAGCAAACCGGAAGGCTGCTCGCCGATCCTGCTTCTGATCCGCAGGAGCTGGTCGTAAACGCTTACAGGGCGAGCGAGGTGAATTTCGCGCCGCAGTCGCGCGCGGCCTGGGACGAAATCGTCTCCTCAGGAGACATCGGGCTTCTGCCGCGTGCGGCGATCGACAGCGGAATCGCCGATTACTTCGCCGGCGACACCGCGCGCCTCACCTATGACGTCGTCATCGCCTCGGCCTACCGGCGCCGTGTGCGCACGATCCTTCCGCTCGAACTTCAGAAGGCGCTGCGCGCAGGCTGCAGCGACATTCGCGACGACGCGCAGGCGATCACCGGCTTCATGCCGGACTGCACGCTCGCGGTCGATGCGGAGTTGATCGCAACAACGGCGTCAGCCTTACGGGCGGACCCGATGCTCGCCGCGGAACTGCGTTATCAGTATTCGGACGTCTTCTCCGCCAACGCCAATATCAGCGGCGACGTCGTGTTGCTTGAGCGCGCCCTCGCCGCGCTCGGCGGCGCCAGGTCGCCGGCCGTAGGGGGCGATCCGTGATCCGGGGGCGCGCCGGAATTTTCTGCTGGGCCGGGCTGATGGCGCTGGCGACCCCCGCGGGCGCCGAACCTCTCACCGCCGACCTCCTGGCGCCGCAGCTGCTCGCCGATTGCGAGGACAAGGCCCCGCCCTTCGACCGCTATGCGCCGCCGGTCGCGGCGGCCGCGCGCTCCCTGATCGATATCGGCGTCTTCGCAGCGGAGGAGTTCGTCGATGTCCGCGTCGGGTTTTGCGCGCTTCAGGCCGCGGGCGGCCCGGTGGCGACGGCGTCCTGCGGCGACGGCGTCATCCTGCTCGACGAAAAATACGCTCGGCCCGATCAGGCGCTCGTCCTCGGGGCGACGTTGGCGCATGAAATGAAACATCACCTCCAGCATCGCGAGAAAAAAGCGCGGTTCGGCGCGGGTTATTGCGAAGGCGCACGCTACGCCGCCGACAAGCCGTCGCTGGAAGCCGAGGCGGACGCGTTCGGCGACGCGGTGGGCGAACTTTTTGTGAGCGGCCGTGCGGTCGAGATCATCAACGCCTGCGAGGAACCGGTCCTCGTCTATCTTGAGCCGGATGATCCCGTCGCCGTTCGCGGCGCGGCGCCGAGGTTTCAGCGGATCGCTGCGAAGTCATCGGCGTTCGCCGCAGAACGGGCGCTGACGGCAACCGTCCGCTTCCATGCGCGAACCATGGCGGCGCGCGCCGCATTCGTGTGGCAAGACCGAACGAGCCCGCATTCGAGGATCGTCGAGGGCCGCTCCATCCGCCTCAGGGAAATGAGGCTTTCCGCCGCCGGTCGGGAGAAAGGCCCCTTCCGCCTGCGGCTGACTTGCGCTCCGCCTTAAGTATTCATCGAATCGAAAAACGCCTCGTTCGACTTTGTCTGGCGCAGCTTGTCGAGGAGGAAGTCGATCGCGTCCGACGTGCCCATCGGGTTGAGGATGCGGCGCAGGACGTACACTTTCTGGAGCTCGTTCTTCGGCACGAGAAGGTCTTCTTTGCGCGTGCCGGATTTCGCGATGTCGATCGCCGGGAAGGTGCGCTTGTCGGCCACTTTCCGGTCAAGGACGAGTTCGGAATTGCCGGTGCCCTTGAATTCTTCGAAAATGACTTCGTCCATCTTCGAGCCCGTGTCGATGAGCGCGGTCGCGATGATGGTGAGCGAGCCGCCCTCTTCGATGTTGCGCGCGGCGCCGAAGAAGCGCTTCGGGCGCTGCAACGCATTGGCGTCGACGCCGCCCGTCAGCACCTTGCCGGATGAGGGAACGACGGTGTTGTAGGCGCGGCCCAACCGCGTGATCGAATCGAGCAGGATGACGACGTCGCGTCCGTGTTCGACAAGGCGCTTGGCTTTCTCGATGACCATTTCCGCGACCGCGACGTGGCGCGTCGCCGGTTCGTCGAAGGTCGAGGAGATGACCTCGCCTTTCACCGAGCGCTGCATGTCGGTCACTTCCTCCGGGCGCTCATCGATGAGAAGGACGATGAGGAAGCATTCGGGGTGATTGACCTCGATCGAATGCGCGATGTTCTGAAGAATGACGGTCTTGCCGGTGCGCGGCTGCGCGACGATGAGCGAGCGCTGGCCCTTGCCGATCGGCGCCACGAGATCGATGACGCGCGCGGTGAGGTCTTTTTTCTTCGAATCCTCGGTCGAGGTGATCTCCATCTTCAGCCGCTCATCCGGATAGAGCGGCGTCAGATTGTCGAAATGGACCTTGTGGCGGGTCTTTTCGGGGTCCTCGAAATTGATGGTCGAAACCTTGAGCAGCGCAAAATAGCGCTCGCCCTCTTTCGGGCTGCGGATTTCGCCGATGACGGTGTCGCCGGTCCGGAGCGCGAAGCGCCGGATCTGCGAAGGCGAGACGTAGATATCGTCCGGACCCGGAAGATAATTCGCCTCCGGCGAGCGCAGGAAGCCGAACCCGTCGGGCAGGACTTCAAGGACGCCGCCGCCGGCGATCTCGACCTCGCGGTCCGCGAGCTCCTTGAGGATTGCGAACATCATGTCCTGCCGACGCATGGTCGAGGCGTTTTCGACCTCAAGCTCCTCGGCGAAGGCGAGGAGGTCCGCAGGCGACCTCTCCTTCAGGTCTTCAAGGGAAATCTGACTTGGAATGGACATGGGAAACGCTTTTTCTGAACGGGCGAAGCGCCCCGGCGGGGGCTCGCAAAAAGGCTGACGGAAGGTCATGGCGGCGGGTCGGCGCCTCGATTGAAGCAAGACCGGCCTCAGGTGGGATGCGGGAGATATAAGGGAGGGCGCGGCTTCGTCAATGGGCCGCGCCAAAGCTCAAAACGGCTTCAGGATCGCCATGAAGACGGCGACGAGCATCAGGATGAACGGGGCCTCGTTCATGAGGCGCCAGAAGAGCCCGGTCTTCGGGCGCTCGCCGCGCTCGAACTTTTTCTGGGTCGCGGCGTAAAATCCGTGGATGGCGGAAATGCCGATCACCATCGGCAGCTTCACATGGAACCAGCCGGCTTTGAGCAGGCCTGAATTGGCCGTGAGCATCAGGATCGCGAACAGCCATACCGCGATCAGGGCGGGGTTCATGATCCCCTTGAGCAAGCGGCGCTCCATCTTGACGAAGAAAGCCTCCGCCTCCCCGCCCCGCGCCGCTTCGTGGTGGTAGATGAAGAGCCGCGGCAGATACATGATCCCCGCCATCCACGCGATGACCGCAGCGACATGCAGCGCCTTCAGCGTCAGATAGTGCTCGGCGAGGAAGGCGGTCATCCGGCCCTACCCGCCCGACCGGACGATCTCGACCAGCCGCGCGACGTGCTCCGGCGGCGTGTCGGGGGTGAGACCATGGCCGAGATTGAAGATGTAAGGAACACCCTCGAACGTGCGCACGAGCCGGCGCGCTTCATCTTCCATCCGCCGTCCGCCGGCGACCACCAGCATGGGGTCGAGGCCGCCCTGGACGGTCGCGAGGGGGCTCAAGCTTGCGCGCGCGTCAGCCCAAGGATGACCATGATCGATGCCGACCACATCGCAGTTCTTGAGCGCCGCAAAAGCCTTCGCAGCCGGCCCTACCCCTTTCGGGAAAAGGATGACCGGGACGTCCGGGCGTCTTGCTTTCACCCGGGCGGCGATCGCCTCGGCGGGATCAAGGCAGGCCGCCTTGAGGATCGGTTCCGGGAGGCCCCCCGCCCAGGTGTCGAAGAGCTGCACCGCCTCAGCCCCGGCCTCAATCTGCGCAAGGAGGTACTCGCCGGTCGCCTCGACCAGGAGCGCCATCAACGCCGAAGCGAAGTCCGGGTCGGCATACCAGACCGACCGAAGCGCAGACGGGTCCCGCTGGGCGCCCCCGCCGATCATATAGGTCGCGACCGTCCACGGCGCCCCGGCAAAGCCGATGAGCGCTTTCTCGGGCGGCAGCCCCGCGCGAACGAGACGAACGGTCTCGTAGACAGGCGCAAGGTGCTGATGGATATTTTGATCCCGAAATCGCTCAATGTCCTTAAGCGTGTTGACAGGGGCGAGCCGAGGCCCTTCTCCCTCCGCAAAGGTCACGTCCTGACCGAGCGCATGCGGGATCAGGAGAATGTCAGCAAAGAGGATCGCGGCATCAAAATCATAGCGCCGGATCGGCTGGAGGGTCACCTCTGCGGCGAGATCTGAGTTGTAGCAGAGGTCAAGGAAGGATCCTGCCTTCGCCCGCACCGCCCGATACTCGGGAAGGTAGCGACCTGCCTGCCGCATCAACCACATTGGCGGGATTTTCAGCGCTTCGCCCTTAGCAGCGGCAAGGAACGGCTTCATCTCACAAGCCTCATCAGCTTCGACCTCTTTTGTCTTTTAAGACTCTCTTAAGAATCATGAAGGAAGTATTAATGGGGAAAGCGGGGCAAAACGAATGCTTCTGTCTTTTTCCGCCGATCTTGCACCGGTCTCCCCCACCCGCTTCCCCATCCGCTTTCCAGACTGATCGTCACCGTCTATGCGCGAAATCACGGTCGGCGGGCAATCTCCGCTGTTGGCAAGCGTTTTTCTCGGGCGATTTTTCCGGCTGTGCGAATTCCGGCGGCAGACGCACTGTGTGCATTGAAGTTCCCCCTCGGGGCTGGGCGCCCGCCGTGCGCCTCGGCCGAAAACTTTTCGTGCGCGCCGGTGCGCGCCGCGTGCGGCTTGATTCCCGTTTTCTTTGCCCCACTCTTCCCCAAGCTCTCCACAGGATGACGCGGTGATGCAAAGCGCCCTCGCCGGCAAGATGTCGAGTTATTTTCATGTCCATCTCGTATCGGATTCGACCGGCGAGACGTTGAACGCCGTCTTCAAGGCGGTGACGTCGCAATTCGCGAGCGCCTACGCGTTTGAACATATCTACGCCCTGATCCGGTCGCGGGCGCAGATGGAAAAGGTTCTCGGCGATATCGAGAACGCGCCCGGCCTTGTTCTTTACACCGTCGTCAATCCGGAACTCCGCCGCATGCTGGAGGCGCGCTGCTCGGAACTGCAAACGCCGGCGATCTCGGTCCTCGATCCCTTCATCGAAGCCTTCTCGGAATTCCTGGGACTGGAGCAGACGCGCAAAGCGGGCGCCCAGCATGAAATGGACGACGCCTATTTCCGGCGCATCGCTGCGATCGACTACACGCTCGCCCATGATGACGGGCAGATGACCTATGATCTTGAACCCGCAGACGTCGTCCTCGTCGGCGTCAGCCGCACGTCGAAAACGCCGACCTGCATGTACCTCGCGAACCGCGGCATCAAGGCGGCGAACATCCCGCTGGTGCCGCACGCAGAACCGCCGGCCGAGCTTGCGACGCTCAAAAACCCGCTTGTCATCGGCCTTATCGCCAGCCCCGATCGTCTCGCGCAAATCCGCCAGAGCCGGCTCGGCGGCATGAACGCCGCCGACCATGCCGAGGGATATTCCGATCTTGAAAGCATCCGCGCGGAAGTCTTGCGCGCCAAGCGGCTTTACGCAAAGCATCGCTGGCCGATGATCGACGTGACCCGGAAATCGGTCGAAGAAACGGCGGCGGCGATCCTCACGAAACTTTCGGCGCGCCGCAATCGCCAGCCGGACATGGCGGACGACGCCGATGAGTAGGCCCGAGATCGTTCTGGCGTCTACGAGCGCAGTCCGCCGAAAAATTTTGGACGCCGCCGGCGTTTCCTATCGCGTGATGCGCCCCGAAGCGGACGAAGACGCGCTGAAGCGGTCGTTTCTGGCGGAGGGGCTCGGGCCGGAAGCGCTTTGCCTTGCGCTCGCGCGCGCGAAGGCTCAGTCGGTCGTGGCGGACGGCGCCTTTGTCGTCGGCGCCGACCAGATCATGGAAATGGACGGCGCCGTCCTCGACAAGCCGCGGTCGATGCGCGAAGCGGCGGACCGTCTCGAAGCCGCGGCGGGGAGGGCGCATCGGCTCGTCAACGGCGTTTGCGTGGTGCGCGACGGCGCGCCCGTCTTCGAACATCAAAGCATGGCGGTTCTCACCATGCGCGCGATGACGCGCGCGGAGATCGAGGACTACCTCGCCGCAGCGGGCGACGAAGTGCTCGCGAGCGTCGGCGCCTACCAGGTCGAGGCGCTCGGCGGGCGGCTCTTCGACCGGATCGACGGGGATTTCTTCACTGTCCTTGGGCTTTCGCTGTTTCCGTTGATCGGCTTCCTGAAAGGCGAGGGGGCCTTGCCGTGGTGACGGCGGAGGCCCCTGTCCGCAAAGCCGGCGTCGTCGGCTGGCCTGTCGCGCATTCGCTGTCGCCGCTCATCCATGAAACATGGGCCGCGCGTGAAGGAAGGCGGATCGCTTATGAACGCATCCCCGCCGCGCCCGACGACGCTTCGTTCCGCTCGGCGGTCGAGGGCCTCGTTCGGGGCGGCTACAAGGGCTGCAACGTGACGCTGCCGCACAAGGAACGCGCGCTCGCCATCGCGGAGGAGGCGAGCGCCGAAGCGCGCGCGGCGGGCGCAGCCAACATGCTGACGTTCGGCGGGCGCAAAGTGATCGCCGACAATTCCGACATTGCGGGCTTCGCCGCCGCGCTCGAGGAGGCGGGCGTCCGTCCGAAGACCGCGCTCATCCTCGGCGCGGGCGGCGCGGCGCGCGGCGTCGCCGTCGCGCTGAAGGCGCGCACCGGGACAATGCGCATCCGCATCGCCAATCGCAGCGACGCCCGCGCGCGCGACATCGCGCGGCTTGTCGACGGGGAGGCGACCGCCTGGACGACACGCGAGGCGGCGCTCGGCGATGTCGATCTTCTCGTCAACACGACCTCGCTCGGCATGACGGGCGAGCCGCCGCTGGACATCGACCTCGGCGGTCTGCCGCCCGGGGCGGCGGTCGCGGACATCGTCTATTCGCCCCTCGAAACGCCGCTCCTCATGGCGGCGCGGGCGGCGGGCTTCACGGCGATCGACGGGCTCTCGATGCTGATGCATCAGGCCGCGTTCGGCTACCGCGCCTGGCTTGGGAGCGAAGCAGTTGTTGACGCTGATCTCCGCGCGCGCCTTGTTGCGGCGCTGAAGGCGAGGGAACGCTCATGATCACCGTCGGCCTCACCGGTTCGATCGGCATGGGAAAGTCGACGGTCGCCGCGATGTTCCGGGACGAGGGCGCCGCGGTCTGGGACGCCGACGCGGCGGTCCGGCGCCTCTATGCGCGCGGGGGCGCCGGATATGACGCCGTCAAGGAGCGCTTTCCCGAAGCGATCGGGGAGGGCGGCGTCGATCGCGAAAAACTGTCAGGTCTCGTGCTCAATGACGCAAGCGCGCTCGCCGACCTAGAAGCGATCGTTCACCCGCTGGTCGGCGCCGATCGCGGCGCCTTCATCGACGATGCGGCGAGAAGCGGCGCCGAAATCGTCGTTCTCGACATCCCGCTCCTTTTTGAAAAGGGATCGGAGAAATTCTTCGACGCGGTCGTCGTCGTCTCGGCGCCCGCCGACGTGCAGCGCCAGCGCGTCCTCGCGCGGCCCGGCATGACGGAGAAGAAATTCCGCTCGATCCTGATGAAACAGACTCCCGACGCCGAAAAACGCCGGCGCGCGACCTATGTGATCGACACCGGCGTCTCGCTTGAGGAAACGCGGGAGCAGGTGAGGGCGGTGATGCGGGCGCTTGGCGGTGAAAAGTGAATTGCGAATAGGATGGAAGGCCCATTCACGATTGACGAATTCACCGTTCGCGCCTCTTCAGCCCTCACCACCCGCACTGGCGCCCGGCGTTCTGCTTTTTGAGCTCATCCATCAGCGGCGCGAAATAGGCGACGATCGCGGAGCCGTCCATCCGCCGGGTCCCGGTGAAGGCCTCGAGCGCGTCGGGCCAGGGCTTTGAGGCGCCCATTTCAAGCATCGCGTTGAGGCGCTTTCCGACGTCCTTCGAGCCGTAGAACGAGCAGCGGTGCAGCGGCCCTTTCCAGCCGATCTGGTCGCAGGCCGCCTTGTAGAACTGGAACTGCAGGATGCGCGCGAGGAAATAGCGCGTATACGGAACATTCCCCGGCACATGGTATTTCGCGCCGGCGTCGAAGCCGTCGGGAGCCCGGGGCGAGGGCGGGGCGACGCCCTGATATTGGGTCCTGAGCGCCCACCAGCCCTCATTGTAGGTTTCCGGCGTGATTTCGCCCGAAAAGACGTTCCAGCGATATTTGTCGACGAGAAGCCCGAAGGGCAGGAATGCGATCTTGTCGAGCGCCTGGCGCATCAGGAGGCCCATATCCTCCGAGGCCGGAGGAACCGCGTCGATGAGGCCGATCTGTTTCAGATATTCCGGCGTGATCGACAGCGCGATCATGTCGCCGATCGCTTCATGGAAGCCGTCATTGGCGCCGTTCTGGAAGAGCACCGGCTGGTCCTTGTAGGCGCGCTGGTAGTAATTATGGCCGAGCTCGTGGTGGATGGTGACGAAATCCTCCGCGCCGACCGTCGTGCACATCTTGATGCGGATGTCGTCTTTCAGGTCGACGTCCCAGGCGGAGGCGTGGCAGACGACCTCGCGGCCCGGCGGCTTGACGATCTGCGACCGCGTCCAGAAGGTTTCGGGCAGCGGATCGAAGCCGAGCGAAGAGAAAAACGCCTCGCCGGTCTTCACCATTTTGACCGGGTCGTAGCCCTTCGCCTTCAACAGCGCGTCGAGATCGATCGAGGATCTCTCAGGTCCGATCGAAACGATGTCGCTGATCGAGCCCCATTCCTGCGCCCACATATTGCCGAGAAGGTCGGCGCGGATGGGTTCATTCAGCGGAACGACGGCGTCGCCGTATTTCTCGTTGAGCTCGGCGCGCACGAAGCAGTGGAGCTGGTCGTAAAGCGGCTTCACTTGGCCCCACAGCCGATCGACCTCCGCCTCGAATTCTTCAGGGCTCATGTCGTAGCCGGAGCGCCAGAGCGCGCCCATGTCGGCGTAACCGAGCTCCTTCGCGCCTTCATTGCCGATCTCGACCATCCGCGCGTAATCGCCCTTCATCTGCGCGGCGTAGTCGTGCCACTTCGTCCAGACTTCGGCCGTGTGCGCCGGGTTCCGGAGCTGGCGCATCAGGAGCTCCGTTTCGTCCTGCCGCACGGCCGCGCCGGAAAGGTCCGCACCCGGATTTTTCCCATCGGGATCGCGCACACGCTTCAGCGCGGCGGCGAGGTCGGCGGCGGAAAAGGCGCCGTTCGTCAGGTCGATCGTCCCGGTCGAATAGGTCGAGCCTAGCCGCGTCGTGATGTCGGCGAGCTCCTTCGCCGCGCCCTCGCGCGAGGGGGCCGGCGCGACGATGCCGAGCGTGATGAAGTCGAGCTTGCGGCGGATGTCGGCGGGAAGGTCCGCATCCTTGAAGGTCGCAGCCTCCTTGGCGAAGTCGACGGAGAGTTTCGTCAGCTTGGCGGCGCTGCGCGCGGCGAGCCAGTCGGTGTCGTCGGTGATGTAAGTCGCGTTGACCCACTGAATGCGCCCGGCTTCTTCATAGAGATCGCGATAGGTCGTTTCGACCTTGTCGAGAAAGGCGCGCGCGCGTTCCGTCTCGTCGCCGGCGACGGTCTCGCCGGCCGCCGCCGCAGGATCGGCTTTCGCCGGTTCGGGCTTCTTCGCGCAACCCGCCGCGACGGCGACGAGGCACACCCCGCCAAACATCGCCGCGGTGAGCGCTGATGATCTTGTTTTCATGTCGCGATCCCGCAAGTTAAGGGCTCCTGTGGCGGCGAATCCTGCCCCCCACGCGGCCCGATTGCAACCGCGTCAGAGCTTTTCGGAAAGCCTGATCGCAGCGCGGCATCCCGCCTGGATGAGGAGGCGCATGAGGGGATAGCCCGGCGCCGATTCAGCGCCGTGCGCTTCAGCGGTTTCCTTGTGGTGAAGTTCGTCTTCGCGAAACGCCGTGATGGTCTGCGCGAGCGCCGGCTCCGTCGAACGCAATTCGTCCGCCTGTTCGGCGTAATGCTTCTCGATGACGTCTTCGACCGCGGCGGTCGCCGCCATCGCCGCTTTCTCGCCCATCAGCGCGGTCGCCGCGCCGAGCGCAAAGCCGGCGGCGTTCCAGAGCGGCGAGAGGAGCGTCGGGCGCACGCGTCGCTCCGCGAGGAGGGCGTCGAAGGTCTTCAGATGCGCGGCTTCGCCGTCTTCCATCGCCTTGAGGCGCTCGGCGACATCGGCGCGCGCGGGCAGGCGGTCGAAGATCGCGCGCTGGCCGCGATAGATCTGCACCGCGCCATATTCGCCTGCGTGATCGACACGCAGCATTTCAGCAAGGCGCTGATCGCGCGCGCCGGGGCGCCGGGGCGCGCTCATGCGCGCTCCTTGCGGTCGCTGCGGGCGCGCGGCCTGGCGGCGAGCCGCGCTTCGCCGACGGCGCGCGCGGCGGCGATGGCGCAGAGCGCAAGCAGCCCCGCTGACACGATGAGGTTGTAGCCGGCCATCGAGATCCCGAAGAGAGACCAAGGCGCGTCCGAACAGGAAACAACCGGCGCGACGCCTTTGAGCACCTCCTCCAGCGCTGCGGGATCCACCGCTGCGGCGGCCCCGCCTGAACAGGTCGCGGGCCCCGGCCAGAATTTGTGCTCGACCCCGGTGTGATAGAAGGCGAGCCCAGCGCTGATGGAATAGACGAGCGCGCAGGCGCCGGCTGCGGCCGCGGCGATGCGTTTGGCTTTGAAGGTCATGGCGAGCGCCAGCCCGGCGAGCGCGACGCCAAGACCCGCCCAATGCGCCTCTCGCTGGTCGAGACAGAGCGCGCAGGGCGCAAGGCCGCCGAAGCGCTCGAAAGCGTGCGCGCCGGCGAGCAGGGCCGCGCTCGCCGCCGCGGAGACGGCAAGCGCGCCGCGCGGTCCGGCGGGAATGGCTGTCAGGAAATCCATCCCCCAAGCATAAATCGAAGGGCCGCGCGGCCGCGCGTGCGCGGATCGTCGCGGGGGCAAGGCGCCGCGGGGGTTAGAAAAGGCCGGCGAGCCAGTCTTTCAGGAATCCGGCGAACTCGACCCCGAAGAACAGCGCGAAGATTACGAGCAGGCTGACCCAGACGAGGCTGATCGAGATGCCGAGGATGACGAGCAGCCCGTCACGCTGGATGAGCCCGAGCGCCGCGACCGCCGCGCCGATGCCCGGAACGGTGTTCGTGCCGATGAGGGGGAGCATGATCGACAACGAAGGGATGACGAGCAGCGCGCCGACGACGCGCACGCCTGTGCGCCCTGTGACAGCGGGCAGGCGCGGGCGCGCGATCGCCTCGACCCAGCGGATGTATTTCTCGCACCAGTCGAGGACCTTCGAGAACTCCCCGAGCGCAAAGCGGCGCGCCCGGAGCTTCTCCGGCAGCCAGGGCGACTGGCGCCCCGCCGCCAACTGCAGCGCGAGCGCCAGCATCGGCACCGAGACGATCTGCGGCAGCACGTAAACAAAGGGCGGAATGCAGGGCAGACACAGGAGAAGGAGGAGAAGGCCGAAGGCCCGCTCGTCCAGCCGGTCGATGATGACGCCGAGCTCCGCGTCAGGTCCGGCGACGGGCTCGGCTTCATGGCTTTCCCCGGCGCGCGCCGACCGCCAGCGCGCCTCGAGATCGGCGATCATCGAGCGGAAGAGATCGACGACGCCGTATCGCGCGTCAATCTCGTGCTGGATTTCTTCGGCGGGATCGACGGTCTGCATAAGGCCTGACGGAGGGGGGGACTGGGGACTAGGGATTTGGGACTAGGGAATGTCGCGCCACGTTCCAATCGCCGCCGCCATGATTATCAAAATCCCCTAATCCCTCGTCACTATTCCCTAAAGCCTTCCCTTCTTGACGGCCGCCGCCCTATAAGGCCCGCCTCACGCTTTGCGGGCGTGGCGGAATTGGCAGACGCGCCAGACTCAAAATCTGGTTCCCCAAAGGAGTGTCGGTTCGACCCCGACCGCCCGCACCAGACTCCGCGCGCAGCGCACGAAGCCTGCCCGGCAAAGCCCGAAGGGCGTCGACGGGCTCTTGAGGCCCGCGCTGCGCCCGGCGCAGCCGGCAGGCGCGCGAGGCGCAAGGAAGCCTGCAAGGCAAGACCTCCATCAGGCGTCCCCCGACGCGCGCAAACAAAAACGCCCCCGAAACGGGGGCGTTTTCTGAGGTTGTCGCCTAAGTTCAGCGCGGCTCGCCATAGGCGAGCGGCGCGTTGCAGGCGGCGAGTTCGATCGCGCCCTGGTCGCCCTTCTTCTTGCGTTTCTTGATCTTGGCGTCGCCCGCGTTGCCGACCGAATAGTTCGTGCCTTCATAAGCGACGACCGGCGTGAAGTCGCGGAACGCCGTCACCTTGATGTCGGCGTTGTTGAGGATCTTCTGCTCGGCTGAGAAGAACTGAATCGTGCAGCCGCCGTTCTCGGCGAAGGTGTTGCCGCCGACCGCGCCGAAGAAGCCCGACGACACGCGCATGGCGTCGACGAAGTTCTGCGCGACGAGGTTCGAGTTGATGGAGGCCGAGCGCACTTTCTCCGAAAGGTAGATTCCCATCTCGTTGCCGGTGATCTCGTTGCCGATGATCTTCACGCCGTCATAGACGTCCGCGGTGACGCCGGCGCCGGCGTTGTAACGAATGGTGTTGCGCGTGAGGATCAGGTCGGCGGCGATGCCCGACGCGGCGATGCCGACGCCGTTGCCGATCACGACGTTGTTCGTCAGCGATCCCTTGATGACCGCGTTGCGCTCGCTCGTGAAATTGACCGCCGTGCGCGCGCCGACGATGACGTTGCCTTCAAGACGAACGTCGCCGGCCGCAACGCGGATGCCCGACGCCGGTCCGGTGAGGAGCCCGACGCCCTTGGCGCCGCGCACATGCGCGAACTGCTCGACCGAGCCCGCGCCGGAGGCGAGCGACCAGTCGCCGTTGGTTGCGCCGACCGGCTGCGCGTGGCGGCGGATATAGCCCTCAAGGCGGGCGGCGTCGTCGCTGAGACGGTCGTTGCTGTCGCGCGGCGGACGCGCGAGGTGATCGAGAAGGTCCGGCCGCTGGGAGCCGCCGAGCGGACCGTACGCCGCCCTCAGCGGAATGTCGGAATTCGCCGGAATGACGAAGCTGTCGGCGACCGTGACGGTGCCGCCTTGAATGTCGATGCACGCGCCCGAGGGGCTGCGGTCATCGAACTCGAAAATCAGCTGCGAAAGGCTCACCGTCGCGAGCGCCGAGTCCGGTTTGATCTTCACGCAGCTGTCGGCGGGATTGGGCCGGATGACGGCGTTGCGGCCATAATCGCCCGCGACGCCGCGAATCTCGACCGGCTTCGTGACGACGATGTTCTCGTTGTAGGTGCCGCCCTTGACGAGGATGGTGCCGCCCGGCCGAACGAGACGCATCGCCTGCGCGATGGTCGTGACGCGGCTGCCGGCGTCCTGGCTGACGATCACTTCGTTGCGCGAAGAGGTCGGGCCGCCCGTGTTCGCGCCGCCGTCGCCGCCGCCCGGGCGCGAGGCGCCCGGTTCGCGGATCGGAAAGCCGCCGAGGGACTGCGCGTCAGCGGCCGTGCTGAGCGCGATCGAAAGGCCGCTCGCCGCCGCCAGAAAGGTCAGTACGCGTTTCATGGGCCTCATCTCCTACCTACTCGATGCCGCGCGGCTTTTCGAATTCCAGCTGGCGAAGCGCTTCGGCCGCCGGCCCGTAGCCGAGCGACTGGGCGCGGGCGAAATGGATCGCCGCCTTCGCCTTGTCGGGCTTCACCGGGTTCAGGCCCGGCGTTGAATCCCGGTAGACGACGCCGAGCGCGTAATGCGCGATCGACAGGTCCGCCTTCGCCGCGCGCTGCAGCCATTCGAGCGCCTTGTCGCCGTCCTGGACGACGCCGATGCCGCGCACATGCATGATGCCGTACACATATTGCGACATCGGATGGTCTTCCGCGGCGGCCGCGCCGAAGAGTTCGACTGTCTGGCGGGCGGTGAGGACGCCGGTTCTCACCGCGTCCTTCTCCTCCTCCGTCAGCGTCGTATCGGAGCTGATCCGCGAATACTGGAAGCGGCGGATCGCTTCGCGCGTCGAGGCGCCCATCGTGTTGTCGATCGGCCCGTAATACATGCCGAGCGACTTGAGGCCGCGCTGTATCAGCTCGACGTCGATGTCGGCGATCGCAGACAGCGCTTGCTGCAGGCGCAGCTCTTCGAGCTCCTTGCGGGTGCGCTCAAGCTCCTTTTGCTGCGGCGTCGGGCCGGTGTGCTCCTCGGGGAGCGGCGGCTGCCAGCCGACGACGTTTTCAAGCGCGTTGTCGACTTCCTTTTTGGTCATCAGCGCTTCGAGTTCCTCAAACGCGATCGAGGCCGCGCCGACGCCGCGCGCCTTGGCGAGCGCGTACATGGTCAACGCCTTGACGTTGTTCTTCTCAACGCCGGTGCCGCGGCGATACATGTCGCCGAGCGTGTAGAGATCATAGGGGCTGCCGCGCTCGAACGTGTTGGAGACGAGCTTTTCAGCCTTCGCGACATCGCCCGTCGACATGCGGAAGCGGATTTCGGGAAGCCGCTCCTCGGCGAGGATCTGCGCGTTGCGCTCCTCCGCCGACGGCGTCTGGAAACCTTCGTTGAAGCGGTGGTAGGCCGCGAGCGAGTACCAGCGCAGCGCCTCGACATTGTCGATCTTCTTGCCGGTTTCGATCGGGATCTTCGCGCCCTTGGCGTCTTCGAGCACGGCGCCCGAATAGACGTCGCCGAGCGCCTTCATCGAGCGCACGTCGCCGGCCACCGCAAAGCGGCTCCAGATGTCGACGGCGACGTCGTACTGGCCCTGCTTGTAGGCGTTGAGGCCGATTTCGTAATTGGCGTGGGCGACGCCCGTTGCGGAGAACGCAAGGGCCGACGCCGCCAGGGCGCCCATGAGCGCCCGGCGAAGTCCGGAAGTGACCATCGACTGCTTTTCCCTCATAACCCCTCGACTCCCCGATCCGGCTTCGGCAGGCGCCCGCCGGCGACAAGGCGCCCGCGAACGGACGATTGACGGCATGTTAACCTTTACCATGCCGGAAAACAATTTGGCGCCGGAGGGGTCGCGGCTGGCAAGGCCGAGCCCTCAGAACCTCACGGTTTTTCGCCCCGCGTGACAAGAAAGACGCAAAGCCCGTCGCCGACCTCGACCCGCTCGCAGGCGTGACCGCCTTCCGCGGCGAAGTGCGGGATATCGACGGCGGCGAGGGGGTCGTCGGCGCTGATCCGGAGCCGCCCGCCCGGCGGCAGACGGCGCAGCGCCGCTTCCATTTTGAGGACAGGAAGGGGGCACCTGAGGCCCCGTGCGTTGATGTCGGTGATGGGGTCGGCCATGACCGCAACCCTGAAGCGCCGGCGCCGGATTGGAAAGACGCGCGCGCCATGAAAAAAGCCCGGACCGCGAGGTCCAGGCTTTCCGTCTCCGGCCGCAAAGGCCCTAGAACTTAAGCTGCAGTTCGAGGCCGACGACGCGCCCCCTGGCGAGCGGCGAGAAGGTGCCCCCGCCGATCGTCCCGAGCGGCAACTGGGTGTCGCCGCCGAAATTGACCTCGTTGAGGAGGTTTTGTCCGTACACGGACACAGTGACGCCGTTCTCCATCGCGAGCGCCAGGCTCGCCTCGATGTTGTCGACTTCGTTGAGAACGCCGAGATTGTTGTCGGTGTAGAAGTTGGCGTCGCGGTGCGACCAGGCGAAGCGCGTGTTGAACGCGCCGAGCTCGCCGACCGGGAACGAATGCAGCAGACCCGCGCCGTAGCTGAACGGCGACAGGCGCGGGATTTCAAGCCTGAAATCCGCAGCGTCGACGACGCCCGGGCTGCCGGCCGGATTCGGCGCGCCGATGTCGAACAGGATGTCGTCATATTCGCCGTCGGCGTAGCCGAGGAAGCCGGTGAAGATGAGATTGTCGGTGACGAGCACGCGGGTGTCGATCTCGATGCCCCAGATCGTCGCGTCGGCGGTGTTGGTGATGACCTGAACGACGCCCGATTGCGGGTCGGTGAGGTTCAGCTCGCGCTGCATGTTGTCGATCTTGTTGAGATAGACGGCGGCGTTGATGGTGGCCTTGCCGTCGCCCGGCTGCGCCTTGACGCCGAATTCGAAGGCGTCGACGATTTCCTCGTTGAACGGCCCGGGCAGCAGCGCCGGGTTGAACTGCGGGTTCGGCACGAAGGTCGGCGGCGGCATCGGATTGGGCAGGTTCGGCGCCGAACCGACCGCGGTGTTGCGGAGGTTATAGCCGCCGGAACGCACGCCCTGGGTCCAGTGGGCGTAGACGTTGGTGTCGTCGGTCGCTTCCCACGTGAAGCCGATCTTCGGCGTGAAGTTGTTCCACGTTTCCTCGTCGTTGAAATCGCGGAAGCAGCCGCCTTCGGTGATCCGGCAAGCCGTCCGGTTGAGGAGAAGGTTTGCGATCTCCGCCTCTTTCGTTTCCGACGTGTAGCGCGCGCCGAGATTGAGCGTGAACCGGTCGGTCAGGCGGAAGTCGATCTGACCGAATCCGGCGTAGGTCTCGGTGTTCTGGATGCCGCCGCCGAAGAAGTTGACCGTCCCGCCGACGAGGAAACGAAGTTCGTCATAGGCGAGGTCCTGCGTGAACCAGTAGAAGCCGAGCGTCAGGTCGACCCGATCGAAGAAGGTTCCGTTGTAACGGATTTCGTTCGACAGCTGGTCCTGCTCGACGGTCGCGTCGGAGTGGAACAGCCAGAGCGGCGTCGCGTCGATGTCGCCGCGGGTGTCGGCTGAGAATTTCCGCCAGCCGAAGATGTTGGTGATCGTGCCGTCGCCGAAGCCGACGTCGAGCGTCGCTTCCGCAGTGACCTGATCCCATGTGTTCACGAAGAAGCCCGGCTCATCGATCGAGAAGTCGAAGCTGTCGCGCGGCGCGGAGAAAAAGCGGTTGGTCTGGCCGAGCCCGTTCGTGTGGTTCTGGCCGGCGGGCCCGTCGCCTTCCGCTTTGCCGTGCTCATACCGAATGTCGACGGCGAAGCTGTCGGTCGGCGTGAAGCGGATCGACGGCCGGATGATGTAAGTCTCCGACTTGCCGAAGTTTTCGAACGCATCAGCGCGCGGGTTCTGCGCGACAAGGCCGCCGACTGTCGGCCCGAAGCCGACAGGCGGCAGCGACACCGCCTGCGCGCCCGGGACAGGGCCGCCGAGATAGCGTTCGAACCAGCCGCGGTCGTTGTTGTAATAGGCCGCGATCTTGGCGTTTAGGACGCCCTCGATGATCGGCCCGCCGACCGAGCCCATCGCGAAGTAGTTGTTGCCGGTGCCGCGGAAGCCGCTTTCGACCGCGGTCTTGAAGTTCACCTCGAACTCGTCGGGGGCGGCCTTGGTGTTGATGAGCACCGCGCCGCCGGTCACGTTGCGGCCGAAGAGAATGCCCTGAGGCCCGCGCAGGAGTTCGATCGATTCGAGATCGAATTGATCCAGGACGACGCCGTTGTTCACGCCGAGATAAACGCCGTCGACGAACACGCCGACTGTCGGATCGATCGACGGGATCGACGAATTGACGCCGAGACCGCGGACCGAGAAGTTGGCGACGCCGGGCGTCGTGCCGATGTCGTCAAGCTGCACGTTCGGAGCGGCGTAAGTGAGGCTGAAAAGGTCGCGCACCTTGAGGGCGTCAAGCTGCTCTTCGCCATAGGCCGTAACCGATAGCGGAACGTCCTGCACGTTCTCAGCGTCAGCCTTCTTCGTCGCCGTGACGAGGATCTCGTCCTTGAACGCGTCGACGGCGCTCTGCGCGAAGGCAGGCGTCGCGGCGACAGTGAGCGCAATAATTGAGGCTTTCGCCAAAAGGCGACCAGTCATACGTCCTCCCGTTACAAGTACCGCCTTCAGCCGGCGGCGTTTCACTTGAACGGAAATCCTAGCAGCGGCCGAAAGTTTTGCGAGCGACCCCGCGCCGGATCGTTCGCAAAACGACTGTTTTCAGCGAGTTTTCAACCGCTGTTGCCGGTTTTCAACAATGCGCGCCGCACTTTACGCTCAAGCGCGACGACGCCGACCACGCAGGGCCGCGCCTCCGAGCGCCAGCGCACCAAGGAACAAGGGCGCTGCCGCCGGCAGCGGGATCACCGGCCCGTCCATGCCGGGAACGGCGAGGCCGCCGACCGTCGTTGAAAAGACCATCGGCGGGTCGACGCCGAATGTCGCGGCGATCGTGAACATGCCGGTCAGGCCGAAGCCGGTCGCGGTCGACAGGATCGAGAGGAACAGGCTGCTGTCGAACCCAGGCGCGCCGGAGACGGTGGGAAACAGCAAGGTGTTGCCGTCCGCCGACCGCCCGACAAATGGGAATGTCGCCACTCCGAGGCCGTCGGTCCGATAGTCGATATCGAGCGCGCCTCCGCCATAGCCGGTCAGCGAAAGCGACAGATTCTCAGGCGCGCCGCGGTCGCCGTAGACGATATCGGTCAGGCGCGGCGCAAAGATCAGCGTGCCGAGCAGGTCTGACCGGACGACACGGTTCTCCAGATTGCCGGACACCAGCACGCCCCCGGCGCCGTCCGCGATGGACCAGGCGATGAGGTTGTCGTTGATGACCGTGCCGGCGAGGTTTGGATCAGCGGCGGACGTCGTGCCGCCAAGCGGCGACCCTCCGCCGGGCGCTACGACGACGGCGCCGGCGGTCGAACCGGCCGCAAACGCAAGCGCAAATACAATTAGAGACGAAAGAAGCCTCAAAAGGCCGAATATTGCACGCATTTCATGCTCCCCCATGAAACGGCGCTGAAAGGCTGCTCCTGGGGAAAAGCGAATGCAAGGTTGTAATTTCTTAAAGGGCGTTAACCCCTCAGCGCCTTGCCCATCTGTTCGAGCGAGAAGGGGAAGACGATGGTGTTGGAACGGTCCGAGGCGATTTCCTGCAGGGCGTTTAGGTAGCGCAGTTCCATCGCGCCCGATTGCGTCGCCAGGATATGGGCGGCTTCCGCGAGCTTCGTCGCCGATTGCTGTTCGCCCTCGGCGGAGATGACTTTCGCGCGCCGCTCCCGCTCGGCTTCGGCCTGCTTGGCGATGGCGCGGATCATTTCCGGCGCGACGTCGACATGCTTGATCTCGACATTCGAGACCTTGATCCCCCACGCCTCCGTCTGGTGATCAAGGATCGCCTGGATGTCCTTGTTGAGCTTGTCGCGCTCCTGCAGCATTTCGTCGAGCTCGTGCTTGCCGAGCACCGAGCGCAGCGTCGTCTGCGCCAGCTGGCTGGTCGCGGCCATGTAATTCTCGACCTGCACCACGGCGCGCACGGCGTCGACGACGCGATAATAGATGACCGCATTCACTTTCACCGAGACGTTGTCGCGACTGATGACGTCCTGCGCCGGCACGTCATGGACGAGCGTCCTCATGTCGACCTTGCGCATCTGCTGGACGATCGGGATGAGGAGGACGAGGCCCGGCCCGGCCGCCTTGCGTCCGACGCGGCCGAGCGTAAACACGACGCCGCGTTCATATTCGCGCAGAATCTTGAAGATGTTGGTGATGACGACGATCCCCAGAATGAGCAGGGGAGCCAAGAGGCCAAAGCCTTCCAACATTGCGACTTCCTTTCCGTTCTTCGCCCGGCGCGCTAGACCGGCGTGACCCTTAACAGCATTCCGTTCTTGCGCGCCACTTTAACGGCGTCGCCCGGCGCGAGCGCGACCTTGGCCTCCGCCTTCCAGAGTTCGCCGCCGACGCGGACATAACCGGCGCGCCCGTCCCAGATTTCGACGACGCCGGCGTCGGGCGTGAATTCATCGCCAAGCTGATAACCGGTCTTGCGCGCTCCTTGCGTCGCCATGGCGGCGGCGCCCAGCGCGATGAACGCCGCCGCAATCAGCCCCGCCTGCAGCGCGACCTCGCGCCAATCTATTTGACCAATGGCGAGTTGCCCGATGATGTCGCCGCCGGTCACGCCTTCAGGCCTCCTGCGGCGCGCCGAGCGGGAAAATGCCCGCCTTCGCCTGTTTGACGACAAGGACGAGCCCGTCGATCTCGATGACTTTAACGCGGTCGCCGGGGCTAAGCGGCCGGTCGGACCGCGCGCGCCAGCGCTCGCCCTCGATGATGACCCAGCCTTCCTTGCCGTCCCAGTCGTCGACGACGCCTTCGCGGCGGCGGATCGCCTCGGCGCCGATCATCGGACCATGGCTGCGCGAACCGACGATCGCGAACAGGATGAGCGCGAGGAAAGCGCCGGCGGTCGCGACGATCGTCGCGATGAGGCTGGTCGATACGCGGAATCCTTCCGGGAAAACGAGATAAAGGCCGGCCGCGAAAATTCCGAGGCCGGTCAGCCCCGCCAATCCGAAGGTCGGCGCGTAAGCTTCGACGATGATGAGGATCGCGCCGGCGCCCATCAGCATCGCGCCGAGCCAGCTGAAGGGCAGGACCTGAAACGCATAGAGCCCGAGGATCAGGCACAGGACGCCGAGCGCGCCCGGAAAGATCGATCCCGGATTCCACATCTCGATGATGATGCCGGTCGTCGCGAGCGACATCAGGATGACGGCGACATTCGGATCGGCGATGAAACCGAGAATTCGCTCGATGAAGGTCGGTTCGATCTCTTCAAGCGTCAGGTTTCTCGTCTGCAGCGTCTTTTCGCCTTTCGGCGTCTTGACGACGCGTCCGTCGAGTTTGGCAAGGAGGTCGTCGCGATCCTCGGCGATGAGGTCGATCACGCCGAGCTCCAACGCTTCACTGCTTGTCACCGACGCCGCTTCGCGGACGGCCTTTTCGGCCCAGTCGGCGTTGCGCCCGCGCAATTCGGCGAGCGAGCGGATATAGGCGACGCTGTCATTGATGACCTTGGCGCGCAGCGCGTCATTATTGGCCAGCGGCGGCGTTCCGGATTGGGGTTCGTCCGTCTGCGGATTGACAGCGGGCGCGCTTTCCTCGCCTGACGCCGGCGCCGGGTCATTTTTCTCCGCCGGCTTTTCTTCCTCGAAGGGGCTTTCGTCCGAGGGCGGCCCGCCGACCTCGACCGGCGTCGCCGCGCCGGTGTTGGTGCCCGGCGCCATCGCCGAGACGTTCGCCGCATACATGATGTAGAGCCCGGCCGACGCCGAACGCGCCCCCTTCGGCGCGACAAAGGTGACGACCGGCGTGTCGGAGGCGAGCATCGCCTTGATGATCGTCTTCATGGAGTCGACAAGCCCGCCCGGCGTGTCGATCTCGATGAGCACGAGCTCCTTGCCGCTCGCGCTTGCGTCCGCGATCTCACGCGCGACATATTGCGCGTTCGCCGGCGTCACCGGTCCGTTAAGCTCGAGCGCGACGCCCGACCGCGGGGGTTCCGGTTCTTGCGCGACGGCGCTGAAAAGGGCGAGCACGCCGACGATCAGAGTCATCGCTGCGATGCGCAACCGCGACCTTGCGACTGAACGAAACGGCATCAACGGCCCCCGGCTGCCCATCCCTTGAAAATAGGCGTCCGCAGGAACGATTCAACCGCAAAACGGATGCGCGTCGTCACGAAACTGAAACATTAGCGACCCAAACCGACGATCGGGATCAGGGAGTTTTTCATGGACGCCTTTCGTGAGAATCCGGAACTCATCGCCGCCGCGATCCTCGCCGGCGCGGCGCTCCTTTTCATCCTATCCCGCCGCGCGCGTGCGACATCGTCCAGGGGCAAAGCCGGCGGCGACGGCGGCGCCTCCTACGCGCCGTCGGACACAGGTTCGATCGGCGACTGCGGCGGGGACGGCGGCGACTGAGCCGCCGCCGATTGATACGCGCAGCGCCGCGGCGCATAGAGAACTCTGTAGACAATCCTGGAGGCTGACTGTTGTCGCTGACCCGTCGCTCCATTCTGCTCGGCGCTTCCGCCGCCGCCCTCGGCTTTGCGGGGCTCCGCGCGCTGGGCCTCAAGGCCGCCGCTGCAATGCCTGTTGTCGATCCGCATGGAACCCTGGTCGCGGATCCCGCCGGGCTTCTCGATCTGCCCCCGGGGTTTTCCTATGACATCGTTTCGCGCGAAGGCGTTCCGATGGCGGACGGCTTCCTGACGCCGGGGTCCTTCGACGGCATGGCGGCGTTCAAGGTGCGCGGCAAGCCGCATCAGGTCGCGCTCGTCCGCAATCACGAGATCTGGCCGGACATGTATGAGCGCTCGGCCTATGGGCCTGACCTCGCGCTCGCCGCGCGGCTGCCTAAAGATAAGGTTTTCGACTTTACCCCCGACGGGCGCCCGAAATTCGGCGGGACCTCTACGGTGGTTTACGACCTCAAGGCGAGGAGGATCGTCCGCGATCATTTGAGCCTTGCCGGAACCACCGCGAACTGCGCAGGCGGACCGACGCCCTGGGGCTCCTGGCTCACCTGCGAGGAGACGCTGGAAAAAGCGGGCGCCCATGTCAGCCGCGACCACGGCTGGATCTTCGAGGTGCCGGCGCGCGCGAGGGGTCTCGTCGATCCCGCGCCGCTGAAAGCGATGGGCCGTTTCGTTCACGAAGCCGCCGCGGTCGACCCGAAGACCGGCGTCGTTTACCTCACCGAAGACCGGCCCGACGGGCTTTTCTATCGCTTCCTTCCGGACCGCAAAGGCAAGCTTGCGCGCGGCGGACGGTTGCAGGCGCTGGCCCTTAAGGAAAGCCGCGAGCGCGATTTCCGCAATTGGCCGAATGACGGCAATGCGAGATTCTCAGGCGTCGGACCCGTGATCGCGCCGGGCGCTTCCGCCGCGGCGGTGTGGATCGACATGGACGAGGTCGAATCCCCGAACGGCGATTTGAAGGACCGGGGCTTCGCGAAGGGCGCGCTGCGCTTTGCGCGCGGGGAGGGGCTCGCCGTCGGAACCTCCGTAGACGGACGAACGGAGATTTACATCTCCTGCACGATGGGCGGCCCTATCCGCCTCGGCCAGGTTTTCCGCTACCGCCCGAGCGCGAAGGAAGGAACGCAAGGCGAGGCGGATGAGCCCGGAACGCTCGACCTCTTCATTGAGACCGACGACGCCGGCATTCTCAAGAACTGCGACAATGTCGCGGTCGCGCCGTGGGGCGACGTCATCCTGTGTGAAGACGGCTATGACTACGAGGCGCAGTTCCTGCGCGGGGTGACGCCGGCGGGCGAATCTTACACCATCGCCGGGAACACCAAGTCGGAATTCTGCGGCGCCTGCTTCTCGCCGGACGGCGAGGTTCTCTTCGTCAACATCCAGACGCCGGGCGTCACCTTCGCGATCAGGGGGCCCTGGCGAAAGGCGTAAGCGCAGTCGCCGATCATCGAAACTGTCGCGCGATGATCAGTACGCAGCGATCTCGACTTGATATCCCGCCGCGCGCAGCGCGCCGATGATGCGATCGAGGTGATCCTGGCCCTGCGTGTCGATCGTCACGTCCATGCAGGTCATCTTCGCCGGCAGGTCGGAATAGGTCCGGTGGTGGCCGACGTCGATGACGTTGCCGCCGCCCTCGGCGATGATCGTCGCGACGCGGACCAGCTGGCCCGGCATGTCGAGAAGCTCGACGCGCAGGCGGGCAAGACGCCCCGAACGCGCAAGATCGCGCATCAGGATCATCGAAAGGAGCCGCGCATCGATATTGCCTCCGCAGAGGACGAGGCCGACGGTCTTGCCCGCGAACCGCGCGGGCTCTTTCAGGATCGCGGCGAGGCCCGCGGCCCCGGCGCCCTCGACGAGGAGCTTCTGCTCATTCATCAGCATGCTGAGGGATCGCTCGAGAAGGCGCTCGTCGACCAGGATGATGTCGCTGACGCGGCCCCTGACGATCTCGCGCGTCAGGCGCCCCGCCTCTTTGACGGCGATGCCCTCGGCGAGCGTGTTTCCGCCGACAGGCCTTTCCTCGCCGTCGAGCGCGCTCTTCATCGATGGAAACAGTTCAGCCTCGACGCCGACGAGATCGACGCCTGCGCCTTCCAGCGCGAGCGCCATCCCGGCGATGAGGCCGCCGCCGCCGATCGGGGCGATCATCGCATCAAAACGCGGCCCGTCTTCGAGCATTTCAAGCGCGAGCGTCCCCTGTCCGGCGATGATGTCGGCGTCGTCGAAGGGATGCACGAAGACAAACCCTTTCGCGGCGGCGAGGGACAGCGCGGTCTCGCGCGCGTCCTCGAAACTGGCGCCGGCGAGGATCACCTCGGCGTCGAAGGCGCGCGTCTGACGGACTTTGATGTCAGGCGTCGTCGTCGGCATGACGATCGTCGCGCTGACGCCGAGCTGCTGGGCGTGGCGCGCCAGCCCTTGCGCGTGATTGCCGGCGGACGCGGCGATCACCCCGCGTGCGCGCTCGGGGGGCGTCAGGGCCAGCAGCCTGTTGAGCGCGCCGCGCTCCTTGAAGGCGCCCGTGAACTGGAGGCTTTCGAGTTTCAGATAGATGTCGGCGCCGGTCAGCGCCGAAAGTTTTTCGGCCCGGATGAGCGGCGTACGGACGACGCGCCCCCTGATGCGATCCGCCGCCGCGAGGATGTCGGCGCGCGTCGGAAGGGCAAGCCCGTTTGCGCGGGCGGCGTTCTGGTCTTTCGGCATTGCTTTTCTAGGCTCGTTTCGCCTATTCGCATGCGCGAAATCAGCAACGAGAGCAAGCCGGCCATGGCGGATTCTGCTACCAATCCACTTAGAAGTGCGGAAGAGATGTGCAGAAAGCTGCTCTTCTAGGTGAAAATCGCGCACTCTCCCTATCGCCCTGATCCCGCCTATCTTGGGCTTGGCGGGGCGCCTTTCTGTGACCCGGTCTCGCCGGCCGACTTTCCGCGCGCGATCCTGCGCTATCGCAATGACCGCTGGGCGGGGGCGGTGGGCCTTGCACATCTTTCCGATGAAGAGTGGACCCGCCATTTCGCGCGGTTTCACCCGCTCCCGGACAATCTTCCGACGCCTCTCGCGCTTCGCTATCACGGCCATCAGTTCCGCGTGTACAACCCCGATCTCGGCGACGGTCGCGGCTTTCTGTTCGCGCAGTTGCGGGACCCGCAAGGAAGACTTCTCGATCTCGCGACCAAGGGTTCGGGAAAGACGCCCTATTCGCGAACCGCGGACGGTCGCCTGACGCTGAAGGGCGGCGTGCGCGAGATCCTCGCGACCGAAATGCTCGAAGCGCTCGGCGTCTACACCTCGAAGACGTTCAGCGTCATCGAGACCGGCGAAAGCCTTCATCGCAATGACGAACCTTCGCCGACGCGCTCGGCGGTCCTCGTGCGGCTCGGTCACGGCCATGTGCGGTTCGGCACCTTCCAGCGCCTCGCCTTTGAGGAGGATCGCGCCGCCATCGGCCGGCTCATCGACTATTGCGCAGAGGCGTTCGAGCCTGACCTCGCCGGCGCGGAAAATCTCCCGTCGCGCTGGTTCGCGCGCGTCGTCGCCCGCACGGCGCGCCTCGCCGCGCAGTGGATGGCGGCGGGCTTCGTCCACGGCGTCCTCAACACCGACAATATGACGGTGACGGGAGAAAGCTTCGACTACGGCCCGTGGCGGTTTCTTCCCTATACGGACCTTTCCTTCACGGCCGCCTATTTCGACCAGTCAGGGCTTTACGCCTATGGCCGCCAGCCGGACGCCGCCTTGTGGAACCTGACGCGCCTCGGCGGCGCGCTGACGCTTGTCGCCGAGACGGACGCGCTCAACGAGAGCCTTCAGATCTTTCCGCAAGCCTTCGAGCGCGCGATGGTCGAGGCCTTTTTCGCAAGGCTCGGCGTCAATCCGGCAGGGGAGGGCGATTTCGACTTCATCGTCACGCTCCTGCAATGGATGGAGGCGACGAAGATTCCTTTCGAACGGGTCTTTTTCGACTGGTTCTGCGGGGCGGCCTCAACCCATCGCGCGCTCGCGTCGCCGCACGCTGCGCTCTACACGGACGCCGCCTTCGCGCCGTTGCGAGCGAGGATCGAAAGCCTCGCGCCCGCTGGTCCTGCGCGTCTGGCGCATCCCTATTTCGCCGGCGAGCCGTGCACCATGCTGATCGACGAGGTCGAAGCGATCTGGTCGGCGATCGCCGAGCGCGACGACTGGTCTGCGCTGGAAGAAAAGCTCGGCGCGATAAGCGCCATGCGCGAGGCGCACGCCTTCGACGCCTCGCGCTTTGCGGACGTCGTCAGTAATAATGCCTGAAGACCGCAGCGGCCATGGCGACGAGGCCGATGAAGGGCGCCCCGAATGCAAGGCCGAGCCGGGCGCCGTCCCCTGACAGCAGCGACAGGCGCACGGGCGCAAGCGCGAGGATGAGCGGCAAGAGCGGCAGCCAGTAGCGTCCCTGGAACCCGTCGATCACGCCCGCGCCGACGCCGGTCCAGCCGACATACATCATCGTGAGAATGAGGAGCGTGACGGCGCCGAACAGCCCCGCCTGCACCAGAAGCGCGAAGGGCGCCGTCATCGCCGCGGGCGGCTTTTCCCCGCTCGCCCAGAGGGCGATGCCGGCGACCAGCAGCAGCGCATAGACCGGCGAAGGAAGGCCGATATTCGTCCAGCCGGCGACGCCGCCAAGGCTCCGCGCCGCCTCGCCGCCTTCCGGCGACAGGAAGAAGGTGCGGAAGACAATCATCGCGTAACGCAAAGGGTCGGCGAGGATGAAGGCGATCTGCTCATCCGGCGCGACGCGGTTGCCGGGCATGGTCGAATAGGCGGCATCGCCCAGCATCGCCGTCTTGGCGGTCGCCATCCACAGAAAGCTGACGCAGGCGCCCGGCGCGATCGTCAGTATCAGGAGCAAGATCCGCTGCGCAGGCGAGGAGAATTTTCCCGCCGGCAGGATGAGCGCCAGCGCCGGCAGCAGAAAATAGCCGCTCTTGAACTGGCCGAGGATGAAACCGAGCGCAATCAGCCCCGCAATTTCCATCGGCGTCAAACGTTCGTCGGGATGCGCGGCAAGGCTCGCGACATAGGCGAACCACAGAAAACCGAGGCCGATCAGGACGGACTCGTTGTTGACGCCGCTGAAGAAGACGAGCGTCGTCGGCAGGAGCGCGATGAACGCCATCGCCGGCCGGAAGGCTGCCGGCGCGATCACGATGGCCTGCCGCACCAGGAAGACGCCGGCGATGAGCGCGATCGTGCGCAACAGGTAAAGAAGCGCAAGCGGCGGCGCCCCGAGCGCAAGCCCTACGCCCATCGCCGGGGCGAGATGAACGTAATTGCCGGGATATTGGAGGCGCATGATCGCGCGCAAAGGATCAGGATAGGGTTCGATCGTCGAAGCCTCGAGCGGGATCGCCGCCCAGCGCTCGAAATCGGCGCCGCCGACCGGTTCGCCGCTTTTGACGCGGCCGAAGGCGTCGTCGAGAAATTGCTGCAGCCCCTTGGGCAGTCCCTCGCCGCCGAGGAAAGCGCCGGTTGCGACTTCATAGGCGCGTTCGACATGGGTCGTCTCATCGCCGACGCCGAAAGGCGGCGTCAGCACGATGAAGAAAGCGCCGAAGAAAACAGCAACGAAAGTGTAGAGATCGGCAAGGGCGCGCGCGCCCATCCGCGGACGGACGGCTTCCGCCGGCGCGCCGCGGGCATCGTCAGTCAGCGCTATCGGGGCGGCCCGCATCGTCGTCTCCCATCAGGAGACGCGACTAGACGACCGAAGCGGAACTTTTCGGTGAACGGGGAGGGCGCGCCTTCAGGGCTCGCTGCGGGTCGCCTCGGCGGCCGCAAACTGCCTCTCGAGGAAAAAAAACAGCACCGTTCCCCCTATCAGGGCGAGGAAGGCGAACAGCGAAACGGCGACCGGAGTGATCAACATCAGACGCGTCCTCCCAAGACGACGCCTGCATTACAGGACTGAAATGTCAAATTTCTGTTTAAACTTATGGACTTAGGGTTAACGGACGCCGCCGCGGTTTCAGCGGCGCGCGTCCGACCGGCGCTTGAAGAAGTGCTCCAGCCCATAGAGCGCCGTCAGCGTTCCGAGCGAGCCGATGAAGGCGAAAATCACCAATCCAGCAGGTCCAAAGGCGGCCATGATTGTCTCTCCCCAATCCCTTTCGAAGTCTCTCTCCCAAGATCCGGCGAGCCTTGCCGGACACCTGCATAATGGGCGCCTCTACGCGCGCTCACGGTTAACTGGGTCACAGCTGGGGTCGGAAAAGGGGCCGTGCGGCGGGCGGAAAGGGGTTTGCGACCGGCCGCCTGCCGTTTGGGCCTGTGGCCCGCGGGCGACAAACGGCCGCCGCGCCGGCCGGCCGCCGCCGCCTCCGTTCCCAATCCGGGCTTTTGCCGATACGATTTGCCAAGTCTTCCGGGGATCGGGTGGGGTTCGCCCCGCTCGGCGCCCCGGCCTGGGGTTTGGCCCGTTGGGGTTTTTGGGGCGAGGGGCGCGGAATGACCTCCGAAGTGGTGTTGATGAACCGCCAGGCGGTGGCGATGGCCGCGGACAGCGCGGTCACGATCTCCGGCCACCAATATCTCAAGACCTATCAGTCGGTGGACAAGCTCTTTCCGCTGAACGACGCGCAGCCCGTCGGCGTGATGATCTATAACAACGCTGAAATCATGTCGACGCCGTGGGAGACGGTGATCTCCCTTTATCGCGACGCGACGCGCGGGCGCTCGCTCGACACGGTGCAGGACTACGCCGAAGATTTCATGAACTTCATTTCGGGGAACCCGGACCTCTTCCCCGCTGATCATCAGGATACGGAGTTTCTGAAGCACGTCGCCGTCGTCTTCACGGTGATCGCCGAGGACTTCGACGCCCAGATCAGGAAGATCGCCGAAGCGAACGGCGCGCGCGTCAAGGATCATCTCTCCGCCGTTTTCGAGTTCGTCGTCGGCCAGCTTCACGCCGACTATCAGCGTTATCCGGACGACGCCCCGAGAAACGATCTCGCCTGTTTTCCGGGCGGCATGGGCGAGCAGGTGAGGCGGCGCTATCGCGCCGAGATCGAGCAGCTGATCGACAGCCTGATCGGCGCGCTTCGCTCCGATTACGGGGCGCTGACGGTCTCCGACGCGACGCGCGAACGCCTCAGGGAGATCGCCGTTTTCGCAGTCACGCGGGACGCCTTTTTCGAGCATTATACGGGCGTCGTCTTCGCCGGCTTCGGCGCGCGCGAGAAGTTTCCGTCGATGCGCTCCTACCTCACGTCGAGCGTCATTCTCGGCATTTTGAAGCGCAAGCAGGATCGCGCCGCCGACATGACCTCCGACGGCGGGCCGATCGTGCAGCCCTTCGCGCAGGACCGCATGATCCGCACCTTCCTGACCGGCATGGACCAGTATCTTCGGATGTTCATGTACGGCGAGACCTTGAAGCTTTCGATGAACCTCGTCTCCGACGTCATCACCCGCGCCCCGATTTCCGACCAGCAGCGCCAGGCGCTCTTCCGCGATTATTCTGAGAACAACATGGGCCACGCGCTCCGGGAGTTCTTCAAGTCGATCGACGCCTATCAATACGCCGTGCACACGCGCCCGATCTACCGCGCGATCGGGTCGCTCCCCAAACGCGAACTCGGCGAAACGGCGGCTTCGCTCATCAAGCTTAACTCCTTCCAGCAGAAGGTGATGCATTCGGTCGAAACGGTCGGCGGGCCGATCGCGACAGCGGTGATCACGCGGAACGGCGGCCTCGAGATGAAACGCGAAAAGCCGGAATTGTAAGGAAAGTCCATGAGCGAACGGCTGAAGCAGATCTGGTCGGGCTTTGAGAAGACGACGACGCGCCGCCTCACGGGCCGCGGCGTCGACAACATTCTCGTTCCATCGCGCGCCGACTGGCGCGCGGAGGAGCGCGCGAGCCTCGCGCCGGAGGCGATCCTTCCCGCCGAAGCGGCGTTCTCCGCGCTGAAACATCGCCTCAGCGCGGCCGAGCAGCGCGTTGCGCGCAAAGAAGAGCGCCGGGCGAAGGTCGAAGGCCGCGCGCTGTCGGCCGCACCCGATCCGATGGAAGCGGCGAACGCCGCGCCGGAAGGGGTCAGAGACCTCATCTTGGGCCTCAAGGCGACCGAAGCCCGAATCGAACGGCGCGACATCGACTATGTGAAATGGGCGGCCGCCAATCCGAAAGCGGCGCCGAAACTCAACGCCCCGCGGAAGAAGATTTTCGGGATTTTGTAACCCCCGCGTTTAAAGCTTTCCTGCGAGTGTGATCGATATTTGCTGCTTTGCAAGCAACGCAGCTTGCCGGTCCGCCACCACCGGGGCAAGCGATGTTGCGACCGCTTCAAGCCGGTCGCTGAAGCTTTGCGCATCGACCCCGTTCGCAACTTCTTTCGCAATCTGAACATAGTCGGTGAGGCTGTCGGCGACGCGGCGTTCGACGGCGAACGCCGACAGATAAGCGCCGATGAACCTGTCGATTTCGTCCTTCAGCGCCGGCTTCTGCGCGGCCAGCGATCCGCGCATCGACTCCGCAAGCGCCTCGCCGGCGTCGATCGAAATGCCGATCGCCCGGTGGTGGTCGGCGATCTTTTCAGCAGCGGCGTCGAGACCGCCCTTCTCGCCGGCGTTCGCGCGCTGAATCAGATCTAGAAAGTCCGCGATCACGACATTGCCGTTCTTGATCGCTTCGATCAGGTGATATTCCGGATGGCTGTATGGGGCCGACAGCTGACCGACAAGAAGAAACGCGTTCTCCGCGCGGATGGCGTTTGCGGACGACCGGAAAAGGACGGCGCGCGCGGCGTCAAACCCTTCCGCGTCTGCGGCGTCGACCAGTCCCGGGAGGCGGTCAAGCGCCGCCTTCATCTGTGAGACTTCAAGCAGAAACTTCTCGGCATAATTTTTTAGTTCGGCGCCGCGCGCCTCGAAGGGACCCGGCGGCGGATTGCGCAGCGCGCTCACGCGACGGCGCAGCTCTTCAATTCGTTCGCCGATCGCTTTCGACGTTGCGGCTATTGTGAACTTACTCGCTTTGTAAGCGTTCGGATCGGTGAAGCCGAGAAGGCAGCTCTCCGACAAATCGACCATTTCCGTCATGAGCGCCGACGCCTGATTGATGATGGGCGTGATCTCTGCGGCGTAATCGGCGATCGCCTGCAAGGCGGCCTGATCGGCGGGCGCAGCGTTCTCGGTCGACACGACGGGCGACTGCGCCGCGGCGGTCCCGGCCGGTCCGACAGCAAACGTCGCGGCCGCGAACAAGGCGATAATCTTCATGGAAGTCCCCCCGAACAAAAATCTTCGGCGCGAAGTAAGCCTAGCGACAACGAAAGGCGAAATCGAGCGCCGCTGAGAAAGAATATTCTTAGAATACTTTCGAGCGCGCTTCAGCCCGCCCTACTTCACCCACTTGTCGTACCACCCCAGATACCGCTCGAACCGGTCCTTGTAGAAACTCGGCCGGTCGATCGAGTGGTCTTCGCCGGGATAAACGATGAGGCCGGTCGGCACGCCGCGACGTTTCAATATCTGGTAGATCTGTTCTGAATTGAGGATCGGTACGTTCCAGTCCTCGGCGCCGCCGATGACGAGCGTCGGCGTCGTCACCTTGTCGACGGCGTTGAAGATGTTGATCTTCTCCCAGGTCTCGCGGTTCTCGCCCTCCCACGGCAAGCCCAGCTCGATTTCATACTCGCGCTGGTAGATGTCGTGGCCGTAATTGGCGAGGTAGTTGAATTCGCTTGCGCCCGTCACGGCGGCGTCAAAGCGGTCGGTTTTCGTGACGACGTAATTCGTCAGGATGCCGCCATAGGACCAGCCGCCGACGCCGAGGCGCTTGGGGTCGGCGAGCCCGATGGCGATCGCATGATCGACGCCCGCCATGACGTCGTCGAAGTCCTTGTTGCCCCAGTCGGCGTAGATCGCCGCGGCGAAATCCGTTCCGTACCCGGTCGATCCGCGCGGATTGACCATCACGACGGCGTAGCCGTTCGCCGCGTAAAGCTGCGCGTAAGCGTCAAACGAGAAATCGAACTGCGAGGTCGGGCCGCCGTGGATGCGCAATATCGTCGGCGCCTTCTTCGTTCGGCCCGTAGTCGGCGGATAGAAAAACGCTTCGACCTCTGTGCCGTCCTTGCTGTTGAATGTCGCGGTGAAGGGCTTCGACAGCGTCACGTCCTTCAGCAGCGCCTCGTTCGTTTTCGTGAGCTGGCGCGCCGTCTCGCCGGAGGAAATGAAAATCTCCTCGGGCAGATCGGCGCGGCCCATGCGCGCCGCGATGACCCCTGAGGAATGGACGTCGAAACTGAAGACCGCGATCTCTCCGGCGATCATTTCGCGCTTGGCGCCGGTCTCTACATTGATCGCAACAAGCGGCTGTTCGCCGTCATGCTCGTAGAGGGCGAAGATTTCGCGCCCGTCCGGCGAAAACTGCGGCTTGTAGAAAAAGCGGTCGAGCGAGCGCGTCAGCACGCGCGCTGGCCCGCCCTCGGCGGGCGCGACGGCGAGATGGGCGGAGGCGTACCAGAAGAGCTTCGGGTCAAGCTGCGTCGTGAAGCCGATCGTGCGCCCGTCCGGGCTCCAGATCGGCGTTCCATCCGTACCCGGATTATCGGTGACGCGCTGCGGCGCGAAGGCCTTGCCCGCGCGCGCGATATCGGCGGTCCAGATGTCGGTGTTGACATTGCCGTCCGGCTCATTGGTCCGGTTCGAGGTGAAGGCGATGCGCGCGCCGTCCGGCGACCATGTCCCCTCGTAATCGTCATAATCGCCGAAGGTCAGCTGTTTAAGTTCGCCAAGACGGCCTTCCTGCGCATAGTAATGCTGCCGCGAGCGGTCGAGATAGCCGACGCCGTCTTCCTTGAATTGCAAGCGGTCGATGACGACGGGGAGGAGCGGTTCGCTCTCCCCCTTCTCTCGCGCCTCGCGTGCGGCCTTGTCGCGCGCGCTTTCATCTCGGATCGCGAGGAGGAGCCGGCCGCCCGTCGGCGCCCATTCATGCTCTGCGACGCCTTGCAAAACCTGGGTGGAGGCCTGCGCCTCCCCGCCCCGGAGATCGAGCGTATAGACTTGCGAAACAGCATCATCGTCGAGATCGTCGCGCGCGGCGATGAACGAGAGATGCTTGCCGTCGGGCGTCCACCGCGGGTCGTAGGCGGAGTAGGTGTCGCCCGTCATCGCGATCGTCTCCGCGCCGTCGATCGAGGTCATGTAGATGCGCGAGCGCTGCTCATCCTTGCCGAGATCGTTTTCCTCGACGACATAGGCGACCCATTTCCCGTCGGGGCTGATGCGCGGGTCGGTGACCGCCTTCAGGCCAAGCGCGTCGTCGATCGTGAACGGCCGCGCCGCAGCCTCGCCTGCGAAAAGCGCGAGTGAAACGGCGAACCAGCGCATCATGGGTGAGCCCCCTTTTTTGGAATCAGGACGCGAGCAGCGCCTCGATGTCGGCGCGCCGCGCCATCAGCGCGGCGCGCCCTTTTTCAATGAATTCATCGGCGCGGTCGAAGGCGTTCGGCATGGCGTCGCGCATGTCCGGAGTCAGCGCGACGTCGGGCGGCGAGGTCTCCGCGCGCATGCGCGTCAGGTGCATCTGGAAAATATCGATGGCGGCGTAGGCGGTCTCAAAGAGCTGGGGCTTCGCCTGCTGGCGCGACCGCGCGATCGCGAGTTGGCGTTCGACGCGCAGGCGCGTTTCTTCAATGAACGCCGTGACCGCGCCCGAAAAGCCCTCTGTTTTTTTGGGCGACGGCGGGTCGAGCGTGGGCAGGCCGGGCGCCGGCGCGTTGAAGCGCGTCAGCACGCGCGGATTGGCGTTGAGATCAACGGAGACGACGACATCGGCGCCGAGAAAGCGCGCAAGGCTGACCGGCGTCGGGTTGGCGACGGCGCCGTCGATAAGCCACCGGGGCCCGCGCTGCACGGCGTGGAAGATGACGGGGATCGCGGAGGAAGCGCGCGCCGCCTCGATCACCGAGCCTTGCGTGATCCACACCTCCTCGCCGGTGCCGAGGTCGGCGGCGACCGCGCCAAACTGGACCGGCAGATCTTCGATCTTCCGGTCGAAGGCCGAGAACGCCGAGAAGGCCGGCGTCGTGTCGATGAGGCCCCCGCGATTGACCCAGAAATTGAACGCGCCGAACGCCGAAACGGGAGAGAGTTCGCGCGCCCAGGCCTCAAACTCGTCGAGCGCGCCGCAAAGCCATGCGCCCCCCACAAGGGCGCCGACCGAACAGCCGGCGACAATGTCCGGTTTGAGGCCGATTTCGTCGAGCCCCCGCAAAATGCCGACATGCGCCCAGCCGCGCGCGGCCCCAGACCCCAGAACCAGCCCGAATTTCTTTTTCATCAACGACCGGTCGCGCGGAAAGGATTCGTTTACGGCGTCTTATTGTGGCGCGGGTTTACGCCGCCTTCAACAGGGCGGCCCTCAACATCCGTTTAACCATAAGGCGCGATCCTCTCCGGGAGGGAATAGCGGATTTGTCGATGGATCTTTCGAAATCGCCGTTGTTGGCAGGCCTCGGCCAGCGGCTTCAGTTCTTGGCCGCACGCACGAGCGTCATCGCGGAGAACATCGCGAACAGCGACACGCCGGATTATGTCGCGCGCGATCTGTCGCCGGCATCGTTTGACGCGCGCGTCGGCGCGGCGCTGCGCGTCAGCGACCCGCGCCACCTGCAGGCGGGCGGCGCGCCGGGCGCTTCAGCGAAAACGCACCTTGCGCCGGACGGCGAGGCTTCGCTCTCCGGCAATCAGGTGTCGATCGAAACGCAGATGATGAAGCTTTCTGAAACGCGCATGGAATACGGCCTCGCCTCGTCGATCTACCGGAAGAGCGTCGAGCTGATGCGGCTCGCGGTGCGGGGCGGCAGATAGGAGCTGAATGATGGACGACCTCAACACCGCCCTTTCCGTCTCGGCCTCAGGAATGCGGGCGCAAGCGGGCCGCATCCGCATCGTCGCGGAGAACATCGCCAACGCCAATTCAACGCCGGTCGCGCCGGGCCTTGAGCCTTACCGGCGCCAGGTTCCTGTGTTCGCGTCGTTCCTCGACAAGGAAATCGCCGCGACGCTCGTCACGCTCAACCGCGTCGAGCTTGACCCGACGGCGTTCACCGTAAGGCATGACCCTGCGCATCCCGCGGCGGACGGCGAAGGCAACGTCCTCGTCGCCAACGTCAATCCGTTGATCGAGATGATGGACCTGCGCGAAGCGCAGCGCAGCTATGAGGCCAATCTGGGCGCGCTAGACCAGGTGCGCTCCATGGCCGCGGCGACCTTGAGAATTCTGGAGTAAGCGATGTCGATCGACGCCCTTCGCGCCGCTGAAGCCTATGCGCAGGCCGCCCGCGCTGCGCCCGCGCGCGAGGCCGCCGCGCCCGCGTCCTCCTTCGGCGCGCTCCTTAATTCGGCGATTGCGGAAACCGCCTCGACGCTGCAGGCGGGCGAGGCCGCCGCCGCGCAGGTCGCGGCGGGCGAAGCCAATCTCGTCGATGTCGTGACCGCGATTTCCGCCGCTGAGGTCAGTCTCGAAACCGCGCTCGCCGTGCGCAACCGGGTGATCGAGGCCTATCAGGAAATCATGCGGATGCCGATTTAGAGCGGCGATGCGCAAAAGTGCATGCGGTTTTGCGCCGAAACGCCGCGACAAACAATAAACTAGACCAAGCTGGGCGATTCCAAAATCGCGCAGCTTGGTCTAGGCTTGCACGCGATCCGTTGTTCCGTAATCTCCCGGGCGTTGAACCGGGGAGCCCATCGATGATCATCCGCCTCGCCGCCGTCACGCTCGTGGCGCTCGCCGCTTGCGCGCAGAAGGAAGACGCGCCCGCGCCCGCCGCGGCCGAGCCCGCGCCGGAGGCTGACGCATCGCCTGTCGCGAAAGAGGCTGGCGTCGCCGAAACGGAGGATGCTGAGATCGCCTGCCCGGTGCTCGACGCCCGCAACTGGAAAGCGTGGACCGCGCCCGCCGGCGGCGGCCACTCCCTGACGATCGAGGGCGAAATCGATCTGCCGACGCCCGGCTACGCGCTGATCTGGCGGGCCGGTATCGCGGATCGCGCGATGCCCCCTGGCCTGCGCGTGCATCTCGATGCGGTTCCGCCCGCCGATCTCGTCATGCAGGTGGTGACGCCGACGCCGGTCAGCTGGTCGATGGACGGCGCCAATCCGCAGTACCGCGTCGTCTATGTGCTGTGCGGCGGGGAAGCGATCGCCGAAATCGCCGATGTCGGCCCGAAGACAGAATAGCGCACCCCGGCGCTGCTTCCTGCGCTTGAGCGGCAGGCCTTTCTTCCCGATGCTGACCGCTCTTTCAGGGCTGGAGCGCCGATGGCCGACTACGATCTCATCATCCGCAATGCGACGATTTTCGACGGGTCGGGCGCGGCGCCCGTAACGGGCGATGTTGCGGTGAAGGACGGGCGCATCGCGCGGCGCGGCGCGCGCCTTGGCGCGGCGGCGCGTGAGATCGACGCGAGCGGGCTGTGGCTGACGCCGGGTCTTCTCGACATACACACCCATTACGATCTCGAAGTCGAATTATCGCCCGGCCTGCCGGAATCGGTGCGGCACGGCACGACGACAGTCGTCGTCTCGAACTGTTCTCTCGGCCTTGCTTTCGGCGCCCAGCGGGACGGCGATCAGGACCCGGTCGTCGATTGCTTCGCGCGCGTCGAAAACATTCCCAAGCCGGTGCTGAGGCGCGTCGCCGACCGCGCGACGTGGAAAGACTCGCAGGATTATCTCGCGCATCTCGACACGCTCAATCTCGGCCCCAACATCGTGCCGATGATCCCCTATTCGATGCTGCGGATCGCCGCGATGGGCGTCACCCCTTCCGTCACGCGCGATCCGACTCCGGCGGAGATGGCGGAGATGGAGCGCCTCCTCGAGAAGGGCATGCGCGAAGGCTACGCCGGATTTTCCTCAGACGGCCTGCCGTTTCACTATCTCTCGAACGATCCCAATCGCGACCGCCGCATCCCCTCGCAATATGGGGGGTACACGGAGCTAAAGCGCCTCACCGACATCGTGCGCCGCTATGGGCGCGTGTGGCAGGCGACGCCGCCGACCGAAAGCCCCTTGAAGGTCTTCCGCACCTTCCTGCTGACGAGCGGGCGCCTCTTCGGAAAGCCGCTGAAGATCACGGCGGTCGCTGCGCTGGACGTGCGCTCGAACCGCAATATCATCCGCAGCGCGCATATGCTGGTGCGGCTCCTCAACTCAAAGCTTCTGGACGGCCGATTCTATCTGCAAAGCCTCGCCGCGCGCTTTCTCGTTTTCGGCGACGGGCCGGTGACGCCCTTGTCGGAGGAAATTCCCGAACTCCGTGAACTGATCAAGCTCGACTTTGAGGACGATGCGGGCAGGCGCGCGCTCTATGAGGACAAGGACTTCGAGGCGCGCTTCAAGGCGATGTGGCG
>CAZOEB010000016.1:0-4464 GCA_964578685.1 uncultured Caulobacterales bacterium
CGCGCTGGTCGAAGGAGAAATTGATCTGGAAGCCGCCGCCGTCGTCATTGACGCCCGCCGAGGCGCTTTCGACCATGTCGCCGGTGACTTCCGCCTCCTCGAAGAGGACGAGCAGGCCGCCGCCCTCGGTCTCGGCGATCGGCGTCACCATGCGGCCGGGCGGAAGGACGCCCGCCTGCGCTTCGCTCGGGCTGACCGAAGTGTCGACGCGGTGGAACGATAACTGGCCGGTGCGGTTGATGATCTGCTTCAACGCTTCAGGGTCGTTGTCGCCGGGCGCCTGCACGACGATGCGGTCCTCACCCTGCGCCTGGATCAGCACTTCCTTGTTGCCGGCGGGATCGATCCGCCTGCGGACGACTTCGATCGAATCGGCGAGCGCTTCCTGGCCGTAGGCGCGCCGCGCTTCGGGGTGCATGGTGACGGTGATGCGGTTCCCTTCGACGATCACGTCATAGGGCCGGACGCCGGCGCCGATGAGCCCGCCGCCGCGCGTCAGGTCGCGCACGCGCTTGGCGGCTTCCTCGACTTGGCCCGCGTCGCGGACGCGGAGCGTGATCGAATCGGTCGCCGCGTCGAGCGTCGGCAAGGCTTCAAGCGCGACACGCGTGCGCGATCCTTGCGGGCGCATCTGGCGCTGGATTTCCTGGCGCAGATTGGTGAGACGGTCGGTGATGACCTTGTCCGTATCGACGCCGAGGAGGAGGTAAGAGCCGCCCTGCAGGTCGAGGCCGAGCGCGACGCGGCTCTTCGGCGCGAAGCCGGGCCACGCCGCGACCTCTTCCTTCGAGAAAAAATTCGGGACCGCAAACAACGCGGCGAGAACGACCGCCCCGATGATGAGGACCCTTTGCCAGAGCCGGTACTGGAGCATGCGAACGACGGCGGCGCGGGCTAATCGCCCGCCCCGCCCCTTTCCTATTGATCGTTGGCGGCGGGCGTCGGCTTGTTGCGGATGTCGACCAGCGTCGACTTCACGACCTTGACGACGACATTGTCGGCGAGCTCGACCATCGCCTCGTCGCCTTCAAGAACCTTGGTGATCTTGCCGACGAGGCCGCCCGAGGTGACGACGATATCGCCGCGCTTCACATTCGCGATCATCTCCTGATGCTTTTTTCGCGCCTGCGCCTGCGGTCGGATGATCAGGAAATAAAAAAAGACAAAGACGAGAACGAACGGGATGAGCTGGAAAAGCGGGTTGGGGGCGGCCGGGGTCGCGGCCTGCGCAAATGCGGGCGAAATCAGCATGGGTCTTGCCGTCTCCTGTCGGGAAAGCGACGTGGGAAATGCGCCGCGGCCCGAGAGGCCCCACGCGCGGGCGTCTATATAGCGATCCCGGTCAGGGGCGCAACGCGGCCCGGTCAGGCCGCTTCGCGCGCCGCCTCCAGCGCCAGCAGAGCCCGCTTCCGATTCGCGCCCCAGCGGTAATTGTGGATGACGCCGGAGGCGAGAATGACCCGGTGGCAGGGGATCAGGAGCGATATCATGTTAGCGCCGACCGCCGCGCCGACCGCCCGGCTCGCTTTCGGGGCCCCGACCGCCTCGGCGATAGCGCCATAGGTCGCTCGGGCGCCGCAAGGAATGGCCAGCAGGGCCTGCCATACCTTCAACTGAAAATTCGTTCCCTGAACGAAAAGGCCGAGCGGCCGGTCGAGCGGCTGACCGCTGGCGAAGGCGAAGGCCTGTTCCGCGAGCGGCAGGATGACGCCACGATCTTCGACAAAAGACGCCGCCGGCCAGTCGGCCTTCATCTCTTCGAGCGACCGCTGAAGGCCGAGCGGCTCGACGAAGGAGAGCCAGCAGATGCCCTTCTCCGTCGCGCCGACCAGCGCTCGGCCGAAGGGCCCGTCCGCTTCCGCATAGCGGATCGTCACCCCCTCGCCCTTCCGGCGGTAGGCCCCGGGCGTCATCGCTTCCGAGACAAGGAAAAGATCATGGAGTCGCGAAGGTCCCGAAAGCCCGGCGGCGAAAGCGGCGTCCAAGACGCTCGCGCCCTCGTCGAAAGCCCGTTTCGCCTCGCCCGCCGCCATCGCCTGCAGGAAGCGCTTGGGCGACACGCCCGCCCCTTCCTTGAAGACGCGCTGGAAGTGCTGCGGCGACAGGCCGGCGATCTCCGCCGTCTCCTCAAGGCCCGGCCGCTCCTCCCAGTGCGACACGAGATAGTCGATCGCCCTGGCGACTGGCGCATAGCCGTCAAGGCGGGTGGCGGGCGGGCGGGCAAGGGTCATGACGCGGCTCATACGCCCGACATGGTCCGTCCGGCGAGCCCTTTCGACCCGGTTCTTGCGGGGTCTTTACCCGCCGTTAACCCTGATATTGCGTTAATTCCCTCCGAAAGGGACCGGCCATGGAAGACCTCAAACACATCATCGCGCTCGGCTTTTCCGGAAGCGATGTCGCGCAGGCGCTTCTCATCACCTTCACGATCGCGATCATCCTGAAGCGGCGCCGCTCGGCGTGGTTCCTCGGCGCCGTCGCGCTCCTCATCGACCGGGTCGTGTTCCCGATCGGCGGCATGGCGGCGGCGGGCGCCGACATTCACTCGATCTACGCTTCGATCGGCGCGCTCGGCAAAACCTTCGTCGACGATCTCGGTCTCTACGTCGTGCGCTATGTCGGCCTTGTCATTCTGATCGCCGCCTTCACCGCGATGCGCTCGGGCCTGCAGGCGAAGCTGGCGCCGCCGAAAGAAGCGGCGGCCTGACGCCGTTCACCCAGTCAGCTCCTGCGCGCGCCGGAAAGCGGCGGCGGCCGCATCTTTGATCAGCTTTCGGACTATTTTGTCTTCGCTGTCGAGAACCTTCAGCGCCGCTTCGGTGGTGCCGCCAGGCGATGTTACGGCCTTGCGCAGTGCGGCTGCGTTGCGGTCATCGGCGGCGATGACGGCCCCGGCCCCGACCAGGGTTTGACGCGCAAGCGCCGCAGCGCTCTCTGCGGGAAGGCCGAGAGCGAGGGCGGCCTCTTCCAGCGCTTCCGACAGGAGGAAGAAATAGGCGGGGCCCGAACCGGAAATCGCCGTCACAGCGTCAATCGCCGCCTCGCTGTCGACGAAGACGGCCTCGCCCACCGCTTCCATAAGCGTTCGCGCGATGCGCCGATCGTCGCCGCTCACCGCGGGCGGCGCGTAGAGCCCGGCGGCACCGGCGCCGACCATCGACGGCAGGTTCGGCATCGCGCGGATGATCCGTGTTGTTCCGAGCACGGATGAAACAGATGCGATTGACCGGCCTGCAAGGACCGAGATGACGACGGCGTTCTGCGCCATCGGCGCATAAGGCGCCGCATCGCTGAGCGATTGCGGCTTGACGGCAAGGACGACAGCGTCAAAGCGCGGCGAGATCGGTGGGTTGAGCATGATTGCGGCGTCGCGCGCCGTCGCCTGAAGCGCGGCGGATGGATCAGGCTCGAAGACGGCGGACGCAGCGGCGTCGATTGCGCGCTTGTCGATCCAGCCTTTCAGAAGCGCGCCGCCCATGGCGCCGGCGCCGATAAGCGCGACTTTCGGAGCCTTGCCCGGATTGTCGTTCAAAAGGTCCTCGCTGAGGCGGGATAGGTCCGCCCCTTCCACGCGCCGCCCTTGCCCCCAGCATGGCGAAGCGCCGATGAAATCGTCATCCCCGTATAGAGCGCGGCGGCGAGCGGCAACAGGAACGCGGCCCATAACGGCAGTCCATAGAGCGCCGCTGTCGGCCGGAATGTCAGAGCCATCAGAAGCCAGGCGCCCGATCCAAACAGCGCCGCAAACGGGTCACGATGAAAACCGTAACTGAGCGCAAGAACCGGCGCCGCGAGATAGAGAGCGACCATGCCGATAATCGTCGCCGCCAGCAGGATCCACGAATGTTGAAGCTGCGCGAACGCCGTGCGCGCGACCATGTTCCAGATCGATCCGAGAGCGCGATTGTCACGGAGGCTAAGCGCCTCATCCGATGCGAGGCCGAGCCAGATCGGCCGGCCGGTCCGCTTGATCGCGCTCGCCAGCGCGCAATCGTCGATGAGGTCGCCGCGGATCGCCGCAACGCCGCCGATCTCCTCGAGCGCGTCACGGCGCACCAGCATGCAGCCGCCGGCAGCCGCCGCGGTCGAATCCGCGCGATTGTTGACGCGGGGGAACGGATATAGCTTTTGGAAGAAGAACACGAACGCCGGAATCAGCAAACCGCCCCAGACGCCGCGGGAGTCGAGCCGCGCCATCAGCGAGGTGAGCGCGAGAGAGTTTTTTTCCGCATGCGCGACGAGCCGTTCGAGCGTCGTCGACGCGATCGCAATGTCCGCGTCGATGAGAAGCACGTAACGCGCATCGGGGGCCTCCTCTTGCGCGGCGCGGAGGCCGGCGTTCACCGCCCACAGCTTGCCGGTCCAGCCCGAAGGGAGCGGCGGCGCGCGCCGGATCAGAAGGCGCCTTCCGTCAGAAAATCGGGCCTCGTAGCGTTCGTCCGCCAGCGAAGCGGTCTGTTGCTC
>CAZOEB010000016.1:4564-40500 GCA_964578685.1 uncultured Caulobacterales bacterium
GGCCGAAATCACCCCGAGCATCATGAGCTTATCGTGCCTTCCTCCGACATCGCCTTCGGCGACCGTCCGCTTCCCTTGAAGTCAGCCAAAAACTCCGTAAACCACCGGCGATGTTGAAGAAAGCGTCATGACGGGCTCGGCGGATCTTTTGGGCGAGGCGAACGCCGTCGAGACGCCCTCGGGCAAGGGCGCTCGAGACGAGAATTTTCCCGTCGGCTCGTTCCTGCTGCCGAAGGCGCTGCGCCCGCACGTCGCGGCCTTTTACGCCTTCGCGCGCGCGATCGACGACATTGCAGACGACCCCGCTCTGTCCGACGCCGAAAAAGCGAACCGCCTGCGAGCATTCGATGCTGCGCTGAAAGGAGATCCGGACTACGGAGCCGCTTTTGAGAAGGCGCATGCGCTTCGGGAGAGCATGAAAGCGACGAACGTCCCGACCGTCCACGGTTCGGACCTGATCGCCGCCTTCGTGCAGGACTGCGAAAAGAAGCGCTACCAGTCGTGGGACGAACTGCTCGGCTATTGCGAAAAGTCCGCAAATCCCGTGGGGCGCTTTCTTCTCGACCTTCACGGCGAGGACCGCTCTGGTTATCGCTATTCCGATGCGCTGTGCACGGTGCTGCAGATCGTCAATCACCTGCAGGACATGAAAGACGACAAGAAGAATCTCGACCGCATCTATGTGATCGAGCCGTGGCTTGCGGAGGCGGGCGGCGCCCTCGCCGACATCGATGCGGAGGCTGAAAGCCCGGCGCTGCGCAAGACCATCGACCGCATGCTTGACGGGTGCGACGCGCTGATGGTCGATGCACGACGCCTTCCTTTCGCCCTGAAGAGCCGCAGCCTCGCCATGGAGTCGGCGGTGATCGTGAAGCTTGCTGAGCGGCTCATCACGCTGTTGCGCGATTGCGATCCGGTCGCCGGCCGCGTCGCGCTTTCGAAATTTGACTTTGCGTGCGCCGGGATTGCAGGCGCCATCTCAGGCTATTTCGCAGCGGGCAAGGGCGCATGACAACCAGCGCCTCCCTTCTCGACACCCGCGCCGCCGCGCGCGAGGCGACGCAATCGGTAAAGAAATCCGGCACGTCCTTCGCGGCCGGCATGGCGATTCTGCCGCGCCCCCGTCGCAAAGCCATGCATGCGATTTATGCTTTCTGCCGCGAGGTCGATGACATTGCAGACGATCCCGCCTTGAGCGCTGGAGATAAGCGCGCGCGCCTGTCGGAGTGGCGACGCGAGATCGACAGGCTCTATGAAGGTCGCCCGACTTTTTCCGCGGCGGTCGCGCTGCTTAATCCCGTGCGCGCGTTCAACCTGCCGAAGAACGAATTCCTGATGATGATCGAAGGCATGGAGATGGACGCCGACGGACCCATCGTTGCCCCGCCGACGGAGACGCTTCTTGCCTATACCCGGCGCGTCGCAGGCGCAGTCGGGTTATTGTCCATGCCGGTCTTCGGCGCGCCGAAGGGTGCGGCGTCCGACAGATTCGCGCTGGCGCTCGGAGACGCATTGCAGATCACCAATATCCTGCGCGACGTCGCAGAAGATGCGAAAATAGGGCGGCTTTATCTGCCTGCGGAGATTCTTGATAAGCACGGGGCGCCGACGACCGCCGATGCAGTAGGGCGGGTCTTGACCCGCCATGCGTCGATCTACGGGAGCATCGCCGGCGACGATTGCGCTGGCGGGTCAAGATCGGCCCTTCAAGGCGTCGCTCACGACCTTGCACAAATCGCGCGCGCTAAATTCAACGACGCGCGCCACGCCCTTTCCTCGCTCGATTGGCGCACAGTCCGTCCCGCCCTCCTCATGATGGGCGCATATGAGGCCTATCTCCGCAAGATGACCGCGAGAGGATGGGAGCGCCTCGGTGAGCCGATCTCGCTGTCAAAGGCCGAGAAGCTGCTTATCGCCGCACGATACGGCTTCGTGCCGCCCCTGAAGTCGGCGCCAAAATGACGGCGCCGACGGTCCATATCGTCGGCGCGGGTCTTTCGGGCCTCGCCGCAGCAGTTCGCCTTGCGGGGGCCGGCGAGCGCGTCGTCGTTTATGAATCCGCCGGCCATGCAGGCGGCCGCTGCCGGACGTTTCACGATCGCACGCTCGGTCGCGACATCGACAACGGCAACCACCTCATCATGTCGGGCAACAAGGCGGCGCTCGATTATCTTGCGCGCATCGGCGCGGAAGATGCGCTGACGGGTCCCGCAGAAGCCGCCTACCCTTTTGTCGACGTCAGGACCGGGCGGCGCTGGCGCGTGCGCATCAATAACGGGCTTTTCCCGTCGTGGATTTTCGATCCCTGCGCGCGCGTGCCGGAAACCGGCGTCCTCAACTATCTGAAGGCGGCGGGGATTGCTTTTGCCCGCGCTGATCAGACTGTCGCTGATCTGGTTGACAAAGGGGACCCGCTCTACAAGCGGTTCTGGGAACCGCTGACGCTCGCGGTCCTGAACACGACGCCTGATATTGGGCAGGCGCGCCTCCTCTGGTCGGTCATACGCGAAACCTTTGCGCTCGGCGGCGGCGCATCTCGGCCGTTGGCCGCAAAGGAAGGCTTAGGTCCGGCCTTCATCGATCCCGCCTTGAGATTTCTCGCCAAGCACGGCGCCGTCGTACAGTTCAACACGCGGGTGCGCGCAGTCGGATTCGACGGCGCGCGTGTTTCAAGCCTCGATCTTGGCGAGGAAACCGTCGCCCTCAGCGCCGGCGAGAGCGTTATTCTGGCGGTCCCGCCTTCCCGTCTCAAGCAACTGCTGCCCGATCTCGATCCGCCGGACGACGACGCTTCGATCTTGAACGTGCATTACCGCACGAATGCGCCGGTTCCCCTCGCCGCTCTAGGCGATGCGCCTTTCATCGGAATGCTGTCGTCGGATGCGCATTGGTGCTTTGTTCGCGGAGATGTGGTCAGCCTCACCGTTTCAGCGAGCCATGCAATCGGCATGGATGATGTGCCGAACGAGAAAGCGGCCCGCGACATGTGGCGCGAGACGCAAATCGCCCTCGACATCGGCGATACTTCCTTTGACGCTGTGCGGGTGATCCGCGAACGTCGGGCGACGCCCGACCAGTCGCCCGCCGCTGTCGCCAAGCGTTTGAAACCGGCGACGCGGTGGAGCAATCTGACTCTAGCCGGAGACCATACCGACACCGGCGTCCCGGCGACCATTGAAGGATCGATCCGGTCAGGCGATAGAGCGGCCGCCATGGTCCTCGAAAGAAGGAACGCCGCATGAGCGCATTCGTCGCCGTCATCTGCGGCCTCAAGTCAGAAGCCGCCGCCATCAAGGCAAGCCTGTCCGCCGCGAAAATCGATTCGGCAAAAGCGCGGATCGGCGTTTCGGGCGCGAACGCCGCCCGCGCCGAGGACCTCGCCGAAGGCCTGATCGCCGCCGGCGCCCGCGCCGTGATCAGCGCCGGGCTTTGCGGCGGCCTTGCGCCGGATTTGAAACCCGGCGATCTCATCATCGGCGAGCGCGTCGTTTCCGCTTCAGGCGATGTCATCCTGTCCGACCGAAAACTTCTCGCGGCGGCGCCTCAAAACATTCTTCGGGTCGCCATCTTCGGCTCCGACGACATCATCGAGAGCGCCGAAAAGAAATCGCAACTCTTCGGCCGCTATGCGTCTCAGACTGTCGATATGGAAAGTCATGGCGCCGCGCGCGCCGCCGCGCGCGCCGGTGCGCCGTTCATCGCGGTTCGCGCTGTCGCTGACGGTTCTACGCGCGCGCTGCCCAAGGCGGCGCTCGGCGCAGTGACCCCGTCAGGCGGCGTCAATGTCGTGAGCGTATTGATCGAATGTGTGAAAGCGCCCCAGCAATTTGAGCAAATTGCGATGCTGGGACGCGAATCGGGCGCAGCGACCGCGACGCTACGCCGCGATTTCGGCGACGTCTTTGGCGCTTTTCTTCTCGCTCTCGATCTTTGACATCTGCTCGGTGACGATCTTCTCGTGAACGTTGATCGCCGGGCGAGCCTTCGAAAGATCGATCTCCGGCGCCATCGGACCCTCGGTCGGGATCGCGAAGATATTCTTCAGCTTGAAGACCTTGAACGGGTTCTTCACAGCGTCCATCGCCGCGGTCGGCTCATAACCGCAATGCGCCATGCAGTTCGAGCATTTCTCGTATTTGCCAGTACCGTAGCTGTCCCAGTCCGTCGTTTCCATCAGTTCTTTGAACGATGAAACATAACCTTCTCCGAGCAGGTAGCACGGCTTTTGCCAGCCGAAGACGTTGCGCGTCGGCGAGCCCCAGGGCGTGCACATGTACTCTTCATTGCCGGCGAGGAAATTGAGGAACAGCGTCGAGTGCGAAAGGTTCCACTCGCGCCCGCGTTCCTTGCCGATCCGGAACACGTCGCGGAAAAGGTTTTTGGTGCGCTCGCGCGAGAGAAAGTGCTGCTGGTCTTCGGCGCGCTCGTAGGCGTAGCCCGGCGAGATCGAGATATTGACGCCGAGGTCGGTCGCGAAATCGAGATAATCGGCGACCTGTTTCGCCGTCATATTATTGAAGATCGTCGCGTTGACGTTGACCTGGAAGCCCGCTTCCTGCGCCGCCTTGATCGCCTTCACTGCGATCTGGAACGTGCCTTTTTGGTCGACCGCGCGATCATGCTCTTCTTCGAGACCGTCGAGATGGACGGAGAAGAACAGGAACGGCGACGGCTTGAAGAGATGCAGCTTCTTCTCGAGGAGCAATGCGTTGGTGCAGAGCGACACGAATTTCTTGCGCGCGACGACGCCGGCGACGATTTCGCCGATATCCTTGTGGATCAGCGGCTCGCCGCCGGGGATGGCGACGACAGGGGCGCCGCATTCGTCGACGGCCTGAAGGCATTCTTCGACGGACAGGCGCTTGTTGAGGATCGGCGCGGGATAATCGATTTTTCCGCAGCCAGGGCAAGCAAGGTTGCACCGGAAGAGCGGCTCCAGGAAGAGCACCAGCGGGTAGCGCTTTCGGCCCATCAACGTCTGTTTCAAGACGTAAGCGCCGACGCGGAACTGTTGATGAAGCGATACGGCCATCCGACGATACTCCGAATGTCAGGGGATGCAGGGAAGGTTGGTTCAGGCGGGCTCGACGGCCCATGCGTCCATCGCGTCTTTGGGGCGGGGCACTTCAGCTAGTTCCGGCGGCAATTTGAAGTGTACGTTTTCACGGACGCCGTCGAGCGTCTCTACGCTTACCGTCCTGATCGTCCGGAGTTTTGCGATGGTCTCCTGAACGAGGGTCTCGGGCGCCGACGCGCCGGCCGTGACGCCGACGATATTGACGCCGTCGAGCCAGCGAAGATCGAGCATGCCCGCGTCCTCAATCAGATAGGCAGGAAGTCCGAAATTTTCGCCGATTTCGCGAAGGCGGTTGGAATTCGACGAGTTATGCGCGCCGACGACGAGCAGCATGTCGATCTGCCTGCAAAGCTCGATGACGGCGGTCTGCCGATTCTGCGTTGCGTAACAAATGTCGCGCGTATCAGGACCGATAATCGCCGGGAAGCGCCCTTTAAGGGCTGCGATGACGTCCTTCGTGTCGTTCACTGAGAGCGTCGTCTGAGTGACGAATGCCACGCGCTCAGGATCGCGAACGCTTAGGGTTGCGACCTCATGCGGCTCGGAGATGACATGAACGGTGCCCGGGATCTGCCCGAGCGTGCCTTCAACTTCCGGGTGACCGAGATGGCCGATCAGCACGATGTCGTAGCCCTTTTCGGCGTAGCGGCGACCTTCCTTGTGGACCTTCGTCACCAGGGGGCAAGTCGCATCAATGACATCGAGGTCCCGAAGTTTGGCGCCGCTCTCGACTTTCTGGGAAACTCCGTGCGCGGAGAAAATTGTCACGGCGCCGGTCGGAACCTCGTCGATTTCTTCGACAAAGATCGCGCCCCGGTTCCGAAGCGTGTCGACGACACGCTTGTTGTGAACGATTTCATGGCGGACGTAGACGGGCGCGCCGTATTTCTCGAGGGCTCGCTCCACAATGTCGATCGCTCGCTCGACCCCGGCGCAAAATCCCCGGGGCTGCGCCAAAATCACTCTCAAAGCAGCCCGAGACTCCGCCATGACCGCGCTTCCCTCCATGAACCCCATCCCCTGAGCCGCCATCGCCTAACTTCGCGGGCGGACGTCGCTTTCGGCCTTTATTTCACGCGTTTCCTACAGCGGCAACCATCGCCGCCGCCGCTTGATTCCCATCGATTTCCCATCCTAGACGTCGGCTTGCTGCAGCGCAATATCAGCCCCCCGAGCTAGCGGCTCGAGGTTTGCGTCCGCCCGATCCCGCCGTTAGCGTCGCATTGTAAGCGGTGGGGCGCGTGATGAAGCGACTATTGAGCGTGAAGAGCGACCGGGGCGCGCGAACCTTCTGGCCGCGTAACCGGATTGTGTCGGCGCTCCTCAATCGATACCGCGAGCTCGACGACCTTGGCGAAGAGGATGGGCTGAGCCTCTTTGGCGTCAGCGAGGGCGAGGTCCGGTTTGTCGTCGCCCTTATTCTGATCGAAGGCGCAAAAGACAGGGTCGCCGAGGTTGGATTTCTTGCGCGCTTTTCAGGCTTCGCGCTGAGCAACGCTCAGCTCGAATCGCTCAATCGCAACCTTCATATCAGCGTCGCTACTTTTCACAATGACGGCGATCTATATGTGATTGGCGGCGTCGCGGCGGCGGGAGAGTTCAACGAGGGTTCTTTTTCGCTTATCCTTGAAGCTTGGAAACGGGACCTGCTCGTCATTCTCCATGGCATTTCGTCAGCTTCCTTTGTCGAGGCGTTCCCCGCAGCGCGGTCGGCGACTGCGCTGCGATTCGCAATGAACAAGGCCGGCGCCTCGGCCGAGTCGCTGTTCAAAACCTTCGCCGGCGCGGACGGGGCTCGTCTCTGTCCGTCATGCGCGGGCCGCGGACGATTGGGTCTGCTCGCAAGGACTTGCGGTCCATGCAGCGGCAGCGGGTTCCTGCGACGCGGGTCGGTTGAGCAATGATAAGGCGGGCGCTATGGAGCGCCGCCGCAACGACACCGGTATCATGACCAGCTTCGACGCCCACATCCGCGAAACGGCGAGCCTTGTTGAAGCAGAGCTCGACCGCATGCTGCCGCGGCGGGGCGGCCCTTTGGGGCGCGTGATCGACGCCATGCGCCATGGCGCGCTCGACGGCGGCAAGCGGCTGCGCCCGTTTCTCGTCGTTGCAAGCGCCGACATGTTCGAAGCGCCGCGCCAGCGTTCGTTGCGCGTCGGCTGCGCAGTCGAAATGATCCATTGCTACAGCCTCATCCATGACGATCTTCCGGCCATGGATGATAGCGATCTGCGCCGGGGCCGGCCGTCAGTGCATAAGGCGTATGATGACGCAACCGCCATACTGGCGGGCGACGCGCTTCTAACTCAGGCCTTCGAAGTGCTTGCGGAGCCGGCCACGCACCCCGACGGCGGCGTCCGTAGCCGCCTCGCGCTTGAACTTGCACGCGCTTCGGGCCGAGAAGGCATGGTCGGGGGACAAATGATCGATATTTACGCAGAGCAAAAGACGTTCGACCTCGCCGGCATTGAGGAGCTTCAGCGCCTGAAGACCGGCGCCATCATCAAGTTTTCGGCGATGGCGGGCGGTATCGTCGGCGAGGCTGCAGACAGCGAAGTCGAGGCGCTCCGTCTCTATGCGGAGGATCTTGGACTCGCCTTCCAGATCGTCGACGACCTCCTTGACGCCTTTGGCGACGCCGAGGCGCTCGGTAAACCCGTCGGCCAGGACGCCGACATGGACAAGGCGACCTTCGTCAAGCTGCTGGGGGCCGAAGGCGCGCGCGACAAGGCGCGTGCGCTTGTCGAGCGCGCGAAATCCCATCTCGACCGCTTTGGAGGGCGCGCCGGACCGCTGCGCGGCGCCGCAGATTTTGTGTTTTCGCGTAAGAATTAGAGCGCCGGCCTGAACAGATCAGGGCGCGACTTGCGTTAGAATTGAATGAGTCCGCGCTCTCTCAACCATGCGAGCGCGGCGGCGATCGCCGCTTCAAAGGGCTCCGGCTTCCATCCCAACTCACGCTCTGCCTTTGCGCTCGAGAACGAGACGCGCCGGCCGGCGAGCCTTACGCCGGTGAGCGGGGCCTTCGGCGGATTGCCGGTGAGCGCGGCGACAAGGCGAGTATCAACGACGCCCGCCGCGAGGGCGACCGCGTAGGGAAGAACCAGCTTCGGCATCACCACACCTGTTTGGCGGTTCAACTCAGCCAGCAATCGCGCCATCGAGACGTTCTCGCCGCCTAGGAGATAGCGTTCGCCTTTACGGCCTCGCTCCGCCGCTGCGATAAACCCATCGGCGAGACTGCGCACCGAAACAAAATTCAGCATGCAGTCGATCGTCGCCGGAATGCGTCCATTTAGGAGGTCGACGATCATCCGCGTCGGCGGCGTCAACCCTTCATCACCGGGGCCAAGCGGTTCGGTGGGGATTGCGATCACGGCGTCGAGGCCCGCGGATGCTGAGGCGAGGACAGCCTCCTCCGCGAGCAGCTTTGAGCGCGGGTATGCGCCAAGCATGTCGTCCGCCGACAACAGAACGGTTTCATCGGCCCTCGAATGGCCGACTGGCGTGCGTCTGCCGACAAGCGTTGTCAGGCTTGAGCAATGAACCAAGCGACGAACGCCCGAGTGCGCCGCGGCGCTGATGACATTTTTGGTTCCGATGAAGTTGATGCGATCAAACCTTGATTGCTCCCGCGCCCAAAGCTGAGCATCGCCCGCAAGGTGAAAGACAATGTCTACTCCGCTCATCGCAGCAGTTAGCGCCGAAGGGTCCTCGACAGACCCGACCGCCATGTCCAGGCCTGTCACGGCCTTGAGATCAAAGACGCGGACGTGAACGCCGCGCGCCCTCAACGCCTCGACAAGATGACGGCCCACGAAGCCCGCGCCGCCGGTCACAAGCGCCGTGCTCAAGAGGCGCTCCGGCAAACGACGATTCCGGGGTCGATCACCGAACCGATGATCAGCAGCTCCCTTGTTAGGATCGCAACCGTCGCCGCCGAGATCAGTGAAGCCTTGGGATCATCGAAAAGGATGCGACGATCTCCGGTCGCCGGATCGATCTCAAGGATGCGGCTGGGGCTTCGCCCGACACCCAGACGGCGCTGCATTCCAATCGCCATAAGCGAAGGATGCAACGCCGCCACGATGCGTCCATCATCCGAGATCGAAAGGTTATCCGGCGCCGCTCCCAGCGGGATCGCTTTCTGCTTGTCGGCGGCGCCCTCCTCCAGTGCAACTGGATACAGCAAGCGCTCGCGCGTCGCGGCAATCATAACCCGACCGTCAGTAAGCGTCGTCGCGCCGTTTGCGAAGCCGATCCCATCGACAAGGGTCGCGCCGGACGCATCGACGAGCCGCGCCTGCTTCAAGCCGAAGATATCTTCAAAGCCGGCGCGAAACCCGCAACCGCCATGGTCGAGCGTCACAAGCAATCGGCCTTTGTGAACGGCGAGATCGTTTGCGGAACAGGCTATGTCCTCCGCTGCGCTTAGCTCCCCCTTCGGGTCGATGGCGAGCAGTTGAGCCTGCATACGCCAACGCCTTTCTTCGCGTACGTAGTTCCGATTGACGACGTGCAGCACTCCGGTCGCCTCGTCAAAAGCGATGCCGTGGGGACGCAGCCCGCCGTTTGCGGGAGCGACAATCGGGTCGGCCTGAAGTCGTGATGCGCGCTCTGACAGATTGTCGAGCGCCAAAACGTAAAGGCCGCCCTCTGGAATGTTGTCGCTGCCCTGCCTTGCCGCACGTTCGACGGCTCTGCGATCATAGGCCGACACGAAGAGTCGGCCGCCTTGACGATCAATATCCAGATCCTCGGCGCCGACGATCTCTTGCCCGGTCTCGCTGCTGATCAGCGAAACCCGCGCGCAATGCTCGAGCGCATAGCGAGGCGAAACAGTTTCGCCTTTAACGCTGCACGCCGAAAGGATCAGGAACGCGCAAGCGCCGAACGGCGAGGCAATATCGCGCGCAGAAGGCCTCACGCAACCGCACCGGGGCGTCGGTAGCGTCCTTGCTCAATGAAGCGTCCAAGACGCGCTTCGACTTTTTTGGCGTCTTCCGCCGAATAGTCGAAGCGGTTCTTCTCAAACTGCTTCACGGAAGCGAGGTAACGCTCGAAGACGCCGCGTGCGGCGTCAAATCCGGGGAGTTCGAGCGACCGGTAGATCTTTTCAAGGGCCGACAATCCGTCGCGATCGAGTTCTTCATAGCGAAGTTCTACAAAGTCCGGCGTCGCAAGCCCCCGCGAGTCAGCGGCCAGCACGCCCATCATCCGCTCATAGACGGAGAAGACGGTCTCATCGATATCGATATGGTCATAGGACTGCAGCGCGAATTCAGCGAAAAGCTTGCGGTAAAAGTTTCGCATTGATTGAAAAACATCATAAGGGTTGCGCGCGATATGAACAAACTTCGCGCGCGGAAAAATCTCACGCAACATCGAAAGACGCGCGGTGTAGACAGGATTTTTGATAAGCAGGCGCCGGCCGTCCTGCAATTTCGAAAGTTTTCGGAGGAGATAAATGAACCGTGACCGCCAGCCCGCGATTTCCGCCGACGTACACCCGTCGAAGAACACCCCGCGATTGAGGAATTCATCAAACTTCGCTGGAAAATAGATGCCGTGATAAAATGACAGCGGCGTCATGTTCGCGAGCGCAATTTCGTCTTCCTGCGGGCTCTCGGGCGTAACGGGAATGTTGTCGATATAGCGATGCTCCGGCAGCGCGCGCTCCAACATCGGCCGGAAGGCCCGTCCGATTCCGAACATGTCCCAAGGCAGACCCGTAGCCAGCGGCGGCACATAACTCCAAGCGCCGCTTTTGCACATCACATTGTAAAGATGCGTTGTGCCCGACCGCCAATGACCGAGGATGAAGACCGGCGGTTCGAGGTCCTCCTCTCGCGGCAAGCTTGTTTCTATGAGCAGTCTTTCGGCGACTGAGAAGGGCAGCCGCCCGACCACCGAGCCGAAAATCGCCGCCAATGCGAGCGGCTTGCCCGGAACGCCGGCGCGCGCCACCGCCGCTGCCAGAGTTCCGAAATCGGCTCCACTCAGCGGATGGGGCATTTGTCACCTTTCGCCAACGGCCCTGAAACGATGCGGCGCTTTAACAAAGCATTAACCTTCTGAAAAGACGGCCATCCGATCGGCGCAATTCCGGCCAATTTTAAGCTTAGGGTTAACGAGTGAGACGCCATTCTCTCCCGTCAACCGCCAATCGCCGGCTGTGCGCGCACAGAGGCATGAGGGCGTTTTCGGAGCCTTGACGGTGAGGGCCTTGCTTTCGTCGCTCAGCCTAGCCGCCCTTGCTTGGGACGCATCCGCGCGCGCAGCCGACTATACGGTGCGCTATGACGGCGCGCCGCCCGAAGTCGCCGGCAAACTTGAGGAACTGACCAGCCTCTCACTAGCGAGACGACCGCTGCCGACATTAGCCAGTCTGCGCCAGGCGGCCGATGCTGATGCCGGCGTCATCAAGCGAGCTCTGATCGCCGCCGGCTACTTTAATCCTCGGGTCGCCTATTCGATTGAGAACGCCTCAGTCGATGCGGAGCCTCAGGTCATCTTCACCATCGAGCCCGGTTCGAAATTCAAAATCGACCGACATGTCGTCCGGTATGTCGACAAACGCGCTGACGGTAGGCCGTCAAGCTTCTCCGAAGCAGGCCTCACCGTCACCAATGAAGCGTCCGGCGCGGTCCTTGAGGACAACCAGAAACGCTTTCTGGATCACCTGCTCGCGACAGGCTTCCCGCGCGCGCGCATTGTCTCGCGACGCGCGGAGGCTCGCCTTTCTGAAAACAGCGCCGACGCCGTCTATGAATTCGACAGCGGCCCGCGCGCCAAATTCGACGGTGTTGAAGTCGTCGGAGCCCGAAAAACAAAGGCGGACTTCTTCGATCGATTGAAGACGTGGGAGGACGAAACGTATTTCAACCGCGAAGATCTCGAAGAGTTCCGGGACGAACTGTCGAAGACGGGACTTTTCACTTCAGTCGCCCTCGAGGCGGGCGAAATTGATCAGGATGGGACCGCGCCGGTGCGGATCACTGTCGAAGAACGAAAGAACCGCACGGTCGGCGCCGGCGTTTCCTATTCAACCTCAGAAGGGCCAGGCGGAAGGCTCTTTCTCGAATATCGCAACATAGCAGGCCGCGGCGAACGCGCCCGCGCCGAAATCAATGGAACGGAGGTGCGTCAGGCGTTCGATCTGGAGATCAATAAGCCGTTACCCAGATTTCCCGGCTCGGCCTTTGCAAATCTCGGCTTCATCAACGACACGACTGACGCCTTTACGGCGCGTTCATTGACGATTAGCGGAGGCTTCGCAAAGCTCTGGCTCGATGAACGCCTGGAGACCCGGGCAGGCCTCGCCCTTGAGACCTCGCGCGTTGAGAGTCGGCTGCGCATCGCGCCGGGAATCGCCGACGAGCGGACCTACTTCGTCTCGGCCCCGCTGTCTGCGACTTGGGACACGGAGAACGATCCGCTGACCCTGTCATCTGGCGCGCGTGCGTCGTTATTCGTCATCCCCTACACCGGCAGCGATCAGTTCACGCGTTTGGAAATCGTCGGCCGCACGCGCCGGCAATTCGGCGCGGATGACCGCTACACTCTCGCCGGCCGTTTTCGCGTCGCCGCGACAGCCGGATCCGCATTGAGGTCGCTTCCGGTCAACAAACGTGTCTTCTCGGGAGGGGGGTCATCCGTCCGAGGGTATGATTTTCAGGCCGTTGGTCCTCTCGACGCCGACGGCGTGCCGATCGGCGGCCGTTCCGCTGTCGAAGCCGCCGTCGAGACGCGTGCAAAGATTTTCGGACCCTTCCAAGTCGCCGCCTTCGCTGACGCCGGCGCCGTCTACTCGGCGAGCTTTCCGGATTTCGACGGCGACTATCTCGTCGGCGCGGGCGGCGGCGTGCGCTACCTTTCGCCGATCGGACCTATCCGCCTCGATGTGGCGGTTCCGCTTGAAAAGCGGCCGACGGACCGAGGTTTTCAGTTCTACATTTCGTTAGGGCAACCGTTCTGATGCGCCGCGCCGCTGTCATTGTACTCGCTTCGATTGCAGCGATCCTTGCGCTGGGGTTCGCTTTCATCATTTCGCCGCCAGCAAGGCAGATCGCTGGCGACATCGCCGAGCAGAAGATCGGGGACGCGCTTGGCCGCGAGGTCGAGATCGGCGACGTACAGGGCGACCTGTTCGACAAGTTTCAGCTGGTGGACGTTCGCTTCAAGAACGGAGAGGCGAACTGGGCCGAGATCGCGCGCATCGAGCTGCGTTGGAATCCGCGCGCGCTTTTCAGCCGACAAATCGATATTGCGGAGGTCACAATAGAAGATGCGACCATAAAGGCGCCGCCGCCGCCAAGCCGCAAAGCGAGGCCCTTCAAAGGGTTCGAATTGCCCGAGCGGCTTCCTGCGCTTTCGATCCGCGATATCAGGATCCGCAACTTGGTCGTCGACCGAGCGGTCGCAGGCGAGATTATCCGGCTCGACGGCGAAGGGTCGATCACGATGGGCGGTCGCGCGCTCTCGATCAACGCTTCGGCAGCCGCAACAGATGATCGAGACATCCTGAAAGTAAAGATTGAACGGGACTCCGACAAGAGAGATCTCGCCCTCGACGTGCAGGTCCGGTCATCGTCCAATGGAGCCATCACAGCGCTTGCCGGCGCGGGCGGACCAATTGACATCATGGCGACTGGCGTTGGAGCCTATGAGGACTATAGGCTTCGATTGAACGCTCAACTTGGCGAAGCCGGCTCCATCGATGTGGAAGCGCGCAGCGATCTCTCAATTTTCGATGCAGTAGACTTCAAAATTACCGCTCAGCCCGGCGCGCGATTCGCCGATTGGATGGGCGATCTCGGCGAAACCGTCAGGGCCGAGGGAGTTTACCGTACCCTCGATCATGGCGGACGGCTGGAATTGCGCCGCGCCGTCTTTGGAGGCGGAACGCTTCGCGGCGCTATGGACTGGCAAAATTCTAGAAGGGCGCTTGAACAAGCGAGGGCCGATCTTTCCTTCGCTTTAGCAGATGATTGGCGACCGTCGTTACGCGCGGCCGTCGGTAGCGCCGTCGATGTAAAGGCCTCGCTTGAACGGCGCGGAGAGGATTTCGCGGTCACTGCCTCCGCCGCGGCGCCGCTGTTCCGTGTCGGCATTCTCAAAGGAAGAAGCGATCTTCACGCGCACCTCAAAGGCGACGTTGAGATCCAAATAGCACCCAAAAGCAGCCTCTCCTGGCGTTTTCCCACCGGATTTGGCGCAACGGGCGGCCTGTCAATTCTTCGAGACGAAGAAATCGCATTTGAGAGTTTGAAGATTGCGAGCGCGGAAGGATTCGCGCTTTCGGCTGATGCCAGCTTCTCATTTCAGGAGAAAGAGATTTCGACGAAGGGCTCTCTCTCTTTGGACGAGAAAGCGCTGGGCGCTTTGCTGCCGTCCTTGCGTTCGCGCGGGAAACTCGCGGGAGAATTCGAAGTCAAGGGCGCCCCTGACGATATCACCCTCAAGATGACGGCGACAACGCCGGCATTGGCGTTGAACCGAGCATCAATCTCTCCTTCGCGCGCAGCAATCTCCCTTGTCGGGCTGCCGTCTTCCGCCTCGGGAGTCGTATCGTTACGCGCCATCGACGGATCCCGCCGAGCAGCCGCCAATGTCAGCCGCCGCAGAGACGGGCTTTGGCGCCTCAGCAGCATAGAGTACCGCGGAAGCGGATTTGCGATGCGCGGCGGTCTTGAGTTTAATCCGGATACCGGCGAGGGCCGCGGCGACCTCTCTTATGAAGGCGGCGATGATGCGGAGCCTTGGCCCGGCGTTTTCGTCGAAGGTCCGGCGAGAGCGTCAGGCGTGTTGAGCCGGTCCGGCGCCGCCAATCGGATGTCCCTTGAGATTGCAGCGCTTCGGAAAAGCGACCTCGCCGTTGAGGACTTCCGAATGACTGCAAGCGGCCCTTATGGGCGATTGGCATGGGACGCTTCTGCTGCGTTCCTTGGCGCTACAAGTCAAATTCAGCTCAAGGACCTCCAACTTTCCGGCATGGCCGTTACCGATCCGAAATTGGTTGTCACGCTTGCAAACGGGTCGGCGGACTTCAACGGCTCGCCGGTCGTAAGTGCAAATGCCGCCTCCGTATCAATTGGCGATGGCGTTGGGGTAGGGGGCCTGAGGCTGAAGATCGGCGAGAGCGGCGTTGTCGAAATAGACGGCGCTTTCAGCCGAACGCATTGGCAGGCTACGGCGGATGTTCGCGACGTCAGGCTTCCGGACGCGCTCTCAACTGCAGCATTCTCACTCAATCTCGACACCCGCCGCAGCCCGTTGGCGACGGGTCGATTTCTGGTTCGGTCAACAATCACTCGAACCAAGGCGTTGGAATTGCCGGGCAGCTTCTCCTGGGATGGCCGGCAGCTTGACGTTCTTGCGAAGGGCGAGGACCGCTTGCTCACTGTCGATCTTTCTCTTCCGCTTGTTCTGACGCGTGCTGATCGCCTCGCCCTTAGGTTTGACGGGTCGATAAGCGGATCAGCCCGCTATGACGGCCGCGCAGAATCAATCGCTATTTTTCTGCCGGCGACTTTGCAGACTCTCGAGGGCGCACTCGCCTTTGAAGGCTCGATAAGCGGCGACATCAGGAATCCTCGCGTCGACGGCAGGCTTCAGCTTACTGACGGCGCTTACACCGAGCTTACATCGGGTTTCAGCATCGTCGATATTGATCTCACCGCCGTCGCGGAGCGGACTTCAGGGACGTCGGCCGTCCGGTTTTCAGCGACAGGTTCCGGCGCCGGGCAGGCGCAAAAATCCATTACGGCGACCGGAAGCGTCGATTTCGATGACAACCTGAAGCTAAAATCGGCCCTGACAATTGATCGCGCCCGATTCTCGGGCGGCCCTATTGAAAGCGTCAGCGTTTCGGGCGGGCTGACGATTGAGGGAGACCCCAATGATCTGCTCGTCAGCGGCGATCTCAACATCCACGCGCTTACGGCGGAGCTTTTCACGCCAAAAGATACAGGGCTTGTCAACATTGATGTCATTGCGGTCAACGGCGACCGAGTCTCGTCAGCACCAGGATCCGCCGCAACGCGGCAAAAGGGAAACGTGCGCTATGAGATCCGGCTTACCGCCGACGACAATGTCGTGGTGCGTGGGCGCGGGCTCAACAGCACATGGCGCGCAAACGCTCAGATCGCAGGAAACCGCGATCGGCCGCTCATTCTTGGAGTGCTCAATCTGCGGCGCGGCGATCTGGAGTTCTCCGGACGTCGCTTCAACCTCACGAGCGGCGGCATCGGGTTTGACAGTTTCGCCCCGAATGACCCGACAATCGACCTTCGCGCCGAACGAGAGACCCGAGAGGGGGTCACAATCGCCGTCGTCGTTTCAGGCCGGAGTTCCGAACTGAAAGTCGCCCTAGAATCGACGCCGTCACTGGCGAACGAGGAAATCATGGCTCTGATCCTTTTCGACAAGCCGGCGGATCAGCTCTCAGCGTTCGAATCTTTGCAGGTTGCGGACGCGTTGACCCAGCTTGGCGGCGTCGGGGTTTTCGGGGGCAAAGGCGTCGCCGGAGCGGCGCGCGACGCGTTGGGGCTTGACCTGTTAAATCTGGATATTGACGAAACCGACTCTTCCGCCTCACTTCTAACGGTCGGGAAGTATGTGACCGATGGGCTCTTTGTTTCAGCGTCGCAGAATGCGCGGGGCGAAAACGGATCGCTGCGCATTGAGTATGAAATCGGCTCCTCGTTCTCGGTTGAAACGGAGCTTCGGCAGGACGGAGACCAAACCATCTCTGCGAACTGGAAGAAGGATTTCTAGCGAGCGCGTTCTGAAAGGTGCGAAGTGGTTTTCGGGAATAGCGAGTTTCCCAACAGAATTTTTCACCGCGTTTCGCATCTTCTATTTCCGGATCGGGTCCGGTCTCGCCTTATGCCGGCTGCGCGGCAGTCCTTTCGCGCAACACCGAAAGAGCGGCGCTGATCGCTTCCCGTCGCTGATCGAGTTCGTCGATCTCGCGACGACGCCGCAAGCGTTCCGCCATAAGCGCGGATCGCAATTCGAGAAGGCCGGCGATGCGGTGCGCAATTACGGCGCGATGGTGTTCAGCCTTTGGCGAAGCCGCGTCGAGCCTCGCGCGTTGCAGGGCGAGGTCTGCGTCGATCGATTCAAGTCGATCGGCGCAAAGGCTCTCTTCTGTGCGGGCGTTGTTGAGCCGGAGCGACAAATTCGAAAGCGCGGCGCTGGCTTCATAGGCGGGGTTCTGCGACATGGACCAATCCCTAACGACAATAGTGACCTTTAGCGATGATACCCTCTATGGTTGAATACAATTACAACCACTACCGGATAATTTGAAGCGGATCGATCCACAGTTCTGCCGAAGAAATTCAGAAATGTCTTGAAAATTCAAAGTGGTAGCCGGGGGCAGAATTGAACTGCCGACCTCAGGGTTATGAATCCTGCGCTCTCACCAACTGAGCTACCCGGCCACGGCAAGGACGGCGCTATACCGAGGCGACGCGGAGGGAGCAAGGCCGGTCCTTTCATCGGAACGCTGCCCTGGCGACATAGTCGGCGATCGCGAGGCAGGCGGTGAGGCCCGGCGATTCGATTGCGTAGACGCCCACATAGCCGGGGGTTCCGTGCTCCTTCGGACCGAGGATGATGAAGTCGCCTTCCTCGCCCGGTCCCGTCGCCTTCGGCCGCTGGCCGGCGTAGCCCGGCTGCAGGCGCGACAGATCGAGCGACGGCCAGAAGCGCCTGACGGCGGCATGAAAGGCTGAGGCGCGTGATCCGTCTACGGAGTAATCGCCGAGCGGCGCATCCCAGCTGATGTCGGGCCCCAGCCGCGCCTGCCCGCCGAGATCGCGAGTATAATGAACGCCCTGACTGTCGGGCGTGTGCAAGGGATAGATCAGACGCGAGAACGGGGCCCTCCCCGTCACGGTGAAATACTGACCCTTCGCCGGGCGCAGCGCCGGAATGAAGGCCGCCCTGAGGCCGGCTATCGACCGCGCGACGGCCTCCGCCCAGAGGCCGGCCGAATTAATGACAAGACGCGCCGACAGCGTCACCGATTCGGGGCCGCCGATGTCGAGATCGACGCCGCGCTCCGTCACCCGCCCGCCGGTCACCGGCGATGAAACCGCGAGGGTCCCGCCGGCGTTTTCAAGATCACCCAAAAGACTAAGCATCAGTCCGTGGCTGTCGACGACGCCGGAGCTTGGCGACAACAGCGCCGCTTCGCATGCGAGTTCGGGCTCGAGCCCCCGCGCCTGCGTCCCGCTGATCAGCTGAAGATCATGAACGCCGTTTCGCTTCGCCACGACTTCCAGCGCCTTCAGTTTTTCAATCTCTTCAACGCTTGTCGCCACGATCAGCTTTTCACAGCGCAAATGCCCGACGCCGCGTTCGCGGCAATAGGCGTAGAGCCGCTCCTTGCCCTCGACGCAGAGCCGCGCGCGGAGGCCCCCGGGCCGGTAATAGACGCCCGCATGGATGACTTCGGAATTGCGCGATGAGGTCTCGGCGCCGAAGAGCGCGTTCCTTTCAACGACGACGACCTCGCGCCCTGCAAGCGCCAGCGCGCGGGCGACGGCGAGACCGACGACGCCGGCGCCGATGACGACCGCATCGACGGGCTCGGCCATCTAGTCCGTCGTCGCGACCCATTTCGGGTCGTCCTGCACTTCACGCTCGAATTTAAGGAACTCGTAATAGCCGCAGCGCGACTGCGTCGGGAAGTCGCGGCAGATCTGCGGGCGCGACTCATAGACCGTACACTGACGTTTCTTCTGATCGAGGAACATGCACGCAGTGCCGAAATGCTTGTCGGGGCCATGCTTCATCACGCGCGGATTTTCCTTGTCGCCGCGCTTGGTGAATTTTCGCGCCGCCTGCGCCTCAGTCAGGTCGAAATGCTTCGCCAGCCTTTTCACGTCCCGCTTGTTCACCGGGATATGGGTGTAGGTGCAGCAATAGGCGACGCATTTGAGGCAATCATAGTGCTTCTTCGGCATGAACGGTTCCAGTTGAGTGCAAGGCCCGCCGGATGTGACGAATATCGGCGCCTCGCGCAACTCTCTCCCTTCACGCCGTTTCAGCGGCGGCGATCCAGCCGCCGCCGAACACGCGGTCATGGCCCGCTTCCGGCGAATAGAAGACGCAGGCCTGCCCCGGCGCGACGCCTTCCTCGGGCGTGTCGAGCACGACCGCGGGCGCGCCGTCGAAGGCGAGGCGCGCGGGCGCCGGCGGGCGGGTCGAGCGCACCTTTACGGCGAGGCGCGCTCCTTGCCGCGCAGCATCGTCGAACGACCCGTCGCCGAGCCAGCTTGTTTCCTTCAGCCGGATGATTTTCACCATCAACGCTTCGCGCGGGCCGACGATGACGCGTCTGTTCGCCGCATCGAGGCGGACGACGAACAAGGGCTCGCCCGTTGCGACGCCGAGGCCGCGGCGCTGGCCGACCGTGTAATGAATGACGCCGGGATGGGTTCCCATCACCGTTCCGTCGATGTGCACGATTTCCCCGGGTTCCGCGGCGCCGGGGCGAAGTCGTTCGACGACGGCGGCGTATTTTCCTTCCGGCACGAAACAGATGTCCTGACTGTCCGGCTTCGCCGCCACCGTCAGATCAAGCGCTGCCGCGATGCGACGCACTTCGTCCTTCGGCATGTCGCCGAGCGGAAAGCGCAGGAAATCGAGTTGCGCGCGCGTCGTCGAGAACAGAAAATAACTTTGGTCGCGGCTCGCGTCGCGGGCGCGGCGAAGCTCCGGCCCGCCGGGGCCGTCGACGCGCCGGATGTAATGGCCGGTCGCCATCGCGGCGCCGCCGAGATCGCGCGCGACGTCGAGGAGGTCGCGGAATTTCACTCGCTCGTTACAGCGAACGCAAGGGATCGGCGTCGCGCCGGCGAGATAGGTGTCGGCGAAATCTTCCATCACGCTCGCCGAAAAGCGGTCCTCATAATCGAGGACGTAGTGGGGAATGCCGAGCCGGTCGGCGACGGCGCGCGCGTCCTTGATGTCCTGTCCGGCGCAGCAGGCGCCTTTCTTCTGAATGGCCAAGCCGTGATCGTAGAGCTGGAGCGTCACGCCGACGGCGTCATAGCCGGAATGTTTCACGAGCGCCGCCGTCACCGAGCTGTCGACGCCGCCTGACATGGCGACGACGACGCGCGCGCCCGCCGGCACGCCGAGATCAAGTCGGGGCGCGTCGAGGCCGGAGGAGAGAAGGGCGGTCGTCATGGCGCGCGGAACATAGGGGCGAGACCGAGCGTTTTCCAGTATCGGCCGCGGAAGCGCATTTTTTGGGGTAATTCGCTTTCGTTGCTCACCCGGCTGTTATGAAGCCCCGGACGGCGCAGCCGTTTTTGAGTCCAGCTTTCCGCACGCGGGAAAGATGGACCCCGGGTTCCGCGCTTTGCGCGGCCCCGGGGTGACGGAGCGGCGTGGGGTGGCGCCGCTCTGTATACTGACGACGAAGACGCTGCCCGCCCCGCCCACCTTCCGTCACCCCGGACGGCGAAGCCGATCCGGGGTCCACCTCTCCTCACAGGGATGAAGATTGACCTCGGGCCCCAGGCGGCTTGCCACGAGATGGAGGCGCCGCACTTCACCCGGGAAGCGGCCATCAGAGGAAGTTCAGGAGCGACAATTCGCGCGACTGGGCGAGCGCTTGCGCCGCCGCCTCGATGGCGAGACGGTCCTGGTCGAGACGCGCGATCACTTCCGCGAGATCGACGTCTTCGATCTCGGAGGCGACGATCTCGGCGAGGTTGCGGCGCTGGACGTTGCGATCGACGGCGGCGTCCGCCTGACGCTGCGCGACGCCGTTCGCGCCCTGATGGACGACGAGCGCATCGGACAGGGCGTCGAACTCCGCGACCTTGTCGACGAGGAACGCGGCTTGCGCATCCGTCAGCGGGCCGGAAAAGGTCCCAAGCGTCGCCGGCGCATCGGCGAGCTCTTTAAGGCGCGCGAGAATATCGCCGGCGACTTCATCCGCCGTCGCGCCGCCGTCGATCGTGGTTCCTTCCTCGACCGGCAAGCGCGTGCGGTCCGCAAAAACAAACAAATCGTCCGTGTCCGCCGCCGCCGCGAGGTCGTCGATGGTGCGCGCGTTGACCGGTGGAACGGCGCCGTTGGTTCCGCCGAAAACGTAGACGCCGCCGGTTTCCGTATTGAGCGCGGAGAGAATGCGCTGCGCTTCGGTTGAAAGCTCCGTGACGACGAGTTCTGCAGAGCCCGTCGAAAGCGCGGTGATGAAGCGACCGCGCAGCCGCGCAAGGCTGTCCGCGATGGTTTCAAGCCCTGCCTCCTGCACCTGCAGGCGCGAGGCGGCGACCCCCGCTGCGGTTTCATAGGCGGTCGCGCGATTGAAGACGCCCTCGGCGCTGAGGAGCTGCTCGGTCCGGACGCCGACGCCGCTATAGCGGTCCGAGACCTTGCCGCTCGCAAGCTGAACCTGCCGCGCCTCGGCTGCGCTCTGCGCGCGCTGGAAACTTGAAAGGAGGATCTGCTGAAAGCCGAGATCAGAAATTCGCGTCATGACCCCACCTCAAACGATCTGCAGCAGCGACTGCCAGAGCTCGTCGACCGCCGCGATGACGCGCGCATTCGCTGAATAGGCGCGCTGGTAAAGGATGAGATTGGACAATTCCTCATCGAGATTGACGCCGGCGGAAGCGGCCGCGCGCGATGAGAGCTCCGAAGAGAGAAGCGTGTCGGTTTCCGCAGCGCGCTCGGCGTTCAGCGCACGCGAACCGATCTCTGCGACAGCCGCCCCCGCCGCGCGCGCTTCCGGGCTTGCGGCGATGTCGGCGAGCAAAATGGCGCCGGCGCCGTCATTGAGGCCGCCGGACGATCCCGCAGAGGGCCGCGCAATAGCGAAGCTCGCGGGATCGGCAAGCAGCGCCGTATTGACCGAAAAGACGCCCGCCGCTTCGACGATCAGCGGCGCAGCCGTCGGCGTCGTGGCGCCGACGCTGACATTCGCCGCATAGACGGCGTTCAGACGGTCGGCGACGCCGCGCGCCGTCGTTTCAATCAGCGCGGCAAGGCGCGGCAGTTCGACATTGAGCAGCGCAACGTGACCGCCGATCGAGCCGCCATTGAGACCCGCCGTCACATCGGCGCCCGCCAGCGTCACGTTCGCCGGCGGCCCGCCCGCGACCGTCAGCGCGTTGAACCCCGCCGAGTTGACGAGCGGCGCGCCGGAAGGGAGCGACACCGACACCCGGCCGTCCTCGCCGCGCTCTACGGCGATCGGCAACAGCGTCGAAAGCTCCGTCAGGCGCTGGTCGATCAGGTCCGCCGCGCCAGCGCTTTGCGAAACAGCCTGGTTCAGCCGAAAAATTTCGTCAAGCAGCGCATTGGCGCGCGCGGCATCCGCGCTAAGGCGCCCCTGCGCTGCGGTCGCTTCCGCGGCAACCGCTTCACCGGTGCGCGCAAAGGCGTCGAACGCCTCCTGCAGGGCGGCGAGCGCATCCGCTTTCGCGACCGTCGATGAAGGATTGGCCCCAAGCGCGGTCAGCGCGGCGAAGGCTTCATCAAGCCGGTTGGCGAAGGAGATATTATCGCCCGGCGCGCCGAGCGAGGCTTCAATCGACGCGAGGGCGTCGGCGATGGCGGAGGATCGCGCTGCCGTCGCCCTCGCGCCGAAGGACGCCGCCTGCAGAAAGCGGTCAGCGGCCGCGCGCACGATCTCGACATCGACGCCGGCGAACTGGTTTGGAATGGCGTCCGTCTGGAAGCGCGCCTCGCGCCGGGAGAAATTCGGCGTGTTGACGTTGGCGATGTTCTCCGACGTCGCCGCAATCGCCGTCTGGTTGGCGAAGAGGCCCGAAACCGCCGTGTTGAGCGCGACCGAAAGGCTCATGACCAATGCTCCGAACCCGGCAAGACCTGCCGGCGCGGCGAAACTCGCCCGGCAAAGCTTGCCGCGCGGGCGCGCGCGGCGCCGTCGACCTTCAATGAATTCGCGCTTTTTCGCATGGCGCGCCTGGCTTTCCTGAATGACGGCAAAAAGACGGTGCAACGCCCTTGCCTTTCTGACGGCGCGTATCGTGGAAAGTACGGATTTCGGCGCCCTGTTCCGCACTTTCCGGATTTGCCGGACTTGCCGAACACGTTTGCGCGCGTCCGCAAGTGAAGAGGCGATGCGAAGAAGGATCGCGCCGGCGCCTTCGCGCCGGGCCGAATTCAAGTTGCTGACGGTCAATCTCACTCTCGCTGCGTCCTTCCATTCGACGCGCCACTCTAAGGCCGACCCAAAGGGGGTGGGATAAGGTGGGGGATAAACAGGGGGATAACTTGTGGGACAAACCATTTATTCCGTTTACAGAACAACGAGATAGACAGTTAACGGCCTTGCCCGGAATCCAGCAACCATCGCGCGAGCAGGGCCGCTTTTTTCACACCAAAAAGATGTGTTTTCGCGAAATTTCTCGAGGTTTTTTCGCGGAACGCTGAATACGACCGGCAAACCAAACCGATTCATCCGCTCCTCGCCGCGAAAGCAGGAATCCGGAGCCGCAGGCGCCGTTCTTTGAATCAGGGAGTCCCGCTTGCGCGGGAATGAGCGGGGATGGACTATTGCAAAGTCCGTTCGACAGCCGCTCCGGCCGTCCGACAAGGAAAAATCTGCAGGCTGATTATTGCCGGGTGAAGGCCGCTTAAGTTCTCCTTAGCCATGAAACGCGAGCAATTCCGCGGGCCGTTCGATTGGCGTCATCCTTGCCAACAAAGCGGCCATGGTGAACGCCGCCGTCCTCTCAATTCCTGCGACCGTCGCTCTGCCCCGCGCTGAACAGCCGCGCAGCGCCGAAGGCTTTTCTTTCGACGCCGCTGTCGCCGCCGCCACCCGCAACGCCGCGCGCGCGCTCGACATTCATGGCGGCGCGCCGACAGAGACGGTCACACAAAGCGCCAGCGGCGCACAGACGGCGAAAGAAACGCCCGCCGCCGCTGCGCCCGATCCAGCGACCGAAGCATCGACCGCACCGGAGCGCGCCGCCAAAGGCGATGCAGCGCGGTCAATTGCGGCGCCGCAAGATGCGCGTGCCCCCGTCCCTATTCCCACCTCGGCCGTGCAGGTGACGGTGACGCCCGGCGCCAGCGCACCGGCCGCCGCGACTCCGGCGCAGTCGCCTACGCTTTCGACAGCCGCGATTCGTGAGACAGCGGCGCGGATCAAATCCGAGGCGCCGCGCGCCGCCCCTCCCCTCCGCGCGCCGGCGCAGACGGTCGCTCAATTCGCTGAAATCCTCGCGCGGCGGCTCGACGGCGCCAGCCAGTTCGATCTTCGCCTCGATCCGCCGGCGCTTGGCGGCGTTGAGGGCCGCCTCACCCTTTCCGACGACGGCGAGGCGCTTTTGTCGCTCACCTTTGACAATCAGTCGGCGTTTGATCTCTTCCGCCGGGACGAAGCCGCATTGCGCAACGCACTTGCCGGCGCGGGCTTCGATCTTCCCCGTCACAATCTGCAGATGAGCTTTCGCGCGCCCACGCCGGCGCGGGCCGACCTGCTGACGGAGCCTGACGTTCAAAAAGCCGCTTTCGCGCCGGCGCCGCCGCACCGCGGCGCGGTCGACATTCGCGCCTAGGAGACGACGCATGGACATCGCTTCAATCGCCGCAACGCAAACGGGCGCCGCGACGGCCGGGTCGCGCATCGCTGCGGATTTCAACACCTTCCTGACGCTCCTGACTGCGCAGCTCCAGAACCAGGATCCGCTCGACCCGCTCGACACCGACAAATTCGTTTCGCAGCTCGTCGAATTCTCCTCGGTCGAGCAGTCGATTGAGACGAACCGGAATCTTGAAGCGCTGATCGCACTGCAATCGACGGCGCAAACCTCGAATGCGCTTGCGCTTCTTGGCGAGAGGATCGTCTTCCCCGGCGACCGCGCGGTCGCCGCCGGCGGCGGCGCCGAGTGGCGTTATCAGGTTCCCGAAGGCGCAAGCGCCGTCGCCCTGACCGTGACCGATGCGCAGGGGCGCGTGGTCGCGCGCGGCGCAGGCGCCGCCGCCGCCGGCGAGCACGCCTATGTTTTCAGCGGCGCCGCCGAAGGCGAGACCTACCGCCTTGCGGTCGCCGCCGTCGATCGCAGCGGGGCGAGCCTCGTCGCAAACACGCGCTCTCTCGCAACCGTGACGAGCGTTGCAAACATCGCCGGCGCGCCGTCGCTCTCTACGCCGCTCGGCGACGTCGCGCTCGCCGATGTTACGCGCGTCATCGCCAACCGTTAGGGAAACCCCATGAGCTTCACCGGCATCTTCGCCATCGGCGTCTCAAGCCTCACCGCTTTCGCGCGGGGCATCGAGGCGATTTCGAGCAATGTCGCGAACGCCGACACCGCGGGCTACAAGCGCATCCGCACGGACTTCGAAGCCCTGCTGCCGACGGCGAGCGCGACAAACGGCCCCGTCAGCGCCGGCGCGGCGGGAACGGGCGTCGCGGCGGGCGCGCGCCAGCTCTTCAGCGAACAAGGGGCGATCGCGCGCAACAATCAGGCGACCCATGTCGCGGTCGCCGGCGACGGCTGGTTCATCGTCTCGCGCGCGCCCGGCGCTGCGGCCGCGGGCGACCGTCTCTACACGCGCGCGGGCGATTTCCGTCCCGATGCGAACGGAAACCTCGTCAACAGCGCAGGGTTCTATCTTCAGGGAACGACATCAGCCGCCGGCGGCGCATTGACGGCGCAGGGACTCCAGACCGTGAACGTCAACCGCGTCCCGCCGGGCGCCGATTCGGCGACGCTCGGCGCGCTCGCGTCTGTCGAGATCGGCGCCGACGGGGCCGTCAACGCGACCTATGCGAACGGCGAGGTCCATACGATTTTCCGCATTCCGCTCGCCCTCTTCACGAACGAGGCGGGGCTTGCGCTCGCCGACCGCACCGCCGTCGGCGCTACGGCGCTTTCGGGCGCAGCCGAAATCCGCGCCGCGCAGAGCGGAAGCGCGGGCGCGATCGAAGGCTCGGCGCTTGAGGGCTCTACCGTCGACATCGGCGAAGAGTTTTCGGCCCTTATCGCCACCCAGCGCGCCTATTCGACCGGCGCGCGCATCCTTTCGACCGCCGACGACCTCTGGCGGACGCTCGTCTCGACGGCCGCCTGAGGCCGGTCCCGGGACGGCGGCGTCCCGTTCCGGCGCACGCTCCGTAGACGGATGTTTTACCGTGAGAGGTCAACATCTTAGGGCGTAATTTACCACGGCGTTTAGCTCTATCTTAAAAGCGGACGCCTAGAGTGCGACGGTGTAGTTGCGTATCTTGAGGGAAGACCCACATGACGTCCGCCGCATACCAGGCAGCGCCGCAGCGTTCGAAGGAGCCCTATGTCATCGGGCCCGACGGCATGCCGCTGACGCTCGCCGATCTCCCCCCGCGCACGACGAAGCGGTGGGTCATTCGCCGCAAGGCGGAGGTCGTTTCCGCCGTCCGCGGCGGTCTCCTGACGCTCGAAGAGGCGTGCGATCGTTACCAACTGACGGTCGAGGAGTTCCTCGCCTGGCAGAAAGCGATCGAGCAGTTCGGCATGGCGGGCCTGCGCGCGACGCGCGTCCAGCAATATCGCTGACGGCGCCTTCATCTCTCCTTAAGGGTTTCAGAACCCCGCGCCGGCGCCGGCGCGGGGTTTTGTTTTTCACGCTTCACCGGAGCGCGACTGCTCAAGCCTAACGGAATTTTTACGCTGAAGCGGGCAAATTTTGCCCAGCGTCGCCGGAGATGGGACCGGCGCGCGGGTGAGGGCGAAAGCCGTGAACGAGTTGATGGGGATGGTGCGGTCCTTCGGGATCGCCAGATTGCTGGCCGTTGCAGGCGTGACGATCGCCGTCGCGGCGGCGGTCTATTTCATGACCCTGCACGCGACCGCGCCCGCCATGGCGGCGCTCTATTCCGGCCTCTCGATCGAAGACGGCGCCGAAGCCGCAGCGCTCCTCGAAGCCGACGGGGTTCGCCATGACGTGCGCGAGGCGGACGGAAAAATCACGATCTATGCGCCAGCCGGCGAACGTGCGCGGCTGAAACTCGCCCTCGCCGCCGACGGCTTCGTCGCGTCGACAGGCGCGGTCGGCTATGAGATTTTCGACAAGCAGGACGCGCTCGGCGTCACCTCGTTCCAGCAGAGCATCAACAAGCTGCGCGCGCTCGAAGGGGAAATCGCGCGCACGATCGCAACGCTCTCGGGCGTGCGCGGCGCGCGCGTTCACCTCGTCATGCCGGAGCGCGAACTCTTCGCTCGCGACCGTCAGGACGCTTCCGCCTCGATCGTCGTCGACGCGCCGGGCGGCCTCGACAAGCGTTCGGTGAAAGCGATCGTCAACCTCGCCGCCTCCGCTGTTCCGGGCCTTAAGCCCAATCGCGTCACCGTGCTCGACCAGGCGGGGGGCCTGCTCGCCTCGGGTCAGGAAGGCGATGATCCGCTCGCGACCGCTGGCGGCGTCGATGAACGCATCGCCGCGACCGAGGCGCGCATCCGCCGCACCGTCGAGGACATCGTCGGGCGCATCGTCGGCGCCGGCAACATGCGCGTGCAGGTCGCCGCAGAGCTCGATTTCAGCCGCATCACCGAGACCGCGAACATCATCGACCCGGACAGCCAGACGGTCCTCTCCTCAACGACGGTCGAGGATCAGTCGAATGATCGCGACCCCGCCGCGCAGCGCGGCGTCAGCATCGCCAACCAGTTGCCGGAGGCCGCCGTCGTCGATCCCGCTGCCGACGGCGCAGCGTCGACTTCGTCAGCGCGGCGCGTTGAGGAGACGACGAATTTTGAGATGTCGCGCACCGTTCGCAACGAAGTGCGCGAAATCGGCGGCGTCAAGCGGCTTTCGGTCGCCGTCGCGCTCAACGCCGTCGGGCCGCCGCGTGAACCCGCGGAGCTCGCCCGCATCACATCCCTCGTACAGGCCGCCGTCGGTTATAATCCGGCGCGCGGCGATCAGATCAACGTCGTTGAAATGGCGTTCCTCCCCGCGGCGCCGGCCGCAGCAGGAACGGGCGGAACGACGGCGGACGCCGTCGCCGCGGCGCCTGCCGACAGCGGCGGCTATCAGCGCGCGAGCGAGATTGCGGCGGCGGCGGCGATCATTCTTGCGCTCATCTTTTTCGTCTTGCGCCCCTTGGTGACGGCGCCCCGCAACTCATCGCCGGCGCCTTCGCCCGCCATCGGCGCCCCGGCGGCGGCGACGAACGCAGCGCTGCCGGCCCCGGCCTATGGCGACGCTGCGCCGGCGACATCGCTCCGCCGCGTCGCTGAGGTCGTCAAATCGAACGCGACTGAATCAGCGGTCATTCTGAAAGACTGGATCCGGAAGGCGTCATGACCGGCAAACCCATCACCGCCGTCGATCAGCTCTCCGGTCCTGAGCGCGCCGCTGTCGTCATGCTCGCGCTCGGCGAACAGGCGTCGAAGCCGATCTGGGCGTCGTTCGACGAAGACGAAATCCGCGAAGTGACGCGCGCGATCTCGACGCTCGGCTCCGTCGCGCCTGACGTCGTCGAGGGCCTCCTCCAGGATTTCATGACGAGCCTTTCCGAGACGAGCGCCGTATCCGGCTCGGCGGCATCTGCGCACCGGTTCCTCAAAAACGTCGTTCCCGCGGACATGGCGGATGCGATCCTTGAAGACATCAAGGGCCCCGCCGGCAAGACGATGTGGGAGAAGCTCGCGAACGTCAACGAACGCGTGCTCGCCGGCTATCTGCGCAACGAACATCCGCAGACGGTCGCGGTCGTTCTCTCTCGCGTGCGCGCCGATCACGCGGCGAAGGTGCTCGCGGCTCTCCCCGGACTCTTCGCCGAAGAGGTCATCGGCCGCATGCTGACGCTGGGGCCGATCCAGAAAGAAGTCATCGACCAGATTGAACAGGCGTTGAAGACCGAGTTCATGGCGGCGCTTTCGCGCGGCGAGGATCGCGATCCCTTCGCGGCGATCGCCGACATCTTCAATAAATTCGACCGTGCGACGGAGCGGCGCTTCATGGAAGCGCTGACGATAAAGAACCCCGACGCCGCCGAACGCATCCGCGCGCTGATGTTCGTCTTTGAAGACCTCGTCTGCCTCGACCCCGCCGATACGCAGACGCTGCTGCGCTTTGTCGACAAATCCGACCTCGCTTTGGCGCTAAAGGGCGCGGCGCCGGAGGTCAGCCGTCACTTCTACATCAACATGTCGGAGCGCGCGGCGGGCATTCTCCGCGACGACATAGAGATCATGGGCGGCGTCCGCCAGAAAGACGTCGCCGACGCGCAAACCCGCATCGTTGAAACCGCGCAGCGGCTCGCCGACGAAGGCGAGATCGTGCTTTCGAAGAACAAGGACGAGGAGCTCGTCTACTGATGGGCGCGAGAGCCGAACCCTTCGACCTGCCGGACTTCGAGGCCCCGGCGGCGCCTGTTGCGGCGGAACCGCGTCATGCCGTGGTCGCCGCCTGCGCGGCGGAGGAAGCGCGCGCCGAGGGCGTAATCGAAGGCAGGCGGCTGGCGATGGAGACGATTGCCGCCGACGAGGCCGCGTGCCTTGCGCGCATCGCCGATGCGCTTGAGAACGCGAAGTCCGTCATCGCCGACGCGCGCGAGCGCGATCAGGCGCAAATGCTTTCAGTCGCCGCGCAGTTTCTTGAGGAATTCGCCGCCGGCCTCGCCGACGCGCGCGAACTTGACGCCGCTCTCGACCTGTTGCGCCGCCTGACGGCGCATTCGGACGACCGCCGCCCCGCCCGCCTCGTGCTGTCGCGCGCGAGTCGCGAGCGCCTTTCGTCGAAACTCGACGCCGCTCTCAAGGCGCGGCGCATCGACGACTTTGTGATGATGGAAGCAGACCCCTCGCTGTCGCCGGGCGAGATCCGTCTTGAATGGCGCGGCGGCGAAGCCCGCCGCACCCGCCGGGAAATCACGGAAGCGACCGCCGCGATCGTCAAATCGCTGCGCACGCCCAGGGAGAAGCAATCATGACCGCCGATCACAACGCCGTCGCAACCGCAGTGCTGACCGACATCGACGCCGACGCCGGCGGCGAGGCCCCCCGTGTGCGGCCCCGCCTTGAAAGCGTTCTCGACGTTCCGGTGAAGGTTTCCGCCGTGCTTGGCAAGAAGCGCATCGCTATCGCCGACCTGATGGCGCTCGACGCAGGCTCCGTCATCGAACTGGACCGGCGCGTCGGCGAACCGATTGATCTTTACATCAACGACACCCTGATCGCCCGCGGCGAGCTTGTCATGATTGACGGCGCGCTCGGCGTCACCATGACTGAAATCGTCCGCACCAACAAAGCCTGAAAGGCGGGACCATGAGACTGCTTATTGTCGGCGGACTGTCCGGTCAGCTTTCGGCCGCCGCGAAAATCGCGATGGATCGCGGCGCGCGCGTCGCGTTTTCGAGCGACGTCGACGCCGCGCTGCACGCCCTGCGCAAAGGCCAGGGCGCCGACCTTCTGATGGTCGACATCCGGCAGGATATCGTGCGCCTCATCCGCGGACTTGAAGAGGAACGATTCGCCGTTCCGGTCATCGCTTGCGGCGTCAAGACCGACGCTGACGCCGCTGTCGCCGCCATCCGCGCCGGCGCCAAGGAATTCATTCCGCTGCCGCCGGACGCCGAGCTTATCGCCGCAGTGCTGGAAGCCGTCGCCGAGGAGAGCCGCGATCTTATCGCCGCCGATCCCGCGATGAAAAAAGTGATCGCGCTCGCCGACCAGGTGGCGAAATCCGAAGCCTCGATCCTCATCACCGGCGAATCCGGCTCCGGCAAGGAAGTCATCGCGAAATATCTCCATCGCAATTCGCGCCGCGCCGACAAGCCTCTCATCTCCATCAACTGCGCGGCCATTCCGGAAAATCTTCTCGAGTCGGAACTCTTCGGCCATGAGAAAGGGTCCTTCACCGGCGCCGTCGCGCGCCGCATCGGCAAGTTCGAAGAGGCGGACGGCGGCACCATCCTCCTCGATGAAATCTCCGAAATGGACATTCGCCTGCAGGCCAAGCTGTTGCGCGTGCTGCAGGAGCGGGAGATCGATCGCGTCGGCGGGTCGAAACCGATCCGCATCAATATTCGTGTGCTTGCGACCTCGAACCGCGACCTCAAGGAAGAAGTCCGTCAGGGCCGTTTCCGCGAGGACCTCTATTTCCGCCTCAACGTCGTCGCCATCGCCGTGCCGTCGCTGCGCGAACGGCCCGGCGACATTGTGGCGCTTGCGGACCATTTTGCGCGGAAATACGCCGATCTCAACGGCGTCGCGCATCGCCCGCTCAGCGACGAGGCGCGCCGTGCGATCGCCGGCGCCGCATGGCCAGGCAATGTGCGCGAGCTTGAAAACGCCGTGCACCGTGCGGTGCTGCTGGCGCAAGGCCCGGAAATCGGCCGCGATGCGATCCGGCTTTCGGACGGCGCGGTGTCGAAGCCGGCGTTCGATCCGCATGCGGGCGAAAGCGGCGAGACGATGGTCGGCCGCACCGTCGCGGAGGTCGAGCAGACGCTGATCCTGCAAACGCTGGGGCATTGTCTCGGCAATCGCACGCATGCGGCGACTATTCTCGGCATTTCAATCCGCACGCTCAGGAACAAACTGAAGCAATATTCCGAGGAAGGCGTCGCCGTGCCGCCGCCCGCCGAACGCGCGAGCGCCTAAGCGATGACCGAGGCCGCGCGATCCCTGCCGGCGTTCTTCTCGCTCGCGCGGCTGAAGACGCTGGCGACGAGCGACGTCGTATTCGCCTGCGCGATCATGAGCATGATCGCGATGCTGGTGTTGCCGATCCCGAAATTTCTGCTCGACCTGTTGCTGGCGCTGTCGATCACGCTTTCAGCGAGCGTGCTCATGACCGCGCTGTTCTCGCGCAAGGCGCTGGAGTTCTCGACATTTCCGGCGATCCTGCTCATCGCGACGATCTTTCGGCTGGGCCTCAACGTCGCGTCGACGCGGCTGATCCTCGCGGACGGCCATCAGGGCCCCGATGCGGCGGGATCCGTCATCGCCGCTTTCGGCGGTTTCGTGATGCAGGGCAATTTCGTCATCGGCATCATCGTTTTCGCAATCCTCGTCATCGTCAACTTCGTCGTGATCACGCGCGGCTCGGGCCGCATCGCCGAGGTCGCGGCGCGCTTCTCTCTCGACGCCATGCCGGGAAAGCAGATGGCGATCGACGCCGATCTTTCCTCCGGCCTCATCAACGAGACCGAGGCGCGGTTGCGGCGCAAGCAGCTGGAGGATGAGTCCAATTTCTACGGCGCCATGGACGGCGCTTCGAAATATGTGCGTGGCGACGCGATCGCCGGTCTTCTCATCACGCTTATCAACATCATCGGCGGCATACTGATCGGCGTGCTGCAGCAGGGGCTGACGCTCGGCGAGGCGGGGGAGACCTACACGCTCCTCACCGTCGGCGACGGCCTCGTCAGCCAGATACCGGCGCTCATCATTTCCGTCGCTGCGGGCATTCTTGTCTCGAAGGCAGGCGTCGAGGGCTCGGCGGAGAAAGCGCTGCTCGCGCAATTCATGGAGCATCCGCGCGCGCTCGCCGTCGTCTCGGGCGTGCTCGCGGTGTTTGCGATCCTTCCCGGCATGCCGTTCATCCCTTTCATCATTCTTTCGGTCTGCGTCGGCGCCGTCGCAGCGGCCGCGCTCCGCAAGCAATCCGAACGGGCTGCGGCGGAGGCGAAGAAGTCGCAAACGGGGGCGCGCCAGAAAGCGGAGGAAGACCCCGCCTCCATGCTGGCGATGGACGACCTCAAGATCGAACTGGGGTACGGCCTCCTGCCGCTGATCGCGGACGGCGCCGGGCCGCGCCTCACCGACCAGATCAAGGCGCTCCGCCGCGCCATCGCGCAGGAGATCGGCTTTGTGACGCCGCCGGTGCGCATTCTCGACAACATGCAGCTCGGCCCCAATGACTATGTGATACGGCTGAAGGAGCAGGAAGTCGGGCGCGGATCGGTGCGTCCGGGATTCTGGCTCGTCATGGATCCGAAAGGCGGACGGCTCGATCTCATCGGCGAGATGACGAAGGAGCCGGCCTTCGGCCTCGACGCCATGTGGGTCGACGAGAGCCAGCGCCAGACCGCCGCGCTCCGTGGGCTGACGGTCGTCGACGCCGCGACCGTGCTGACGACGCACCTCACGGAAATCATCCGCAGCGAGGCGCCGGAGCTTCTCTCTTACGCCGAGACGAAGAAGCTGCTCGACGCCCTCGGCGACCGCCACCGCCAGCTTGTTTCGGACATCATTCCCTCAGTCGTCAGCGTATCGACCGTGCAGCGCGTCTTACAGGCGCTGATCGCCGAGCGCGTGTCGATCCGCGACTTGCCCGCGATTCTCGAAGCGATCGCCGAAGCCGCGCCCGGCGGCGCCGGCGTCGCGCAGATCGCCGAGCATGTGCGCGCGCGCCTGTCGCGCCAGATCTGCGGCGCCATCAAGGCCGCCGACGGCGCCGCGCCGATCGTCACGCTGTCGCAGGATTGGGAACGAATCTTTGCGGAGAACGTCATCGGCCACGGGTCCGAACGCCAGCTTGCGATGGCGCCGTCGAAGATTCAGGAATTCGTCGCCGCCGCGCTGCGCAAGCTCGAGGATGCGGCGAGCAGCGGTTACGCCGCCGCGCTGGTGACGAGCGCGGGGGCGCGGCCTTTTGTCCGCTCCGTCATCGAGCGGGTGCGCCCGCAAACGATGGTCTTGAGCCAGGCGGAGATTCATCCGCATGCGCGCCTCCGGAATCTCGGCTCGATCTGACGCCCTTGCACAAGGGGGCGCCGGGGCCGATACTCGCCGTTAGTTTTCGTCGAGTACTCCTTTCCCATGATGAAATTCATCGCCCCGACCGTCGAAGCCGCCAAGGCCAAGGCGCGCCGCGCGCTTGGCGACGGCGTGGCGATCGTTTCGGTGCGCAACCTGCCGTCAGGCGATGTCGAAGTGTCGGCGTCGGACGGACCGGCTGCGGCTGCGCCGCCCGCGCCGGTTGAACCAGGCTACGGCGATCACACGCGGCAGGTGCTGAACGACGCCGCGCAGCGCGGCGCGCCGTCGACAGGCGCGCGTCTCCATGAGCCGCTGGAGCAGAAATTCGCCCTCGATGCGCTCGCGCGTCTTTCAAGCGAGCTGTCAGGGCGCCCGCATCGCGCAGGACCGATCGACCTTTCCGATCGCACGGCGCGGGCGATGGCCGATGTGCTGCGCCCGCACGGTCTTTCCGATGAACTGATCGCCGCGATCATCGAGGGCGCGCGCCTCGCCGAAGTCGATGACGATCTCTACCGGCTGGAGCGCGGGCTCGCTTACGCGTTCGATTATGCGCCGGTCCACTTCTCGCCGATGACGCCGGTGATGCTGGTCGGCCCGACGGGCGCGGGCAAGACGTCCTGCGGGGCGAAGCTCGCCGCCGCGGCGCTGATGCGCGGCGCGACCGCCTTCATCATGACCGCCGACGTCGGACGCGCCGGCGCAATCGACCAGATCAGGGCCTACGGCGATGCTCTGGGGGCGGATTATTACATCACCGAGACGCCGCATGAGGTCGCCGAAGCGCTCCGCTCGAAGCGCCCGACCGGCGCCGTGGTGCTCGATACGCCGGGGGTCAGCCCCTATGACCCCGGCGACTTCGCGGCGCTGCGCTCCTTCCAGGAAGCCACGCGCGGGGAACCCGTGCTGGTCCTGCCGGCGAGCGGCGACCCGGAGGAGTTCAAGGACTGGGCGGCCGCCTTCGCCGAATTCGGCGCGCGGCGGATGATCATCACCAAATTCGACGCAACGCGGCGCGCGGGCGCGGCGCTCTCCGCCGCTTTCGCGTCAAAGTTCACGCTCGCCCATTTCTCGCAGACGCCCTTCATCTCCGAGGGCCTCATCGACGCGACGCCGGACTATCTCGCGCGCCGGCTGCTTGCGGGCCGGGTTGGGCGCATCTCGTAATCAATACCTAATCAGCGCGCTGCCCCAGGCGAGGCCGCCGCCGAGCGCGGCGAAGACGAGGAGTTCGCCACGCTTGATGCGCCCGTCGCGGATGCCCTGATCAAGCGCAAGCGGGATCGAAGCGGAAGACGTGTTCGCGTGTTTCTCGATCGTGACGATGATCTTCGACTCATCGAGCTCAAGGCGCTTGGCGCAGGCTTCGATGATGCGGATGTTCGCCTGATGCGGCACGAACCAGTCGATCTCCTCGCGTTTCACACGCGCGCGCTCGGTCACTTCAAGAACGGCGTTCGAGATTTCCTGCACGGCGTTGCGAAAAACTTCCTTGCCGTTCATGCGCACCTTGCCGACGGTCTGCGTCGAGGAGGGGCCGCCGTCCGCATAAAGATGTTCGGCGAGCGTTCCGTCCGCCGAGAGATAGGTCGCGAGCACCCCGCGGGGCGCGGCGGCCGTATGCGGCTCGGCGGCGGAGAAGACCACGGCGCCGGCGCCGTCGCCGAAGAGCACGCAAGTCGCACGGTCTTCCCAGTCGAGAAAGCACGACAGCGTCTCCGCGCCGATGACGAGCGCATGCCGCACGGTTCCCGTCGTGATGAAATTATGCGCGAGCGTCGTCGCGTAGAGAAACCCCGCGCACGCCGCCGACACGTCGAACGCGATCCCCGGCGGGGCGCCCAGCTTCTGCTGCACATAGACGGCGGTCGAAGGAAAGGTCTTGTCCGGCGTCACCGTCGCCACGATGATGAGATCGATGTCGCCCGGTTGGAGCCGCGCCTCCTTCAGCGCCGCGCGCGCGGCGTTGACGGCGAGGTCCGACGTCACCTCGCCGGCGCTCGCATAATGGCGCTCGCCGATGCCGCTGCGCGATCTGATCCATTCGTCGGAGGTGTCGACCCGCTTTGCGAGTTCGTGGTTCGTCACCGTGCGCGCCGGCAGGAACGAGCCGACGCCTGCTATCACTGTTTCAATCGCCGCCATGCCCGCCCCTACTGACC
>CAZOEB010000017.1:0-38371 GCA_964578685.1 uncultured Caulobacterales bacterium
GTGTTCGACGCCGCTGCGGCGATCGTCGCGGTCGCGCAGAAGGAGTTCCCGCAGATTTTTCCGCAAGCGGGATGGGTGGAGCATGACCCGGAAGCGATTTGGGCGACGACGCTCGAAACCGCGCGCGCCGCGCTGAAGGAGGCGGAGGCGAAAGGCGGCCGCGTCGTCGCGATCGGCGTCACCAATCAACGCGAGACGACGCTTGTCTGGGACCGCAAGACGCTGCAGCCCGTTCATAACGCGATCGTCTGGCAGGATCGCCGCACGGCCGATGTCTGCGCAAGCCTCAAGGCGAAGGGCCTTGAGGCGGACGTGCAGGCGCGCACGGGGCTTCTGCTTGATCCTTACTTCTCCGCGACGAAGCTTGCCCATATACTCGACAGCGCGCCGGATCTTCGACCGCGCGCGGCGCGCGGGGAGCTCGCTTTCGGGACGGTCGACAGTTTCGTGCTGGCGCGCCTCACCGGCGGCGCGCACCTGACCGACGCGACGAACGCCAGCCGCACGAGTCTTTACAACATTCGCGCCGGCGCCTGGGACGATACGCTTCTCGATATCTTCAAGGCGCCCAAGGCCTGCCTTCCCGAAGTGCGCGACACGATCAGCGATTTCGGCGAGACGAAGAGCGAAATCTTCGGACGGCCGATCCCCGTTCTGGCGCTTGTCGGCGACCAGCAGGCGGCGGCGGTCGGTCAGGCCTGCCTTCAACCCGGCGACATCAAGAGCACCTACGGCACGGGCTGCTTCGTGCTGGCGCCGACGGCAGGCTTCGTGCTGTCGAAGAACCGGCTCCTAACGACGATCGCGCGGCGGATCGACGGCGTCACCCATTACGCGCTTGAAGGATCGATCTTCATCGCCGGCGCGAGCGTGCAATGGCTGCGCGACAGTCTTGGAATCATCAAGTCAGCGGCCGAAACCGACGCGCTCGCGCGATCGATACCATCAAGCGGCGGAGTTTATCTCGTGCCCGCCTTCACCGGCCTCGGCGCGCCGCACTGGGCGCCGGATGCGCGGGGGCTCATCGCGGGCCTGACGCGCGGCGCCGGAAGGGCGGAAATCGCGCGCGCCGCGCTGGAGAGCGTCGCCTACCAGACCGCCGACCTCATCGACGCGATGGCTGCCGACGGCGCGCCGTGCAAGGCGCTGAAAGTCGATGGCGGCATGGTCGCCAATGACTGGCTGATGCAATTTCTCGCCGACATGCAGAACGCCGCTGTCGATCGGCCGCAAATCATGGAAACGACAGCGCTCGGCGCCGCGTTCCTCGCCGGCGTCAAAGCCGGCGTCTTCGGCTCTATCGCTGATATCGCGCGGCTGCGGAAAACACAGCGCCTCTTCACGCCGGCGATGGCGGCGGAGGAACGCGAAGGCCTCCGCGCCGGTTGGCGCAAGGCGCTTGAAAGAACGCTCCTGTGACGGCCGATATCGGCGCCTTGCGCGACTGGTGCCTCAGTCGCCTCGCCGCTCATGAGGAAGCGACAGCGCGCGATGCGATGGCCTCAGGCGTAAGGCTGTTGATGATCGACCTCAGGGAGCGGCTTGCATCGGGAGATCTCGATCATGATGCTCTGTCGTCGCTCGCTTCGCTGATAGCAGATGAGGCGCTTGCGGAGCGCGCGCGGCGCCTCGGCGCGAAGGCGCGCCGTAGGGCCTGGCCGGAGGTCGTCAGCGGCGCGCTTGATCACCTCGCAGGCGAGCCCTTTGAAATCGCATGCGATGCGCTGGAGCAGACCAGAGCCGGCATTGTTTTCACCGCGCACCCGACCTTTGCTCTGTCGCGCGAGGCGCGCGCGCTCATAGGCCGAATCGCGGGCGGCGACGGGCGCGCGGGCCGCGTTTCGCATCACGCGCCGGCGCGGCCGATCTCGCTGCTCGACGAGCATGAGGATGTTCAGGGCGCCATCGGCCGCGCGCAAGAATCGATCCGCGACTTGCTTGAGGAAAGCTACCGATGGCTGCGCGCGCGGTATCCGGATCGCTGGCGCGAGGCGTCCCCGGCGCCGGTCAGCCTTGCGACCTGGGTCGGCTATGACCTCGACGGGCGCACCGACATTCACTGGGGCACGACGGTGCGGCTGCGACTAGAGGAAAAGGCTTTGCAGCTCTTCCGCTACACCAAGGCGCTGAACGGGATCGAAGCGGCGCGTGAAATTGCGGGCGTTTTCGCCGATGCGGGCGCGGAAGCGGCCGATCAGGCCGCGGCCTTCGCCGCGGACCTCGCCGATCCGGCCGCGGTCGCCGCTGCGGCCAACCGGCTGACCGCGTCCGGCCCGCGCCGCCTGACCTCGCTTCAGGGACCGCGCGCAGTGCTGACGCGGCTGATCGAAACGACCGATGATGAAACCGCGCTCGCGCTCGCCGTTATCCGCGCGGAGATTGACGCCTACGGTCTCGGCGTGGCGCGTATCCATCTGCGGGTCAACGCAGCGCAGGTCCGCTCCGCCTTGCGCGCCGATCTCGGGCTCGACGCTGACCGCGCGTTCCTCGACCGGACGGCGCTTGACGCCGCGGCCGCAAAGACCGCGGCGGCGGAACGGCGGGCGGTGAACTTCGCGACCATCTTTGAAGAACAGATGACCGCGCGCCGGCAGTTCATGCTGTGCGCGCAAATCTTGAAGCACATCGATGAGGATACGCCGATCCGATTCCTGATCGCGGAAGTCGAATCGCCCGCGACGGTGATGGGCGCCATCTATCTGGCGCGCCTATACGGCGTCGATCATCGACTCGACATTTCTCCGTTGTTCGAGACGCCGGACGCGATCGAACGCGGCGGGCGTCTCATCGAAAGGCTTCTCGAAGAAGAGGAATATGTCGCCTATATCCGGCGGCGCGGACGGCTGTCGATCCAGTGCGGATTTTCAGACAGCGGCCGCTTCATGGGCCAGATAGCCGCCGATCTTGCGATCGAACGCCTCCACATTCTTGTCTCGCGCGCGCTGTCGGCGCGCCGCATCACGGACGTCGAGGTCGTCGTCTTCAACACCCACGGCGAGTCGATGGGACGCGGCGGCCATCCTGGCGATTTCGCCGACCGGCTTGATTATCTCATGACGCCGTGGGCGCGCAGCCGGTTCGCGCGCGACGGGCTGAGGCTCAATGCGGAGACGAGCTTCCAGGGCGGCGACGGCTTCCTGCATTTTCGGACGCCGGCGCTCGCGGAGGCGACCGTTCAGGAAGTTTTTTCCTGGGCCCACGCCGCGCCGCACGCCGACATGGAAGATCGCTATTATCGCGACATCAATTTCTCCTGGGACGTCTATCGCGCTGTCAAAGGCTGGCAGGAAAATCTCTGGGCGAATGATAACTATCAGGCGGCGTTGGCCGCGTTTTCAAGGAACCTTTTGCCGGCCTCGGGCTCGCGTCGGCTGCGACGGCCGAAGCCCGGCGCCAAGGAAGAGGCGCGCGGCCTTCGCGCCATTCCGCACAATGCGGTCCTTCAGCAGATCGCTGCGGTCGCCAATGTCGTCGGCGGGCTTGGAACGGCGAGCGACCGCGAGCCGGAGCGGTTTCGCGAGCTGGTCGGCGCCTCGCCGCGCATTCGCGCCGCGCTTGCCGTCGCGATTCATGCGCGCGGTCTGACGTCGCTGTCGATCCTGCGCGCTTATGCGAGCCTTTACGATCCCTCTTTCTGGACGGTGAGCGCCGCGCGCCTCAAAGATCGGCGGATGGCGCCCCCGTTTCACCGCATCGCCGGCAGGCTTGAAGAGCGGGCGCTCGACCTCTCGTTGACCCGTCTCGCCAATCTCTTGTCTACGGATCGACAGAAATTCGATCAGGCGATCGGGCGCGCGCAAGGGTTCAGCGCGCCGCTCTATGTGCTTCACGCCGTGCGGCTGACGTTGATCGCCGAAGGATTTTCGCTCGTCGCCGCGACGCCGCCGTTTTCCTCGCGCCACGAACTGACGCATGACGATCTCGTGGACATGGCGCTCAATCTTCAGTTCGAGGAGGTCGCAAGCGTCATCTCGGAGATCTTTCCGGAGACGGCGGCGGCTCCCGAGGCGTTCGCCGACCTCATTGAGGTCGCGCCCCGGGCGGAGGACGCCGGCGGTTACCCCGAGATCCAGCGCGATATCGTCGCGCCGCTGCGCGCGCTTGATCGCCGCATCAAGGAGATCGCCGTCGGCGTCTCCCACTTTTACGATGCGTTCGGCTGACGGGCTTCGTTGAAGCGCTCATAGAAATGTCGGCGGCAGAGCGGCGCATAGCGCTCATTGCCGCCGATTTCGATCGTCGCGCCGGCGCCGATCGCCGCGCCGGATGCGTCGATCCTGAGGTTCATCGTCGCCTTTCGCCCGCAATGACAAATGGTCTTCAACTCACGAATTTCGTCGGCGATCGCGAGAAGCCGCTCGCTGCCGGGGAAGAGCTCGCCGCGAAAATCGGTCCGCAGGCCGAAGCAGAGCACCGGCACGCCGAGATAATCGACCGCGCGGGCGAGCTGGAAGACCTGATCTCGCGAGAGGAACTGCGCCTCATCGACGAAGATGCAGGACGCGCCTTCGCGGTTAACGACGCCTTCGATCTCCGCGTAAAGATCGGTCGTCTCGTCGAAGGCGCGCGCCGCTTCCTTCAGGCCGATACGCGAGGCGACGACGCCGCTGCCTGCGCGTTTGTCGATCGCGGCCGTGAAGATGACCGTCTTCATGCCGCGTTCGCGATAATTGAACGAGGCCTGAAGGAGGGTCGTCGACTTGCCCGCGTTCATGGCGGCGTAATTGAAATAGAGCTTGGCCAAGCGTCAGAGCCCTTCCGGCAGGATGCCCTCATAGTCGAGTTGATAGGGCCCGGTCATGATCACATGGTCGTCGTCGCGCCACTCGACGGCGAGAAGCCCGCCGTCGAGTTCAACGCTGACCTTGCGATCCGTCAGCCGGCGCCGGTTCGCCGCGACGACGGCGGCGCAGGCGGCGGTCCCGCAGGCCTTGGTGAGGCCGGCGCCGCGCTCCCACACGCGCAGGCGGATGAGCCGGCGACCCTTCACTTCCGCGAGCGAGACATTCGCGCGATCGGGAAATATCGGATGGTTCTCGATCATCGGCCCGAAGATTTCGAGCTTGTGCGCCGAAACATCCTCGACGAAGAAGATGCAATGGGGGTTGCCCATATTGACCGCCGAGGGTCCCCAGAGAACCGGCTTGTCGATCGGACCGAGCTTGATGTCGACGAAACGCGTGTCCTGAATTTCCTCCGCAAGCGGAATTTGCTTCCAGTGGAATTTCGGAACGCCCATGTCGACGGCGACGCGACCCGCGCCGACGCGTTCAGCGGTAATGAAGCCGGATCGCGTTTCCATGCCGACGGCGGTCTCGCCTGTTTCGGCCATCAAGATCGCTCCGACGCACCGCGCGGCGTTGCCGCAGGCCCCGGCTTCCGATCCGTCTGCGTTCCAGACGCCCATATAGGGGCCGTCCTGATCTTCGATGGTGATGACCTGATCGCAGCCGACGCCCGACTTGCGGTCGGCGATCTGGCGCGCGGCGTCTTCCGTCATGCGCGCGCGGGTGCTGCGCAGGTCGACAATGACGAAATCATTGCCGAGGCCGTTCATTTTACGGAAGGGGAGGCCGGATAACGACATTTCACTCACCGGCGCCAATATCAGGGCGGTCGCCGGCGATTTCAATCGACGCCGAGCGACTTCAACGCCTCGCGGCGGCGCGTCTCGGCGCCGACGCTGAGGCCGTGCTCGGTTTTTTCCCAATAATGCGGCCGCGTGGCGAGCTGCCACAAGGCGACATAAGCGGCCCCCGCCATCATCAGCCAGTATACCGGCATGAAGAGCGCAAAGGGCGAGAGCCGCGCCATCGCGCGGGACAACGGGGCGACCGCGCCGAGGCCGATCAACGCAATGTTCCCGACCGCAAGCGACGTCATGGCGATGTCTCCGGCCGGGGCCGGCAGGAAGGCCGATGCTGACGCGCCTCCAAAGAACTCGACGATGCTTACGATCCAGAGCAGAGGCGCCGCCAGCGCAGCGATCACCGTGCCCCCGATAAAGAGATCGACCGACAATAAGGACTTCCAGTCTGCGAGCGGCGCCGCCCGGCGGCGCTGCACGAGCCAAGTCTGCATGAAGCCCTTCATCCAGCGCGAACGCTGCCTGATCCAGTTGGGCAGCGCGCAGTTCGCCTCTTCATAGGTCGTTGACGCGATCATCGCCGTGCGCCAGCCGCGTCGTGCGAGCCGGAGGCCCAGATCAGCGTCCTCGGTGACATTGTGCGCATCCCAGCCGCCGGCGTCGATCAGCGCCTCGATGCGAAAAATATTGGAGGTGCCGCCAAGCGGCGCCGGCGCTCCGATGCGATCGAGCGCCGGCAGGAAATGATCGAACCACAACGAGTATTCGAGCGTGAACAGGCGCGTCAGCCAATTCTCATCATTGTTGTAGAAATTGAGCCGCGCCTGCACGCAGGCAAGATCGTCCGGCGCCGCGGCGAAGGTCTCGGCGGCGAGCCTCAACTGGCCGGGGTCCGGCTCGTCTTCTGCGTCGTAGATGACGACAAGGTCGCCCCGTGCGGTCGGCAGGGCGAAATTCAGCGCTTTCGGCTTTGTCTGCGGAGCGGATGGCGGAACGATGACGAGATCGTACCGCCCATCCTTATTGAGCGACGTCGCTTCGGCGATTGTCTCATGATCGCTCTCTTCGAGCAGAAGCTTGATGTCGAGCCTCGCCCGCGGATAGTCGAGTTTGTCGAGCGCGGCGGCGAGACCGGCGAGGGCCGCGGCTTCGCGGAAAAGCGGAACGAGCACTGTCACCGCCGGCAGGTCGTCATCGGCGAGCACGCGGCGCGGATGCGGTTCGCGCGGCGCCGCCGCAATCGCTGCGAGCGCCAATCGAACGCCGATCATCAAGGTGAAGAGCGAAGCGATCGCGACGAGCGCCGCCGCGGCCGCCGCCTTCGGCGCCGCGACCCCAAGACCCAATATCAGGAGACCTGCAAGAGCGAGCAGCGTTTTCTGCGACTTCGCCAGAACACGCTTTGCGCTGTCCGCCGGCGACCTGATGAAAAGGCTTTCCGTCGCCTCAGATGTGAGTTGACCGGAGAAATGTTTCCGAAGCCGCTCTGCAAAGGCATGCGGCGACAGCGTAATGTCGGGCGACAGATCCGTCTCGCGTGTCGTCAGAAAGATCAGCCGGTCTCCGTCGCGCCGCCATGGCGCGCGCCCCTCCCGGCAATAGGTTCGAAGGCGTTCGAACCGCGCCGGGCCGCCGCGCTCGCAATCCTCATCCGACGCCTTCATCAGAACTCCGTCCAGAAGCCGAGGAGGAAGGCGTCGCCGGGTATGATGTTTCGGGCGCCGAATTCGGTTCGCGCGCCGGCGACCAGCGACCAGCGGCCAGTCGCGCGCCAGACGAGCGAGCCCTGCGCCTTGAAGAGATCGAAATCGTCGAAGCCCGGCGCGTTGTTGCGGATGGAGATGATCGACTGCGCTTCGAGCAGGATGAGAAAACGTCGCGAAGGCTCGATGCCGATGAGGAGCTCAGCGCGCGCCTGATCGCTCGCGCCGGAAAGGCGGTGACGATAACCGGCCTCGGCGGCGACGAAGACTTTGAAGGGCTTCAGAATGATGTCGCGGCCGTGGAGCGCGCGCAGGTCGATGTCGAAACCGCCGGCCTGTTCGCCGGGTCTCGCGCCGTCGGTGACGTCGCCGGACCATACGCCGGCGAGGCGCAACGCGGTCGCTGAATGTTGGCCGCGCTGAAGCTGGCGCTGTAGAAACACGTCGGACTCGCCGAAGCCGCTGACGGTTCGCGCGCCTGTCGCGTCTGCGATGAAAGCGGTCCCGAAGACCGCCTTGCCCCCGGCCATCCAACGGTCGGTGACGCCCCATTCGAAATAGGCGTCAGAATCGAGCCGCGCGTAGGTGCTGACGTCGGTCGACGACCGGAAATAATCGAGGCGGTTGGCGACAAAGATATCGCCGTCGCTCCGGTTCCATGGGCTTGCCGTCGCCGGGGCCGCGACCAAAGCCGCGACCGCCGCCACGATCAGGCCTCGCCAGCGCTCCCCCACCCGATCCCCGCATCCCCGCCGCGGAATGCGACTCGGGGTTGCAGGACTTTAGGCAGAGCACGCGCCTGCGCCAGCAATCTTGGGTTGCATCTCAGGCGGCCGCGAGTTGGCGCACCACATATTGAAGGATGCCGCCATGCTTATAGTAGTCGAGTTCGTCGGCGGTATCGATCCGCACCAGAACGGATATGTCGCGGGCCTTTCCGTCGGCGCCGGCGATCGTCACCTTCGCTTCGGAGCGCGGCGTCAGCTTGTCGACGTCGTGAACGGTGATCGTCTCGTCGCCCTTGAGCCCGAGCGAGCGCCAGCTGTCGCCCTCTTTGAACTGCAGCGGCAGGACGCCCATGCCGATGAGATTCGAGCGGTGGATGCGCTCGAAGCTCTCCGCAACGACGGCGCGAACGCCGAGAAGGACGGTTCCCTTCGCGGCCCAGTCGCGCGACGATCCGGTGCCGTATTCCTTGCCTGCGAAGACGACGAGCGGCGTTCCTTCGGCCTTGTATTTCATCGCGGCGTCATAGATCGACATTTGCGCGCCGGACGGCACGTGCCGCGTCAGTCCGCCTTCGACGCCGTCGAGCATCTGGTTCTTGATACGGATATTGGCGAAGGTTCCGCGCATCATCACTTCGTGGTTGCCGCGGCGTGAACCGTAGGAATTGAACTCGCTGACCGGAACCTGGCGCTCCTTCAGGTATCGGCCTGCAGGGCTGTTTTCATTGATGTCGCCGGCGGGGGAAATGTGATCGGTGGTGATCGAGTCGCCGAAGAGCGCGAGGATGCGGGCGCCGACGACAGGCTCAATCGGCTTCGGCGTCATCGTCATGCCCTCGAAATAGGGCGGGTTCGCGACATAGGTCGACTTCGGCCAGCGATAGGTCTGTCCGTCGCCGCCGTCGATTTTGCGCCATTCGGCGTCGCCCTTGAACACATCGGCGTAGCGGGTCGCGAACATTTTCGCCGTCACATGTTCGCGCACGACGTCGGCTATCTCGCGGTTCGTCGGCCAGATGTCCTTCAGGTGCACATCCTTGCCCTGATCGTCCTTGCCGAGCGGCTCGGAAGTGAGATTGATGTTAAGCGATCCGGCGATTGCATAGGCGACGACCAGCGGCGGCGAGGCGAGATAGTTCGCACGCGCGTCCGGCGAGACGCGGCCTTCGAAGTTGCGGTTGCCCGAAAGCACCGAACAGACCGCGAGGTTGTTCTCCTTGACCGCGGCGCTGATCGCTTCGGGAAGCGGACCCGAATTGCCGATGCAGGTCGTGCAGCCGTAGCCGACGAGATTGAAGCCGAGCGCGTCGAGATCGTCCTGCAGACCGGCGGCCTTCAAATAATCCGTCACGACCTGGCTTCCGGGCGCGAGCGAGGTCTTGACCCAGGGCTTCGTCTTGAGGCCGCGGCGCCGGGCGTTGCGCGCGACAAGCCCCGCGGCGACCAGCACCGACGGGTTCGAAGTGTTGGTGCAGGAGGTGATCGCCGCGATCACGACGTCGCCGTTGCCGACGTCGAATTTTTCGCCCTTCACCGCGACGCGCTTCTTCAGCGCGCCTGGCTGGCCGTATTCTTTCTCAAGCGCCGCGGCGAAGGACGCGGGCGCGTCTTTCAGCAGCACGCGGTCCTGCGGACGCTTCGGCCCCGCGAGCGAGGGCGTCACCGATCCGAGATCAAGCTCCAGCGTGTCCGTAAATTTCGGCTCCGGCGTCGAGGCGTCGCGCCAGAGGCCTTGTTCCTTCGAATAAGCTTCGACGAGCGAGACGCGATCGGCCGTACGGCCGGTCGCTTTCAGATAGCGCAGCGTTTCCGCGGTGACGGGGAAGAACCCGCAGGTTGCGCCGTATTCCGGCGCCATGTTGGCGATCGTCGCCTGATCTTCCAGTGCAAGGTGATCGAGGCCGGGGCCGAAGAATTCCACGAACTTTCCGACAACGCCCTTCTTGCGCAACATCTGCGTCACGGTGAGGACGAGGTCCGTCGCCGTCGAACCCTCCGGCAGCTTGCCCGTAAGGCGCATGCCGATGACTTCAGGGATCAGCATCGACACCGGCTGACCCAGCATGGCGGCTTCCGCCTCGATGCCGCCGACGCCCCAGCCGAGAACGGAGAGGCCGTTGACCATCGTCGTGTGGCTGTCCGTGCCGACCAGCGTGTCGGGATAAGCGTAGGTCTCGCCCTTATAGTCGGCGGTCCAGACCGTCTGCGCCAGATATTCGAGATTGACCTGGTGGCAGATGCCCGTGCCCGGCGGCACGACGCGAAAATTGTCAAAGGCGCCCTGGCCCCATTTCAGGAACTGGTAGCGCTCGCCGTTGCGCTCATACTCACGGGCTACGTTTTTCTGGAAAGCGTTCGGGCCGCCGAAATAATCGACCATCACCGAATGGTCGATCACGAGATCGACGGGCGCGAGCGGATTGATCTTCTCAGGATCCTGGCCGAGCGCTTTCATGGCGTCGCGCATGGCGGCGAGATCGACGACGGCCGGGACGCCGGTGAAGTCCTGCATAAGGACCCGCGCCGGTCGATAGGCGATCTCGCGCTCGCTCGACCCGGTTTTCAGCCAGTCGCCGAACGCTTTGATGTCGTCAACCGACACCGAGCGGCCGTCCTCAAAGCGCAGGAGGTTCTCAAGCAGCACCTTGAGCGAACAGGGAAGGCGCGAGAGGTCGCCGACGTGTCGCTCCGCCGCCTTCAGGCTGTAGATCGCATAGGACTTGCCGCCCGCCTTCAACGTCGTCTTGGTTTTCAGGCTGTCACGTCCCGGGATCACTGGCCGCCTCCGCTTTCAAAAAGGTCGAGAAACGGGGGCCTTATGGCGTATCGGAGCCACTGGCGCAATTCATGCGAAAACTCTCTACTTTCGCCGCAAATCGCGCTTAAACAGATCCCGCTGAAGACGCATGCGTGAGTTTGGAGGACAGGACATGGGCGGTGACGGCGGCGCGTTTTGGATCATCCCGGCGACCTTTTTCGGCGCGGCTTCGGCAGCTTTCGCCCCGGCCCCGGCCATGGCCGCGGACCCGCAGTCCGTCGCAGTTTTCAAGGACTGGACGGTGATGGTCCAGGACACCGGCAATGATCGCGTCTGCTTTGCGGTCGCTGAAGCCAAGGACAAGGCGCCGAAATCGGTCAACCATGGCGAAATCTTCTTCATGGTCGCGACCTGGAAATCCGGGGCCGCGTCGAATCAGCCGAGCTTTCGCGCCGGATACAATCTGAAAGAGACGCCGGCGCCGTCGGTCCGCGTCGGCTCGGAGAAGTGGGACATGTACGTCTCCGATAACGAATCGTTCATCGAAAGCGCCGCCGCCGAACAGGCTCTCGTCGCGGCCATGCGGTCGGGGGCCGACATGCGCGTCTCGGCAACGTCGGGGCGCGGAACGGCGACGAATTACATTTTCTCGCTCAGCGGCGTCTCCGCCGCGCTCGACCGCGCGAAGGAAGCCTGCAAATAAGGCAGGGTTTATCCCCCTACGGACTATCAGGGCTTGAACGGTCTGCAAATCGGATTAGGAAAACGATTTCGGCGCGCAACAAGGGCGGGCGCTTAAACTTACGGAGCAGGCTCACATGGGCATTATCAAGGAATTTCAGGAATTCGCCGTTAAAGGCAACATGGTCGACATGGCCGTCGGCATCATCATGGGCGGCGCCTTCGGCACCATCGTCAACAGCCTCGTCAACGACATCATCATGCCGCCCATCGGCCTTGCGATCGGCGGCATTGACTTCTCCAAGCTGTCGCTGGTGCTGAAGCCGGCGGAGGGCGACGTCGCCGCGGTCGCCATCAATTACGGCAAGTTCATCAACGCCGGCATCTCATTCCTGATCGTCGCCTGGGCGCTGTTCATGCTCATCAAGGCGATGAACACCCTTAAGAAGAAGCAGGAAGTCGCCCCCGCCGCGCCTTCGGGGCCGACGAAGGAGCAGGTTCTTCTCACAGAGATCCGGGATCTGCTCGCCAAACGCTGAGACGGCCGGACGCCGGCGAAATTCAACCGCCGCTCTTACATGGAGAGCGGCGGCGTCTTTTCGCGGGAGTGAGCGGCGCGAGCGCTACTTGGCCCCTTTGAGGTAAGTGTCGAGGAACTTGACGTAGGCCTCAGACGCGCTGATCCGGTTTTCGCGCCTCAGAAAGCCGTGTCCTTCGTCAGGGAACAGAAGATATTCGACCGGCACGCCGTTTTTGCGGACCGCGGCGACCAGTTCGTCGCTCTCGACCTGCAAGACGCGCGGATCGTTGGCGCCTTGAACGACGAGCAGCGGCTTCTTGATCTTGCCCGCGTGGAAGAGCGGTGAGATCGCGCGGTGGCGCTCGCCGTCGGTCGCCGGATCGCCCATTTCATCGTAGAGCGCTTCTTTGAACGCTTCCCACCAGGGCGGGATCGACGTCAGCGTACGGACCCAATTCGTCACGCCGAAGATGTTGATGCCGGCGTCGAAAGCGTCGGGCTCGAAGGCGAGCGCCGCGGCGACCATGTAGCCGCCATAGCTGCCGCCCATGATCGCGATGTCGTCTTTGTCGACCCAGTCCAGCGTCTCAAGGTACTTCCGCCCCCAGACGATGTCCTTCAAGTCGACGTCGCCATGCTTTCGGTCGTCCATATGGAAGAAGGTCTTGCCGTAGCCGGACGATCCGCGATTATTGGCGCCGAGCACCGCGTAGCCGTGATTGACGAGGTGCTGCACCATTGCGGAGTAGCCTGCGCGCGTCTGTCCGCCCGGACCGCCATGGACGAGCACGACCGCGGGCGCCGGGTTCGAAGCGCTGGCGCCCTTCGGCTTATAAAGAATTGACGGAATCTCGAGCCCGTCGAAGCTCCTGTAGCGGACAACGTCGTTCTCAACGAGATCGCCGGGGTCGATCGCCGGATTGAGCGCCTGCGTCCATTGCTTGAATTTCTTCTTCTTCAGATCGATTGTGATGACGTTTGACGGCGACACATCGGAATTGAGCATGAAGGCGACGGACTTTTCGTCGCGCGAAAAGCGCACGCCGTTGATGTCGCCGGCGGGAAGGCCTTTTGGCATCGCAACGGCCTTGCCTGACTTCTGGTCGACGATCGAGACGACGGTCGACGCATCTTCATTTGTCGCGCTGACGCGATAGCGTCCAGAAGGCGAATAGAGCACGTACATGACGTCCCACGCCGCTTCGATCAGCGGAGCCTTCTCGCCGCTTGCGATGTCGAAGGTCCAGGCTTGCGCGAATTCGCCATGCTCATCGGTGCCGAACACGAGCTTTGTCCCATCGGCCGTGAAATCGTGAACGGAATGCGAAATATTGCCTTCATGCGGCGTGACGAGCAGCGGCTCAGCTTCGGGCGCCGTCAGGTCGATTAGGAAAATATTATTGTCGGCGGAAGTGCGCTCCTTGACGGCCGCCGCGCGCGTTCCTTGCCTATTCGTCGCATCGATGCTGAAGCCGGTGTCGTTCTTGAAGACAAGGGTGCGCGAGTAATCGGCGCTGTCGTAACGATAAAGGTCGAAGAAGCGCGCGTCGCGTTCATTGGTGAAAGCGAAGAAGGCCTCGCCGTCGCCGATCCAGCCGCCGAAGATCGCTTTGAGATTGTCGCCCGGCGTCAAGTCCTTGACCGTTCCGTCAAGCTCGCGAACGAAGAGATGATTGAGTTCGTCGCCGCCCTTGTCGGCGGTGAAAAGGATTCGCTCATCCTTCGGGAAATACCCGACTGCGAAGGTTGCGTCCGTCGCCGAGCTGGTCAGCGGCGCCTGCGCGCCGGTTTTGACGTCTAGGGCATAGGCGTTGAAAACGCCGGTCGCATTCGACGAAATCAACAGTTTCGAGCTGTCCGGTGAAAACGCGGTGACAGCGCCGGCGGCGAAATAGTCGGTCGTATTGAAGAAGACCTCGGCGGGATAACGCTTCGGCGCGTCCGCCGCTTGCGCCGCCCCGGCCAGGGCGACGACCGCTGTCAGCATTCTGATCATGTCAGGCTCCCTCGCTTTGCCTTGACTGAGCCTAAACAGCCGATAGCGCGCCGGCAAATCCCCGCCGGGCCAAGCTGCGGCGGGCCGTTTCCCGCTCGCGACGAATTCGCTAGATCCTCGGACCCGGATAACAAAGGGAAAAAAATGCCGGCCAAAACCGCCGCAATCCTTGCGATCGGAGACGAGCTTCTTTCCGGACGCACGCGCGACGCGAATATTCATTTCCTCGCCGGCTGGCTCGGCGAACGCGCGATTTCGCTCAAGGAAGCGCGCATCGTCGCGGACGACGAATCGGCGATCGTCGAAGCGTTGAACGCCCTCCGTACACGGTACGATTATTGTTTCACTTCCGGCGGCATCGGGCCGACGCATGACGACATCACTTATGAAGCGGTGGCGAAGGCGTTCGGCCGCGAGATCGTCGAGCACCCCGATGCGATCCGGCTTATTCGCGCCTGGTATGAAGCCAAGGGCGAACCCGTGACGCCGCCGCGGCGCCGGATGGCGCTGATGCCGGCCGGGGCCGAGATCATCCCGAATCCTGTAAGCGGGGCTCCGGGCGTCAGGATCGAGAATGTCTTCGTCATGGCCGGCGTCCCGTCGATCTTTCAGGGGATGCTCGGCGCCGTCGAGGCTGCGCTTGAACGAGGGGTTTTCATCCATGCGCGCGCCGTCACGGCGATGGGACTTCCTGAATCACGGCTCGCCGAGCAGCTCCTCGCGATCCAGTCAGCGCTTCGCGGCGTCGCGATCGGGAGCTATCCCATCGATGGCGACGTCAAGGGCGTGACCATCGTCGCCCGGTCGGAGAACGAAAGCGCCGCTGATGCTGCAATTGCGAGCGTTTCGGCGGCGATGCGGGCGCTGGGTTTCGAGCCGCAACCGGGCGAGCGCGCCGGGCGGTGACGCGCACGGGCCGGGCGCGCTAGACTGGCGCAAGGTAAGCCGGGGTGCTGCATGAAAAAGACGCTTCTGATCCTCGTCGTCATGGCTGCTGCCGGCGGCGTCGTTCCCGCCATCGCTGCGCCCGGCGGCGGGGGCGGGGGGCTCCCCTCAACGAGCGGGCCGCGCGTTGATCCGGCGAAGGCGTACCAGGAAGGCGTCGCCGCTTTGCAGGCGAAAGATTACAACACCGCCGAGGACAGGTTCGCCGATGTTCTTTCCGTCGCGCCGAAGAATGCCGAGGCGAACTACTACATGGCGCTCGCCAAATCGGGCCTCGGGAAATCGAAACAGGCGGTTCGCTATCTTGAGCGCGCCATCAAGGAGCGCGGCAATTTCGTCGAGGCCCGCGAAAAGCTCGCGCTGATCTCAATCGACCTCGGCGAGCCCGATGAGGCGCGTGCGCAGCGCGCCGCGATCGAAGGGCTGAAGGCTGAATGTGCGGCTGAAGCAAATGCGTGCGACGAGCCGTTCCGCGCTCGCCTTGATGTCGCGCTTCAGCGCATCGATGACGCTCTAAGGCCCAAAGTCGGCGAAACGCCCGAGGGAACGGTTTCGGAAACGCCTGCGCCCGAGGCGGAGACGCCGGCAAATGAGGCAAACGATCCTGACGACCGCGGCGGACGGCAGTCCTTGCTGTTCACGCCCCAAGCCGATGGCGCCAAGCAATATGCAGCGGCGGTGCGGCTGATCAACGAAGCGCGCTACGAGGATGCGATCGCATCGCTGCTTGGCGCGCAGGCTGCGATCGGCCCTCACCCCGACGTGCTCAATTATCTCGGCTATGCGAACCGAAAGCTGGGCCGGTTCGACATCGCGAAGTCGTTCTACGCGCAGGCGCTGGCGATCAGTCCCGATCACCTCGGCGCGAACGAATATCTGGGCGAACTTCATGTCGAATCCGGCGATCTCGCCTCGGCGCGGCGCCAGCTGGCGAAGCTTGACCGGCTTTGCGCCTTCGGCTGTGCGGAGCGCGAGGATCTGGCGCGATTGATCGACCTCAGAGCCTCCGACCGGCGGGCTGAAAAATGAACGCGTGCGGTGCGATCGCAGCCTTCATGTTGCTTGTCGCCGCGCCGGCGGCGGCGCAGACCTCTTTGATCAGCGAGGCGGCCTGGCTTTCGCCGGAGGCCGATCTCGTCTCATTCCTGACGACGGCGCCTGCCGAGTGCCTCGCGCGCCCCCAGGAGAAGGAAGCGCGATACAGCGTCGAAATCGGACGCGTCGCGTTCAGAAGCCCCTTTCTGCTCGGCGGACAGGCGGCGCGGGGCCGGCTGTCCTGCAGCGCCTGTCATGTGAACGGCCGAAGCAATTCCGACTTTTATGTCGAAGGTCTTTCTTCGGCGCCCGGGACCGCCGATGTGACCTCTTCGCTCTTCAGCGCGGTCCGGGAAGACGGGTCGCTCAACGCCAAACCCATTCCCGACCTGAACGATCGCGCCGCGCGCGCCGAGGACGCCCACGGCGTCGACGCCTTCATTTCGAGCGCGATCGTCGACGAATTCCAAGGCAAGCAGCCCCCGCAAAAAGTGCTGGACGGCCTTGTCGCTTATGTTTCGGCGCTGAAGTCTTCGGCATGCGACGACGACGTCGTCAAACTCACCCCGCGCCGCGACATGCGCCATGCCTCGCGCGCGCTCGCCGTCGCGGATGCGGCGCTCCTGCGCGGCGATGAAGCGGTCGCTGATTTCGCGCTTCTGTCGGCGCAGAGCGAACTCGGCCGCATTGCGGAACGCTATCCGAATTCGCCGGCCGCGCGCGCCGAGCTCGAAGCGCTCTCGCGTCTCATCGCCGGCGCGCGCGCCATTGCGCCGTCAGCGCCGAAGGGCGCGCGAGTGCGGATCGGGGAAGCGGAATTTGAGGCGCTGCGACTTTCCTTCGAACTCAATCGCGCACGTTCGGCGTCGCTATACGACCGCGGCGCAGCGACGGCCTATCTTGCAAGTTCGCGCCCGGCGGACGATTAGGGCGCGATGCTCAGCGTTTTCGATATCTTCAAGATCGGAATCGGCCCGTCGAGTTCGCATACGGTCGGGCCGATGCGGATCGCGGCGCGCTTCCTCGCTGAAGCGCGCGAGGCGGGCGTGATCGCGCAGGCGGCGCGCGCGCATGTTTCGCTGCATGGGTCGCTCGCGCTGACCGGCGTCGGACACGGAACTGACAAGGCGGCGATCCTCGGGCTTCTGGGATTTCTTCCCGATGAGACGGACCCGGATGAGGCTGAGGCCGCGGTCAAGCGCGTGCGCGCGGATAAACGGCTGAGACTGGCGAACGGGCCGGAAATACCCTTCGACCCCGCAAAGGACATCGACCTTCGCGGCGATATTGTTCCGTCGCTGCACCCCAACGAGATGCGGCTTTCGCTCTTTGGTTCGTCCGGCGCCTGCCTTTTCGAACAGACGTTCTATTCCGTCGGCGGCGGCTTCATCGCGAGCGCGAAGCAATTGACGACGCCGGCGCAGGACGACCGCATCAGCACCGGGCGACGGGCGCCCTATGATTTCGGCTCGGCCGCTGACTTGCTCGCGCATTGCCGACGAGAAAACCTTTCAATCGAAGAACTGATCCTGCGCAATGAAGATGCGATCCGGCCGCGGCAGGAGACTTTTGACGGGATCGACCGCATCTGGAAGGCGATGCGCGACTGCATCGAGCGCGGCCTGAGGACGGGCGGCGTCTTGCCAGGCGGTCTTTCGGTGCGCCGGCGAGCACCTGCGCTTTATGCAAAGCTTCTGGAGGCGCCGCACGCCAATGAGCGCGAACAGCTCTTCGACTGGCTCAATGTCTACGCAATGGCGGTCAATGAAGAAAACGCAGCCGGCGGGCGCGTCGTAACGGCGCCGACGAACGGCGCGGCGGGAATCATTCCCGCCGTCATCCGGCATTATTGCGAGGACGACGGCAAACCGAACTCTGACCATGTCCGCCGCTTTCTGATCACTGCGGCAGGCGTCGGCATGCTTTACAAGCAGCGCGCGTCGATTTCGGGCGCGGAGATGGGCTGTCAGGGCGAAGTCGGCGTCGCGTGCTCAATGGCGGCCGGCGGCCTCGCCGCCGTCTGGGGCGGGACGCCGGAACAGGTCGAACATGCGGCCGAAATCGGCATGGAGCACAATCTCGGCCTCACTTGCGATCCCGTCGGCGGTCTGGTGCAGATCCCCTGCATCGAGCGGAACGCCATCGGCGCGGTGAAGGCCGTCAACGCCGCCCGACTCGCGCTGCGCGCGTCGGAACATCACAAGGTTTCGCTCGATCAGGTGATCGAGACCATGCGCCAGACGGGAATGGACATGTCGCGCAAATACAAGGAGACGAGCGAAGGGGGTCTCGCCGTCAACGTCGTCGAGTGTTGAGCCATGTCTGACGCACCGGATCGCATTCGCGCGCTTTATCAAAAAGGCCGCTACGCCGAGGCGGTCGACTACACCCGTTCATTGTGCCGTGACGCGGATGCAAGGCGCGGCGCGGAGTGGAGCGCCATCGCCAACGCCGCAATGAATCTCAGCGATCTGACGAGCGCGCGGCTGGCGGCGCTGCGCTGGCGCATGGAAGACCCGGACGGATTCGAGCCGCTGACGCTGGCCGCCGGCATATGCGCTGCAGCGCGCGATGAAGAGTTCGCCAAGAATTCGATCGAACTGCTTGTCCGCCGTTTCGCCGATCGGCCGCAGGCCTGGTTCGCAGCCGGCGTCATCCGGGCGCAATTCGGCGCCATCGATCAGGCGATCTATGAACTGAAACGCGCTTTCGCGCTCGATCAATCGCTCACGCCGGCATGGGACGCGATCGCGCGGCTGAAACCGCTTCACGCCGGCGATCCCGACATCGACTTTATCGCGAGCTTGCCCGAACGATCGGCCGCGCTGCCCTCGTCCGCGCGCGCTTCCGCTCATTACGCCGCCGCAGCCGCTTTCGATTCGGTCGATGACAAGCCGCGCGCCTTCGCGAACTATGTTGAAGGCGCGGCGTTGCGGCGGTCAGAGCTCTCACACGACATGAACCGTGTTCTTGGGCTCATGAGAAACGCCGTCGACGCCTTCCAGCCGGAGTTCTTCGACCGATTTGTCGGGGAGGGCGCCCAGTCGAGCGGGGCGATTTTCGTTTTCGGCCCGACGCGGTCCGGGACAGCGCTCGTCGAGCAGATTCTGGCGAGTCACCCGCGCGTTTACGGCGCCGGCGAGTCGGGCGTCGTGCGCATGACGACGTGGCCGCTGTCGGACCTGCGGCCGCTCTTCGTCAATGACGTGGTCAGGCTGGCGGAGGAGGGTCGCAAGCCCTGGCTCGGCCTCGGTCGGAATTTCGAGACGTTTTCGAAGGAACTCCACCGTGATCGTCTTTATACGGTCTATCGCGGTCCGAGCATTTTGCCTTTCGCAGGCGTCATCCGCCTGATGCTGCCTAACGCCAAGTTCATCTTCGTCGATCGCGACCCCGTCGAATCCGCCTGGTCGACGTTTCGCGTCAATTATCAGACGCATCCCTGGAGTTTTGATTTCGAGGAGATCGCCGAGTGGTTTGCCGCCTACCGGGCGACGCGCGAGGTCTGGCGCGAACGCATCGGCGGCGAAGCGCTGGATGTCTCCTATGAAGCGCTTGTCGCGGATCCGCGGCGCGAGACGAAGCGCCTGTTGAAGTTCATCGGCTTGTCGCCTGATCCCGCTTGCGACCGCTTCCATGAGACGGAGCGTCTCGCGCCGGTCGAAAGCGTGCGCCGCTTGCGGTCGCCGATCGACGGGGCGTCAATCGCGCCGTCGCGCTCCTATGGCGTTGCGCTCGACCCCTTACGCCGCGCGCTCGAACGCCGCGGCGTGTTCAGCGCTGGGGGCGCGCTTCACTAAGGCTCAGCCTATCGCCCGCGCCGGTTCTTCCTCCGGCTTTTCAGCGCCGATCTCGAAGACGGTGGGGCTCGCGATGTTCGGCGCCGGCGTGAACGGCGTCTTCTGCTCAGGGATGCGCCCCTGTTTCCACAGCACGCGGACGAGGCAGAACCCGCCGAGGATGACATAGATCGCGGCGATATAGACAAAAAGGAACGGCGGACCGAACGCCGACATCATGATCGCGCCGAGCGTCGCCCCGACAACGGATCCGCATCCGTGCAGAAGAAGAAGGCCGCCATTCGTCTCGACCGCCGCGCCGGGGTCTGCAAGGTCGTTTGCATGCGCAGCCGCAAGACCGAACATCGGTATCATGAAGGCGCCGACAAGGCCGCCGAGGACGAGCAGCAACAGCGGCCCGGCGTCGCCAAGCTGAGACAGCGCCGCCGCGCTCGCCGCGCCGAGCAGGGCTGATCCCGCCATCACCTTGCGCCGGTCGATCTGGTCGGACAGCCAGCCGAGCGGCCATTGCAGCAGGGCGCCGCCGATGATGACGGCGCTGATGAAACCGGCGATGATTTCCTTGCCGTAGCCGAGCTGCTGCGCGTAGACCGCGCCGACCCCCCAGAAGGCCGCGTTTGCGAGGCCGATCATCGGCGCGCCGACGGCGGCGACAGGCGACACGCGGAAGAGCTTGCGGACGTCGAGGCGCGCCGTCGCGATCGGTTTCGGGGCGTCGCTGCGCGTCAGCGCGATCGGCACCAGCGCCAGCGACATCAGGATCGAAACGGTGGCGAAGAGCGGGAAGTCCGCCGGGTCGGCTGTTGCAAGAAGCGCATTGCCGGTCATCGTCGCTGTCAGGTCGATGACGCGGTAAACTGAAAGAATGCGCCCGCGATTGGCGTTAGTCGCGCGTTCGTTGATCCAGCTTTCGATGATCATGATGAGGCCGGCGAAGCAGAACCCGGTCACGCCGCGAAGCGCCGCCCAGGTCGGCACGTCGATGACGATGGGATGCACAAGCGCCGCGGCCGAAGCGATCGAGGCGAGCGCGACGAAGGTACGGATATGCCCGACGGACTTGATGAAGCCCGGATTGAATCGGCAGCCGAGAATGAAGCCCGCGAAATAGGCGGACATGAGGACGCCGATCAGCGCGGTCGGAAATCCCTCGAGATTGGCGCGGACCGCGAGGAGGGTGCCCTGAAGCCCGTTGCCGGCGAGCAGGATCGCAGCGGCGAGGAGCAGCGAAATGATGGCGGAGACGGCGCGAAACATGGCGCGAAGGGACGGGAACCGGGCGGCGCGTTCCGGTTACGCGGGGTTCCGGGCGCTGGCAAGGGCGCCCCGGCGCTTTGCCGCGACCGCGGACGATGCTAATCGCCGTCTCCCCGCGCGGGCGTGGCGGAACCGGTAGACGCAACGGACTTAAAATCCGTTGGGCGAAAGCCCGTGAGGGTTCGAGTCCCTCCGCCCGCACCATCGCTTTCAGTCCGTATACGAATGACGCGCTTTTGATTGGGGGCCGGATTGCCTTCGCCTTTCAGATCGGTAACCTTTCGCCATGCGAAAACTGCGTCCTCAAAAACGTGACAATTCCGCTTCCGCCCGCGGGCAGGAGACGGCGGCGGCGATTCTTGAGGCCGCGCGCGACGTGCTGGTCGAAGAAGGTTACCCGAGCCTCACCATGCGCAATGTCGCCAAGCGCGCCGGCATGACGGTCGGCAATCTTTCCTATTACTACGCAAGGCGGGACGATCTCCTCCATGACCTGCTGGAGGCCGTCATTCAGGGCTATGTCGAGGATTTCGACCGCATCGTCGAAGACGTCGAGCGCTCCCCGGAGGAGCGGCTCGAGGACATGATCCGGTTCGTCGTCGGCGACCTCTCGACGAAGGAAACGACCGGGTTTTTCCCCGCGCTCTGGGGGCTTGCGGCGCACGATCCCGTTGCGGCGCGAGAAATGAACTATGTCTACGACATCGAGCGAAACGCCTTCGCCCGGGTCATCGCCGCGATTCGCCCCGATCTGTCCAAGAAGGACAGGGCGTTGCTCGCCTTGTTCATTTCAGCCTCGATCGAGGGGCACACGATGTTCATCGGATACAAGCGCGACCGCGCCGCTGATGGTCCGGCGATCGCCAATATCGCCGTCTACAGTTTTCTCAGTCTCGTTCGGACGATCGATGCGCGCGCCGTTCGCGGCCTGAAGCTCGCTGCAACCGCGGAGCGGCGGGCGGCGACGGCCAAAGGGGCTGCTGAATAGGCGGCGCGACGGCGCTTGACGCTCCGTCGGGAACGCGTCACATTGCTGTTCTAGGACGTAAGTCCTAGAAACGGTCGCTGTCGGGCGATCGCCCGTTGCGATGGGATGGGCGCAATGAAGAAGATCACAGCCCTTAATGGCGTTCTCGGGGCTGCGATTGGCGCAGCGCTTGCGCTTGGCGCCGCGGCGGCGGAACTGCCGGTCGAACCGACGCCGGCGGTCGGCGCGCTGCCGGCGCAGTATCCGGACTCTTATGTCTTTCTCATCGACCCGAATTTTTTTGGAATGGAGAGCGGCAAGGTCGTCATCGCCGACGTCGGCGCGACGGCCGACCACCACAAGGGTTCCGTCGGCGCGGCGCAATTCGGGTTCTTCGCCGCCGCGAAGACGCGGCCGGAGCTTTATGTCGCCGAAACTTTTTATGCCCGCGGCCAGCGCGGCGAGCGCACCGACGTTCTCACGATCTACGACAAGTCGAGCCTGACGCCGAAGGGCGAGATCATTCTTCCCGGCGCCAAACGCGCGCAAGTGCTGACGGAAGCCGGCGCCTTCCAGCTTTCAGCGGATGAGCGTTTCGCCTTCGTCTATAACTTCACGCCGGCGGCTTCGATCACCGTCGTCGATCTCGTCAATCGGGGCATTGCGGGGGAGGTCGACATCCCGGGCTGCGTCCATGCGTTTGCTCTGCGCCCGACGGGATTTGCGAGCCTGTGCGGCAACGGCGGCGTCGCGTCCACAAAGCTTGACGCCAACGGGCGGTTCGTCGCTCAGACAATGAGCGCGCCGTTCTCCGACATCGACAACGATCCGATGTTCACGCGCCCCGCGATCATCGGGAACATCGCCTATTTCCCAACCTATTCCGGCAAGATCCAGCCGATTGATCTGTCCGGTCCGGAAGCCGTTCCGGGCGAGGCGTGGGCGATCCCCGCACCGACGGTCGAAGCGAGAAAAAAGAAGAGCTTCCTCAAAGGAATTACGGGCGGTGGAGATAATGTCGACCATGAGGAAAAGCGTCTGCCGTCAGGCTGGCAGCTGACGGCGCATGATGACGCCGGCCGGCTCTATGTCATCATGCGCGCGACGGAAAATCCCGATGATCACGACACCGGCGGCGATGAGGTCTGGGTGATCGATCCAAAATCGAAAACCTTGCTCAATCGCCTGAAGCTTCGGGCGGATGCGAGCATCATTGAAGTTACCGCAGGCGCCGATCCCTTGCTGGTCGCCGCGCGTCCTGATTTCAGCTTCGATGTCTATAAGGCGAACACCGGTCAATGGGTGCGCCGCATCGGGGGACAGATCGTGATGACTCCCTTCGCCGCCTTCGCCTCAAAGTGAGCAGCGCGATGCAGATCGAACCCGCCCTGTCTTTCGCTTTGGCGCTGCCGCTCGCGGGGCTGCTCGCGGCGTCGGCGGGTCATCATGCGCGCGATTTCAGACGCTTCGCCGCGACGATTGACGCCTATCGGCTTCTTCCGGAACGCGCGGGATCGTTCCTCGCGCCTGCGCTCATCGGTCTTGAGGCGGTCATCGCGGCGGGCCTTCTTGCGCCGGCGTCGAGGTTCGAGGCGGGGCTCGCCGCGGCGGCGCTTTTCTCCGCTTACGGAGCGGCGATCGCGTTCAACCTGGCGCTCGGCCGGCGAAACATTGACTGCGGGTGCGTCTTTGGGCGCCGCGGCGAGGGGATTTCGCCGAGCCATGTCATTCGCAGCGCCGTTCTGGCGTTGGCGGCGCTGACGGCCGCTGCGCCTGTCGCCCCGCGCGCGCTCAATTTTCTGGACGTCGTCTCAATCGCTGTTTTCGCCGCCGCCGCGGCGGCGCTCTATGCGGGATTTGAGACGGTATTCGCCGTCGCGACGCGGGCGCGGCGTGAAGGGGGCGTGCGATGATTGAGGCGCTTGTCGCATCGCAGATTTTGCTGCTCATTTTGGTGGCGGGCCTCGCGGTGATGTGCTTTGCGCTCGCGCGGCAGATCGGCGTTCTTCATGAGCGCATCGCGCCCGCGGGCGCGCTGGCGGTCAATCAAAGACTGAAGATCGGCGATCCCGCGCCGATGCTGAATGTCGAATCACTCTCCGGCGTCGGCGTCGCCATCGGCGGCGCCGCCGCGCGCAGCCGGCTTCTCTTTTTCACCTCGCCCGATTGCCCTGTCTGCAAGGCGCTTGCGCCCATCGTGCGTTCGGTCGGGGACGCCGAGCGCGGCTGGCTCGATATCGTTATCGCGAGCGACGGCGGCGACGCAGCGCGTCACCGCGCTTACGCCGCCGAGCAGAAGTTCGACCGCTTTCCTTATGTTCTTTCCGAAGCGCTCGGGCGCGCCTTCGCCGTCTCGAAGCTTCCCTACGCGGTGCTGATCGACGAGCGCGGGCATGTCGCCGCGATGGGCATCGTCAACAGCCGCGAGCATCTTGAAAGCCTTTTTGAAGCGAAAGAGCGGGGCGTCGCGTCGCTGCAGGATTTCGCGGCGCGGCGCGCGCATGATCATCAGCAGAGGGCCGCAGGATGAGGAAGATCGATCGGCTCGGCGAAAGCTTGGCGCGGGCGCTGGCGCGGGGCCATTCGCGGCGCGGCGCTCTGGCGACGCTTGGCGGGCTTGTCACGGGCGGCGCGCTTTTTCCCGCGTTGCCGGTCGCGCGCGCTTCGGGTGCGCCGTCCGGGTCCGGATATGACGGCGTCACGCCGCAGTCGACCGGCGATCCGATGGACCCCGGCGATCCGGCCAGCTGCGATTACTGGCGGTATTGCGGAATCGACGGGTTCTTGTGCAGCTGCTGCGGCGGCACCGCGAAATCCTGTCCGCCGGGCGCCGAGATGTCGCCGATCACCTGGGTCGGCACCTGCCGCAATCCGGCCGACGACAAGAATTACATCATTTCCTACAACGACTGCTGCGGCAAACCTGCATGCGGGCGGTGCCTCTGCAATCGCAACGAAGGCGAGCGCCCGATGACGCGCCCGCAGCTTAACAACGACATCAACTGGTGCCTCGGCACTTCGACAGCTGCTTACACGTGTTCGACGGCGGTCATCATCGGCGTCGCCTTGCCTGAAGGAACGAAATGACGATGCGCGCCGCGATTCTCGCCGGACTTCTCGTCTCGGCGCCGGCCGCGGCGGATGAAGGCGGAGCTGCATGGAAGCGTTGCGCAGCCTGTCACCTTGCAAGCGGTCAGGGCGTCCCCGGCGCCTTTCCGCGGCTTGCAGGACGGCTTTCTGGCGCAGCGGCGAGCGAAGCCGGGCGCGCCTATCTGATCCTGACGGTGACGGCGGGCGTGATTGGGCCCGTCCATGTCGACGGCAAGACCATTCGCGGGATCATGCCGGCGCAAGCGGGCCTGACCGACGCCGATGTCGCCGCTGTTCTCAATTACGCCGCGGCCCTGCCGGGCGCTGACGGGAAGGCTCTGAAGCCGATCAAGCCGTTCACGGCGGCGGAAGTCGCGGCCGTCAAGGCCGCCCATCCCGGCGTCAATCCGAATGCGGTCCACGCAGCGCGCGCCGGCGTCACCTTCGACGAAGGGGGGCCGACGCCATGATGCTCGCGGCCGCCCTCGCTGCGTTCCTTGCTGACGCTGCGACGGCGCCGCTCCCGGGCGTAGCCGATGAAGCGCGCGCCCGCATGAACTGGATGCTTCATTGTCAGGGCTGTCATCAGGCGGACGCGCAAGGCTCCGCCGCGGCGCGCACGCCGGCGATGGCGGGCGAGGTCGCCCGCTTTCTCGGCGTAGAGGGCGGACGCGAATATCTGACCCGCGTGCCGGGGGTCGCCAATGCAGGGCTTCCGGACGATCAGCTTGCGGAGCTTTTGAACTGGACGCTCGCAACCTTCGATGCGCAGCATATGCCCGCCGCCTTCGCGCCTTTTACGGCGGGCGATGTGGCGGCCGGCCGCAAGGCGCCGCTCGTCAGTGAAGCGTCGCGAGTGCGCGAAGAAATCACAGCGAAATTCGCGGGCGCGGCCCGGGCGGGCGGCGGCGAATAAGAGGGCGGTCGAAACATCTAAACGGAGGGGATTTATGAGAAAGACTTTGAGGGCGCGCAGACGGGCCCTGCTGACGGCGGCGGCGAGCGTGCTCACGGCGACGGGCGCTTATGCGCAAGGCTCGGTCTTTTCAGATGAAATCGTCGTCACGGCGCAAAAGCGGGAGGAAAACGCGCAAGACGTCGGCATTTCCATCACCGCATTCTCCGGCGAGCAGCTGCAGGCGCTCGGCTACACGAACGCGCAGGAGGTGACGGCGCTGGCGGCCCGGCGTCGCGACGCTGCAGCCGAACGGCGAGGCGAACTACGCGATCGGGATTCGGGGCGTCACCAATAACGACTTCACCTCGAATGTCGAAAGCCCGGTCGCGATCTATGTCGATGAAACCTATATCTCGCAGATGTCGGGGGCCGGCTTCCTCCTTTTCGACGTCGACCGCGTCGAAATCCTGCGCGGACCGCAAGGGACGCTGTTCGGGCGCAATGCGACGGGCGGCCTCGTTCATTACATCACGGTGAAGCCGACGACCGAGGGCGTCGAAGGCTACGGCAGCCTCACCTATGGCAGTTTCCAGCGCGTGAAAGCGCAAGGCGCGGTAAATCTGCCGTTGTCGGATGTTCTCTCCGCGCGCCTGTCGCTCGCGACGCACCAAGGCGGCGGTTATGTCGAAAACCGGCTTGATCCCGATAACGACCTCAACAACGCGAATGAGACGGCGGGGCGCCTCCAAGTGCGGTTCCAGCCGAACGATGATTTCGACTTGCTCCTCAACGGCCGCTTCGGACGCCAGGATATCCGCACCGGCTTTTTCGAGTACGCCTCGGCGATCTTTCCGACCGGCGATTACACTCCCGGCGCGCCCAACCCCGATCTCGGCGGCTATGTCGATCTCGACGGCGACGTCTATGCGGGCGACTATGATTTCACCGGCGGCAATGAGACGAAGACGTGGGGAGTGACCGGACGATTTGACTGGAACCTCGGCGGCGTCGAGCTGACCGGCATTTCGGATTATCAATCCGTCAAGCGGGACTACATCGAGGACTCCGACGCCTCGCCTGTCAACTACTTCAACTTTTTCCTGACGACGGACGCTCGGCAGTTCAGCCAGGAAGTCCGGCTTGCGGGCGAATATGAGAAGTTCAACTGGGTGTTGGGCCTTTATTATCTCGATATCGACATCAATGACTCGAACGGCGCCAAGGCGACGGACCTTTTCGAGGCGCTCTTCGGGCCCGTCGGCGTCGCCGGCTTCAACGGCGTCAGGAACCCCTACAGCCTCGATACGAAGTCATGGTCGCTGTTCGGGCAGTTCGACTATGCGTTGACGAATACGCTCACCTTCACCGGCGGCATGCGCTACATCAACGAAGAGAAGAACTACGCCTACAACAACTTCATCTCGTTGTTCCCTGAAGACATCACGAGCGGGCTCGACCCCGATATCGTCGATGTCGCCGACGCCGTGACGCCCTACGCCAGCGGCCGCAAGGACACCAACTTTGCTGCGCGCGTGCAGCTCAACTGGACGCCGTCGGACGGCGTGCTCACTTATGCGAGCTGGAACCGCGGCGTGAAGTCCGGCGGCTTCAATGCGCCGCTGTTGCCGACGGCCATCTTCGTTACGGATGAATTCCTGAACTATGCGCCGGAGCGGCTCGACGCCTATGAGATCGGCGCCAAGATCGATTTCGCCGGCGGCAAGGCGCGTCTCAATGCGTCCGGCTATTACTACGACTATCAGAACTGTCAGGCGTTCTCGATCCTGGGCCTCGACACGTTCACGCTCAACGCCGACTGCGTGACAAAGGGCTTCGAGGTCGAGCTGCAAGGCTCGCCCGCAACCGGCCTCGATTATCATTTCGGGGTCGGCTATGTGGACGCCAAGGTGCGCGATATTCCGGGCGTCACCACCGACGCGGTGACGCCGCTCGGCACGTTGCCGGCGCTCATTCCCGGCGGCGAACAGCGCCCGGTGCAGACCCCGAAATGGAACCTCAACGGGCTCTTGCGCTACGAATTCCCAGTCGGCTTCGGCAATATCGCCCTTCAGGCCGACGGCGTCTATCGGTCGGAGCATTTCTTCGCGCTGACGAACTTCAACGCCGTGCGTGAGAACGGCTATTTCGTCGGCAACCTGTCGGCGACATGGATTGCGCCGGACGAGCGCTGGAGCGTCAGAGCCTTCGTGCAGAACATCACCGACGAGGAATATCTCGTGCAGACTTTCGACCTCTCGGGGAGCCTCTCCAACGGCGGCCTCTTTGGTCTTGTCGAGCAATATTACGGACGGCCGCGCGTCTGGGGCGTCAACGTGACGGCGACATTCTGAGGGCGTAAAACGGCGCGGGCCTGACGCCCGCGCCGAGCTGTTTTGGAGGACGACGATGACTGATTTTCCGATGCTCATCGGCGGGAAGCTCGTTCCCGGCGACCATATTCTTAACGTCATCAATCCCGCGACGGAGGAGCCCTTCGCCGTCGTCGCCCGCGCTTCCGTCGATCAGGCGGGGGAGGCGGTCAAAGCGGCGAAGGCGGCCTTTCCCGCATGGTCGAAAACGCCGATCGAGAAACGTCAGGCTGTCGTCGTCAAGATCGCGGATGCGATCCGAGACAATGCGGCGGAACTCGCGCGCATCCTGACGTCCGAGCAGGGAAAGCCCCTGCCGGAGGCGCAAGGCGAAGTCGCGTGGGCGGAAGGTTACCTTCGCCATTATGCGACGCTCAGTCTTGAAACCAAAGTCGTGCAGGATGACGCCGCCGCGCGCGTCGAGGTTCGCCGCTATCCGCTCGGCGTGGTCGTCGGCATCGTCGCGTGGAATTTTCCGCTTGTCCTCGCAGCGTGGAAGATCGGCCCGGCGCTCGTCGCCGGCAACACGATCGTGCTGAAGCCTGCGCCGACGACTCCGGCGACGACCCTTCGGCTCGGCGCCCTCATCAAGGACCTAGTGCCGGCGGGGGTCGTCAACATTATCGCCGATGAAAACGATCTTGGGTCGTACCTCACCAGCCATCCCGATGTGGCGAAGGTTTCCTTCACCGGATCGGTCGAAACCGGCCGCAAGATCATGAAGAGCGGCGCTGAAACCCTCAAGCGATTGACGCTTGAGCTTGGCGGCAATGACGCGATGATCGTGCTCGACGACGTGAACGTCGCGGAGGTCGCGCCGAAAATCTTCGACGCCGCCATGCTGAATTGCGGCCAGGTCTGCCTCGCGGCCAAACGCATTTACGTTCAGGGAAAGATCTATGACGAAATGGCGGCGGCGCTCTCCGCGATCGCCAAGGACGCCGTCGTTGATGACGGCATGAAGCAGGGCGCGCGGCTCGGACCGCTCCAGAACCGCATGCAGTTCGAGAAGGTCAAGGGCCTCATTGAGAGCGCAAGGCGTGAAGGCGGCACGGTGATCGGTGGGGAGACGATGGATCGTCCTGGCTATTTCTTGCGCCCCGCCGTCGTGAAGAATGTGAAAGAAGGCGCGCGCATCGTCGATGAGGAGCAATTCGGGCCGGTCATCCCGCTGATCCGCTTCGAAGACGAAGACGACGCCGTCCGGCGCGCAAACGCGACGCAGTTCGGCCTCGGCGGTTCGGTGTGGTCGTCGAACTTTGATCGGGCGCGCGCGATCGCCGAGCAGATCGACGCCGGCACGGTATGGATCAATCAGCATATCACCATCGGCCCGCACATCCCGATGGCGGGCTCCAAGCAGTCAGGCCTCGGCGTCGAGCAGGGCCTTGAAGGGCTTGCCGAGTATACGCAGGTGCGCGTTCTCAATATGGCGAAGGCCTGATCGTAGGGAGAGCTGCTGGTGAAGTCGATTCTTAGATGGCTCGCAAGCGTCTTGGCGTTGACTGGCGCTGCTTTCGCCGGCGCCGGCGACATCGAACCGATTTGCCTCGACGTGTCTGAAGAGTGGGGCACTGAAGGCGACGTCGCCGCGCAATGCGCCTGTCTTGGCGACCTCGCCGATCAGGATGCTTCGCTCGACGCCGAGCTTCACAAGCTGGTCGAAACGTCGTCGAGTGATGAGGACGCTTATGAGCAGGCGAGCCCGGCCGCCAAGGCGGCGCTGGATGCTTGCTCCGTCGATGCTTGAGCGATGACGGGCTATAGCGCCTATCTCGCCGCCGCCGCTGCTTTCAGGCCGCGTCGCGCCGACCGATTCAATTTCGTGCGCGACGTCATTCATCCGCTGGCGGCGCAGCGTCCCGACGCGCCCGCGCTCTACTGGACGGCGGCGAGCGGCGAGGCCGACATCGCGGGCTTTGAAACGCTCGCTGCAAGGGCCGGGCGCGCGGCGGCGTTTCTCGCCGCCGCGGGCGTCAGGCGCGGCGACATCGTTCTTCTCATTCTATCCCGAGAGAAAGCGTGGTGGGACTTCGTCCTCGGCGCTTTGCAGATCGGCGCCGTCGTGTCGCCCGGCACGACGCAGCTGATGAAGAAAGACATCGCCTTTCGCCTTAAGGCGACGAAGGCGCGCGCTGTCGTCACCAACGCCGCTCTCGCTGCACGCTTTGACGACGCGGCGATGGAGGCGGGCTGGCGCGGCGCGCGCATCATCGCCGAAGGTGCACGCGACGGCTGGGCAGATTATGGAGGCTTTGACGGCGCGCCGCTGACCGCATGCGCCGACACGGCGTCTACCGATGAGGCGCTGCTCTATTTCACGTCCGGCACGACCGGCGATCCCAAGATGACGGCGCATGGCTGCGGATATCCGCTCGGTCACGAAGCGACGGGACGATTCTGGCTTCGCGCCGGTGACGACGATCTTGTCTGGAACATTTCCGACACCGGCTGGGCGAAAGGCGCCTGGTCTTCGCTGTTCGCCCCCTGGCTTTGCGGCGCCGGCGTCTTCGCGCTGCATGCGGACGCGGTCGATCCCCAGCGCGTGCTCGACTGGCTCGCCCGTTTCCCGGTGACGGTGCTGTGCGCGCCGCCGACGGCGTATCGCATGCTGGTCAAATGGCCGCTCGACGGCGTTCGGTTCAAGTCGCTCAAACACTGCGTCAGCGCCGGCGAGCCCTTGAACCCCGAAGTCATCGATATCTGGAAATCAAAGACAGGGTTCCAGATCTGCGAGGGCTACGGCCAGACGGAAACGACGATCCTCTGCGGCGTGTTTGAGGGGATGGAGGCAAAGCCCGGCTCGATGGGCCTGCCGGCGCCGGGCGTCGATCTCGATGTCATCGACGCTGGCGGCGCGCGGCTTCCGCCCGATGTCGAGGGTGATGTCGCCGTCACTCTGAAGCCGGAGCGCCCCGCCGGGTTGTTCCTCGGCTATCGCGACGATCCCGAGCGCACGGCGGCGACGCGCCGCGGCGACTGGTACCTGACCGGCGACCGCGCCTTTCGCGACGCCGACGGGTATTTCTGGTTTGTCGGGCGCGGCGACGATGTCATCATCTCCGCAGGCTATCGCATCGGCCCGTTCGAAGTTGAAAGCGCGCTGCTTGAGCATCCGGCGGTCGCTGAATCCGCCGTCGTCGCAAGCCCGGACGAAACCCGCGGCGAAGTCGTCAAGGCGTTCGTCGTGCTCGCCAAGGGCCATGCGCCGAGCGAGTCGCTGGCGGCCGAGTTGCAGGCGCATGTGAAGCGGGTGACGGCGCCCTACAAATATCCGCGGAAGATCGAATTCGTGGCCGCGCTGCCGAAGACAATCAGCGGAAAGATCATTCGCAAGGAGCTGCGCGCCCGCGAATGGGCGAGCAAGGAGCGCTGATTTCGACTCAGACTCGTTCGGCGACGATCTCCATCAGCAGCGGCGTCGTCATCACGGTTCGCGGGTCTTTCTCCGCTTCATCCCAATCCCGCGCGACTTCCTCCGCCCACGGAACGCTGACGACGCCGCGCTCGGCGAGGCGGCGGGCGTGCGGCGGAATGAAGGTCTTGGGCCATTGCCAGGTGAAATCCGTGGGCGAGGTCGTAAAGACGATCGGGTTTGCCTCGACGAGCTTCAGGCCGACGTCGGGGAGGGCCGGCAGGATTTTCCGCGCGACGTCGATGTCGCCGGCGTTGCGATGCCAGTCGCGAATGGCGGTTTCGACGAACTCGGCGAGCTTGGGGCGGTGCGGCGTCCACGCCATCGTCCCCCAATGCCAATAGTCGTGACAGATGAAACGCCCGCCGGGTCGCAGCGACTGGCTGAGCTTGTTTAGAACCGCGGTCGGGTCCGCCATGAAGATAAAGACCCATCGGATGAACACGGCGTCGACCCCGCCGACGGGGATCGCATCGGTTGCGAGATCGACATTGTGAAGGGTGATGTTGTTCAGGCCGCGCACGCGCGCGCCGTCCTCGATGGCGTGACGGAAATTGTCTGACCGGTCGAGCGCGTGGACCCGTCCGCTCGGGCCGACGATCTCGGCAAGGTCGAGGCTCGCATGGCCGGGCCCGGAGCCGGCGTCGATGACCGTCCAGCCGTCTGTAATCCCGGCGCGACGGAAGACGTCAAGCGTCCGCGCCCGCCAGACCCTGTGCTGGACGCCCAGCCGCCTGGCTTCGGTATCGTGGGTGCCGAGATAATAGGATCGTTCCTGACTCATGGCCCGCGGTCTCCCTGACCTCGTCATCATACTCCGGGATATCCAAAGGCGGCGCCCGTTTCTTGTGGAAATTCCGGGGCTCGCGGCCGGTGGCCGCCGCCGCACTCCGGCCTTTGCAAAGGAAATCGGCGCGGTCTAGAACCCGCGCCAATTCGCAACCGCGGCGCCAGGTCCTTGTGGGCTTTCGGCGGCGCTCCCGTCCACCCCGCCGCCAGCGGAACCCCGGGCCTGCCGGGCCGTCTCCGCGCAAAGGTCGTCATGACGCTCACCGCCTTCGCGTTCTGGGTCTTTGCGCTGAGCGCAATCGCCTCGGGGCTGATGGTCATCGCATCGAGAAATCCGGTCAATTCGGTGCTGTTCCTCATCCTCGCCTTCATTTCGGCGGCGGGGCTGTTCGTGCTGATGGGCGCTGAATATCTCGCGATGCTGCTGGTCGTCGTTTATGTCGGCGCGGTCGCGGTTCTGTTCTTGTTCGTCGTGATGATGCTCGATGTCGATTTCGTCGAGCTGAAGCAGGGATTCCTCAATTATCTGCCGATCGGCGGCGCTGTCGCCGGTCTTGTCGTCGTCGAGCTGATTCTCGCCTTTGCCGCCTGGTCGATGCCGTCGGATGACGCGCTCGCCCGCGCGCACCCCGTCGCAACAGCGGGATCGGCGCGCGCCGAGGCCGGGGCGCCGGGCAACGTCGAAGGGCTCGGTCTCATCCTTTACACAGATTACGTCCACTATTTTCAGATTGCGGGTCTCATCCTGCTCATCGCGATGATCGGCGCGATCATCCTCACCTTCCGGACCCGCGAGGGCGTCAAGAAGCAGGACCCCGCCGCGCAGGTCGCCCGGCGCCGCGACGCGAGCGTCGAACTTAAAAAGATAAAGACGGGGCAGGGGATCTGAACTGATGATCGGGCTCGGGCATTATTTGAGCGTCGCGGCGATCCTCTTCGCCATCGGCATGGCGGGCATTTTCGTCAATCGCAAGAACGTCATCATCATCCTGATGTCGATCGAGCTGATGCTGCTTGCGGTCAACATCAACCTCGTCGCGTTCTCGCAATTTCTCGGCGATCTCGTCGGGCAGGTCTTCGCCTTCATGGTGCTGACCGTCGCCGCCGCCGAAGCCGCCGTCGGCCTCGCCATTCTTGTCGCGTTTTTCCGCAACCGCGGGGACATCGCAGTCGAAGACGCCAATCTGATGAAGAATTAGGGACTGAGGCGATGGAGCCCTTTGTCGTTCTCTTGCCGCTCTTCGGCGCCGCGCTCGCAATGCCGATCGGGCGCATGGGCGGACCGCGCGCCGCGGAGGTGGTGACGACGGCGCTCGTCGGCGTCGCGTGCGCGCTGGCATGGATGCTCTTCTTCGACGTGGCGCTCGGCGGCGACGCGCGGACGATCACGCTCTTCACTTGGATTTCATCCGGAAATTTCATCGCCGACTGGGCGGTGCGGCTGGATACGCTCTCCGCAGTGATGCTCGTCGTCGTCAACACGGTGTCGTTCCTCGTCCACGCCTACTCGATCGGCTACATGCACGAGGACGACAGCCGGCCGCGATTCTTCGCCTATCTCTCGCTCTTCACCTTCGCGATGCTGTGCCTCGTCACCGCCGACAATTTCCTGCAGCTCTTCTTCGGCTGGGAAGGCGTCGGCCTCGCGAGCTATCTGCTGATCGGCTTCTGGTTCAAGAAGAAGTCTGCGAATGACGCGGCGATCAAGGCCTTCGTCGTCAACCGCGTCGGCGATTTCGGCTTCGCACTCGGCATTTTCTGCGTCTTCTATGTCTTCGGCTCCGTGAATTTCGATGAAGTTTTCGGCGCCGTCGCGCAAAATGCGGTGATGACGCCGTGGGGCGCGAGGGCCGGCGCGCCGATCAGGGAGCTCACGATTTCGGTGTTCGGGATCGAGGCGCATGCGCTGACGGCGATGTCGATCCTGCTCTTCATCGGCGCCATGGGGAAATCGGCGCAGTTTCTGCTGCACACCTGGCTGCCCGATGCGATGGAGGGTCCGACGCCGGTCTCGGCGCTCATCCATGCGGCGACCATGGTGACGGCGGGCGTCTTCCTCGTGTGCCGCTGTTCGATATTTTACGAGTATGCGCCGGACGCCGCCGCGCTCGTAACGCTGGTCGGCGCGACGACCGCGTTCTTCGCCGCGACCGTCGGCCTTCTCCAGGACGACATCAAGAAGATCGTCGCCTATTCGACCTGCTCGCAACTCGGATTTATGTTCTTCGCCGCCGGCGTCGGCGCTTATGGCGCGGCGATGTTCCACCTCTTCACGCACGCCTTCTTCAAGGCGCTGCTTTTCCTCGGATCGGGCGCCGTCATTCACGGTCTGCACCACGAGCAGGACATCAAGAAGATGGGCGCGGTGAAGGTGCTGCTGCCGGCGACGCATGCGATGATGGTCATCGGCACGATCGCGATCACCGGCGTCGGCGTGCCCGGCTGGCATCCGTTCGGACCGCCGGTCGGCACGGCGGGCTTCGTCTCGAAGGACGCCATTCTCGAAGCCGCCTGGGCCGCCGGCGCAGCCGGCAAGGCGTTTGCAAATTATGCGTTCTGGCTTGGCCTCATCGCGGCGGTGTTCACCGCTTTCTATTCGTGGCGTCTCATCTTCCTCACCTTCTGGGGACCGAGCCGCGTGCCGGAAGAGGTCAGGAAGCACCCGCATGAAGTGCCGACGATCATGCTGGCGAGCCTAGTGCCGCTAGCCGTCGGCGCGCTGTTCGCCGGCATGGCGTTCTATGGAAACTTTGTCGGCAAGGACGCGGACAAGTTCTGGAACGGCGCGCTCTACTCGGCGTCGAACGCGGATCACGACGAAGCGGCGGGGCGTGGCGATGAACATCATGGCGCGCCGGTCGCCAAGGCGGAGGAACATGCGGCGTCAGAAGCCGAGCACGGCGGCGGCGAGCATCACGTTCCGGCGTGGGTCCTCTGGGCGCCGTTCATTGCGATGGTGGTGGGCACGTCAGCCGCCTTCTTCCAGTATATGCGCGGCGATCCGCTGCGCCCCGGCGTCTTGCGGCCTGGCGGCATGATCTACGGTTTCCTCAAGAACAAGTGGTACTTCGACGAGATCTACGACTTCCTGATCGTGAAGCCGGCGCTGTGGTTCGGCCGCTTTCTGTGGACGGAAGGCGACGGCAAGACCATTGACGGCGTCGGACCTGACGGCATCGCCGGGGCCGTCGCGCAAGGCGCCAAGCGCATCGTCAAGGTGCAGTCCGGCTATATGTATCATTATGCTTTCGTGATGTTGTTCGGCATCGCGGCGCTGATCACCTGGGCTGTCGTCAATGCGGGAGGCGGGCAATGAACGAGATCGCCGCCCAAGGCCTTTCGGATCAGCCTTGGCTGTCGCTGCTGACGTTCCTGCCGCTTGTAGGCGCCCTCGCGATCGCGCTGCGCCAGATTACCGCCAAGCGCGAGGCGAACGGCGCCGTCGGCGCGAACGAGCAGGCGAGCATCGACTCGGTGTCGCGCCGTATCGCGATGCTGTTCACGCTCGGCGCGTTCATCCTCTCGGTGTTCATCACAGTCGCCTATTACGATCCGGCCGAGGCCGGCTATCAGCTCGTCGAGAGCGCGCCGTGGCTGGGGCAGGGCGTCGGCTACAAGATGGGCGTCGACGGGATTTCAATCCTGTTCGTTCTCCTGACGACCTTCATCATGCCGATCTGCATCGCCGCCTCGGGCGCGATCGAAAAACGCGTGCCGGAATACATGGCAGCCTTTCTCATCATGGAGACGCTGATCCTCGGTGTCTTCTGCGCGCTCGATCTTCTTGTCTTCTATCTGTTCTTCGAGGGCAGCCTGATCCCGAGGTTCCTCAGCATCGGCGTCTGGGGTTCGAAGGGAACGAAAACGCTCGGCGGCGTGACCATGCCGAGCCGCGTCTATGCGGCGGTCAAGTTCTTTCTTTTCACGCTGCTCGGCTCGATCCTGATGCTCGTCGCGATTCTCTGGATGTGGAGCTTTGCGGGCACGACCGACATTCCGACGTTGCAGCAGACGGCCTTCCCGGCGGAGGCGCAGAAATGGCTGTGGATCGCATTCTTCGCCTCCTTCGCGGTCAAAATGCCGATGTGGCCCGTGCACACCTGGCTCCCCGACGCGCACGTGCAGGCGCCCACAGCGGGCTCGGTCATTCTCGCTGCAATTCTCCTGAAGATGGGCGGTTACGGCTTCCTGCGCTTCTCGCTGCCCATGTTCCCGATCGCGAGCGTCGACTTCGCGCCCTTCGTCTACGCGCTCTCGATCGTCGCCATCATCTACACCTCCCTTGTCGCGCTCGCGCAGGAGGACATGAAAAAGCTCATCGCCTATTCGTCGGTCGCCCATATGGGATTCGTAACGATAGGCATTTTCACGGCGACGACGCAGGGCGTCGAAGGCGCGCTGTTCCAGATGCTGAGCCACGGGTTCATATCAGGCGCGTTGTTCCTGTGCGTCGGCGTCCTTTATGACCGCATCCATACACGCGAGATTGCGGCCTATGGCGGCCTCGTCCACCGGATGCCGTTTTACGCCTTCCTGTTCCTCTTCTTCACGATGGGGAATGTCGGCCTGCCGGGAGTCTCCGGCTTCGTCGGCGAGTTCCTGACGATGGCTGGGGCTTTCAAGGTCAATTCCTGGATCGCGTTTTTCGCCGCCTTCGGCGTCATTCTGTCGGCGGCCTATGCGCTTCGTTTGTTCCGGCAGGTCATGTATGGCGATCTGGTGAAGCCCAACCTGATGGCCATCGCCGATGTCGATGCGCGGGAAGCGACGATGCTGAGCGCGCTCCTGATCTTCGCGCTTGTTCTCGGGGTTTATCCAAAGCCCGCGCTCGACATCTTCGCGCCCGCCGTCGATGCGATGCTCAGGAACTTTGACGCGGCCGTTTCGGTCGCCGGGGGCCGCTGATGGCGCTTTTGACCGACCTCAGCTATCTCACGCCGGAGCTCATGCTCGCCGTCGGCGCGATGGCGCTTCTGATCCTCGGCGTCTTCCTCGGCGACAAGTCCGCGCGCCTCATATCGACGGCGTCGATCGCGCTTCTCATCGCGACGCTGCTTGTCGTCGCGGCGATGAGCGGTTGGCCGGAGCGAGAGATCTTCGCCGGTTCGTTCCGGATCGACGCTTTCTCCACTTTCGTGAAATTGATGATCCTCGCAGCCGCCGCGCTCGCGATCCTGATGTCGGATAAATATCTCGCGGGCGAGCAGCTTGGGCGCTTCGAATATCCCGTGCTGATCGTGCTCGCGGCGGTCGGCATGCTGCTGATGGCGTCGGCGAACGATCTCATCGCGCTCTATATGGGCGTCGAGACGCAGAGCCTTGCGCTTTACATCCTCGCCGCGTTCAACCGCGACAGCCGCCGATCGACGGAAGCGGGTCTCAAATATTTCGTACTGGGCGCCTTATCCTCCTGCCTCCTCCTCTACGGCGCCTCGCTCGTTTACGGGTTCACAGGCGCAACGCAGTTCGACGCGATCGCGAGCGTCAGCGCCGAGGCGAGCAAGAATGTCGGCTTCATCATCGGCCTCGTGTTCCTGATCTCAGGCCTCGCCTTCAAGGTCTCCGCGGCCCCGTTCCACATGTGGACGCCCGACGTCTATGAAGGCGCGCCGACGCCGGTCACGGCCTTCTTCGCCGCTGCGCCGAAGCTCGCGGCGATGGCGCTCTTCGCGCGCGCGATGGTGACGCCGTTCGGCGGCGTCGCCGACCAGTGGACGCCGATCCTCGCGATCCTCGCCGTCGCCTCGATGGCGGTCGGCGCGTTTTCGGCGATCGTGCAGACGAACATCAAGCGCCTGATGGCCTATTCCTCGATCGGCCATATGGGCTTTGC
>CAZOEB010000018.1:0-38051 GCA_964578685.1 uncultured Caulobacterales bacterium
GGCGATGCGGTCGCCGCGGATGACGATATGGCCGTTCTCGATGACGCCGCCGTTCTCACCCGACATCGTGATGATGCGTGCATTTCGGATGACCGTCACGCCTTTCGGCTTGTCGGCAGTAACGCGCATCGACAGGGAAACGCCTGACGCCGGCGGCTCGAACTTTTTCGGCTCCTTGTCGTCGGGGTCGGCCGGCGCCGCCGGAATCATGTCCTTTAGCGCAGCCGAAAAGAGCGCCGGCCCCAGCGACCAGTGCACCGCGCCGGCGTTGGTCCAGCCGAGAAACGCCGAGCCGCCCGCGCTCGCCTTAACGACCGGAACGGCGCTCGCCGATTTTCCAGCGCCGATCTCCTGCGGCCCCGCCGTCATCGGCATCACATAGGCCGCCCAGTTCTCACGGAAGGCGAGGTGCCTGCCGCCGGGCGCGACCTGATAGTCCGCAAGCAGATCGCCCGTCGCGTGGACGCGGCGCGCTTCGCCATTGAGGTCGACGCTGACGAGCTTGAGCATCCTGTCCTCGAACACCGACAGGAAGATGCGGTCGTTATCGGCGCCGAAATGCGGATTGCCGCCTTCGGAGGCGACACGCGTCATTGCGCCTCCGCCGGCGGGGATGCGATAGACGCCGGGCGCTTCGGCGTAGCGCCCCGACAGGCGATCGCCGCTCGCGCCCTTCTCGAACACGATCGTGCGTCCGTCGGGCGAGAATCGCGGGCGCCGATAAACGCCAGGCGTTTCGGTCACCGCCGATCCGCCGCCGCCGCTCGCCGACACGATCCGGATGACGCCCATGCCGTCATCCGTCCATGTTACATAGACGATACGCTTGCCGTCGCGCGAATAAGACGGAAAAAGTTCGAACCCCTGATCCGATCCCGTGAGGCGCCGCGGCGCGCCGTTCGGCAACGATTTCACATAGAGTTTGCCGAGCGTCTCAAAGACGGCGCTGCGCCCGTCCGGCGCGATGGCGGCGAAGCGCGGGACGGTCGTATCGAAGGCGTCCGGCGACACCTCGACCGCCGGGCGCGGCGGATCGATGACGTCGCGGTCATCGGCGACGCGGAACGGGATGACGCTCGCGGCGCCGTCCGTCGTCACGCGGCGGATCTTGCCGCCCGCCCAGAAGACGATGCTGCGCGAATCGGGCGTCCAGTCCATCGCCGGATAGACGCCGTGCACCGCCCAGGTTTCCTGCACGTCCTGATCGAGCGCGTCGTAGATCTTGCGCTCGGCGCCGGTCGCAAGGTCCTTGAGATAGAGCTTCGATTTCGCGCGCTCGCGCTTCACAAACGCGAGCCAGCGGCCGTCGGGCGAGGGCGTCGGCCGAACCGCCCCGCCGGCGCCGCCGGCGATGCGCGTCGTCTCGCCCGTCGCAATGTCGAAGCGGTCGATCGCGAAAACTTCGGCGTTCGAATCCTGCGCGTACTGAAACGTGTCGCCGGGCGTCGTATTGCGCGAGAAATAAATGGAGCGCCCGCCCGGCGCGAAAACGGGCTCGCCGAGTTCCTTCTGGTAAGTTTCGTTCGGCTTCTTGACGAGCTTTACGCCGTCGCCGCCGCCGAGATGGTACATCCAGATCTCGCCGGTGCCGAGCGAGCGTCCCGTCGTGAAATGCTTGCGCCCGATCAGATAGCGCCCGTCCGGCGACCAGTCGGGAGCGTTCAGCAGACGGAACGTCTCCTTCGTCACGGGGCGTTTATCCGAGCCGTCGCGATTCATGATCCAGAGATTGTCGCCGCCGCCGCGGTCCGAGGTGAAGGCGATCTTCGACCCGTCCGGCGAGAACTTCGGCTGCATTTCGAAGGGCAGGCCGGCGGCGATGCGCGTCGGCGAGCCGCCGGCGATCGGCATCGTGTAGACGTCGCCGAGAAGGTCGAAGGCGATCGTCCGCCCGTCGGGACTGACGTCGACATTCATCCAGGTGCCCTCATCGACATCGATCGACACTTTGCGCATCGTCAATGGCGGCGCGGCGACATCCCATTTCTTCTCGTCATTTTTGTCGTCGGCGAAAGCCGGCCCCACGATCGCCGCCATGGCGGCGCCGGCGAAAAGCATACGTCTCATCAAGATCGCCCCTTCGTTTCGGCGCGCATTAAAGCCCGGCTCAGCGCATGTTCCTAGGCCCCGCAATTGACTTCGCGCGGGGCGGGGCCTACGCGTCACGCCCTTTTTCTGACGGCAGCGGGTTCTCATGGAAACGGCGGTTGCGGCGCAGCGAGGCTCTCGTGCGGCGTGGCGAGGAGAACTCGCCGCGCTGCTGGCGCTCGGCCTGCCGATGGCGGCGACGCAGATCGTCCAGTACTCCGTCCTGACGGTCGATGCTCTGATGATCGGGCGGCTGGGTCCCGAACCTCTTGCGGCGTCTTCGCTGGGGCTGGTCGTGTTCTTCGTCGCGTGGCTGCTCGGGCTCGGGCCTGCGATGGCGGTGTCGCCGCTCGTCAGCCAGGCGCTGGGCGCTGATGAGAACAACACCGCCGATGTGCGGCTCTCGGTGCGGATGGGTCTTTGGACCATCGCGCTGATGACGCCCGCGGTTCTGCTCGTGTTTTTGCTGACGGAGCACATCGCGGCGGCGCTCGGCCAGCCTGCGCGCCTTGCGGAGCTTGCGGGGCCTTATGTCGTGGCGCTGGCGCCCGGCTGGGCGTTTGCGATGGGAACGCTTGTGTTGCGGAATTTCCTCGCGGCGATCGGTGAAACGCGCGCGCCGCTGGTCATCGTCCTGTGTACGACTTTGGCGAACGCCGGTCTCAACTGGCTTCTCATCTACGGCAATGCGGGCTTTCCGCGACTTGAGCTTGTCGGCGCCGGGATCGCGTCGTCGATCGTCAACCTGCTCGGGTTCTGCGCGCTCGTCCTGTTCATTCGGTCAGACGCGCGCGCGCGGCGCTTCGCCTTGTTCCACGAGGTGATGAAGCCCGATTGGCCCCGCCTGCGTGAGGTGGTTCGGCTCGGCTGGCCGATCGGCGTCGCCATCGCTTTCGAGGGGATGCTGTTCAACGCCTGCGTCTTTCTCATGGGGCGCATCGGGATTGATGAAGTCGCCGCCTATCAGGTTGCGCTGAACGTCGCGTCGATCGCCTTCATGGCGCCGCTCGGGCTTTCGATGGCGGGCGGCGTGCGTGTCGGTCTCGCAGCGGGCGCGCGCGATGCGCACCGCGTCCGGCGCGCTGCAATTTTGACGATCGGCCTGTCGATTGCGGCGATCATGCTCGTCGCCATTCCGGTAATGGCGTTTCCGGAAGTCGTCGCCGGATTTTATCTCGATCGCGCGGCGGCGGAAAATGGCCGCGTCATCGGCCTCGTCTCGCAATTCCTCGTCATCGCTGCGGCCTTCATGCTCTTCGATGCGACGCAGGTCGCCGCGGCGCAGGCGCTTCGCGGCCTGAAGGATGTGCGCTGGCCGATGATCATCACCGGCGTCGCCTATTGGGCCGTCGGCTTTCCGGTCGCCGCCTATTTGGGGCTTGGCTCGCCGTTGGGCGCCGTCGGCATCTGGTGGGGGCTGCTTCTTGGCCTCTTCGCAGCCGCAGCGATGCTGGCGACGCGACTCTATCTCCTCACCCGGCCGGCGCGGTTAACGGATTATCAGCCTTAACGCCCGATGAATGGCGGGTCATGCGGGGGCATATGCGCCCTCGCGCCCGCTTTCGCGCCGGACGTTATGATGCCGCCTGCCGCCGCCGCCATTGAAGACGAGTCCCTGCCGGTCGCGCTTCGCCTTGCGCTCGCCGGCCGGCGCTTCAACGCGTGGTGGGAAGGCTTCGCCTTCGACGAAAACGCGGAGCGCGCGCGTCTCCTCCGTGAGCGGACGGAAAGCCAGCCGGCGACGCGCCTCGCCCTGCATCAGGAAGTCTCGCAGTCGATCTGGGGGGAAGGGCGCTTCGATCCCGGCGACGCGGCCTGGACGATGCGTCATGCAAGGACGCTCGGCGCAGACCTTAAGGCCTCGGTCGTCATGCTCGGCGCGGGCGCAGGCGGACCCATGCGCGATCTCAAAAACGGCACGCGCTGGAAGCTCACGGGTTATTCGCGCATCAACGCGCGCATCAAGGCGCTCGACGTTTCGCCTTATGAAACGGCGCTCTCGCGCATCAACCGCGCCGCGGCGGATGCGGGGCTTTGCTTCTTCGAGCTTCACCGCGACGCCGATCCGGCGATGATCGCGATGTTCGCCGCCGAACTCGTCAAGCCGAACGCGCCTTTCGTATTTGTCGATTTCACGGTGGCGCGCAAAGGCGCACGCCTTAAAGCCTGTTTCGCCGGTCCGTGGGACGGCGCGCCGCGCCAGAGCGACCAGGTCTCGGACATGCTGGAGCGCGCAGGGTTCCGCGTCGCCGACGCCAATGACGAAACGCGCGCCTTCCTGCCGCTCATCACCCGCGGCTGGGCGCGCTGGCGCAGCGCCTATACGCGCGCGCTGCGGCTGCCTGCGGGTGAACGTGTCGATTACATGCGCGCGCTCGGCGCTTATGCGCATCTCTGGGCGGAGCGCTTCGACGCCATCAAGACCGGCCAATTGCAGGTCACGCGCTTTCAGGCGCGGCGCAAGGGATAACGCGCCGGCCTACCGCCGGTATTTCCACCAGTCATCAACGCGCGCAAAAATGATATAGAGCGCGCTCAAGAGGATGATGATCAGCAGCGCGAGCTGCAGCTGCGCATCGACTGCGTGCTTCTCATGCTTTGACGGACGCGGCGGGCCCGTTTCGATCGACGTCGTCAACCCGCCCCCGCTGTCGGGCTGTGCGTCGGGCGCCGTGTCATCTGGTGATGGAGCGTCAGAATCGCCCGCCGCCGCATCGCCTGCGTCCGCCGGCTGATCGGCCGGGGCGCCGTCCGCGACTTCATCGGTTGGGATGTCGGGCAGGGTGTCGCCGGCGCCGGCGTCCGCCGTATCGTCGCCCGTTGCTCCGTCCACGGAGGGAACATCGCCGGCCCCGCCGGCGTCCGCCGGACGCTCGGTGAGGCCCGTTCCCTGTTCGATGTTTTCTTCAAGCTGGTCGAGTTCTTCGGCGCTCTCGCGGCCGATCGTCGACGCCGCAGCGCCGGCGCCGCCGGCGACGACGGCGCCCTGCACCGTGCGGCTGTCGCCAAGGCTGTCGCGGCGCGGCGTGTCCTCGACCGGCGTCACGCGCGTGTTCTCGGATATTCTCTTCGGGTCGTTGACGATAGGCGGATTGACCGGCGTCAGGAAAAGCGCCTTTTCCGCCGCGCGCCGGCGGGTGAGCCCGGTCACCTCGCGCAAGACGCCGCCGATCGTCGCCTTGTTGAACCAGGTCAGCGCTTCCGCCGCGCCCACCCGGTCTCCGCGGTTGAGGCGCTTGCGCGCCGTCGAGTTCCGGTAGGCGCCGGCGCCGACATTATAGACGAAGGACACCAGCGCATCGAATTCGTTCTGGTTGAGCGGCACGCTTGTCAGGTCGCTGACCGCGCGCTCGCGCGGTTCGAGGTCCCGCTTCAGCAGTTCTTCGGCTTCACGCTCGGAAATTTTCTGATTGGGGCCGGCGGTTTCGGTGTGGCCGTAGCCGATCGTCCAGACGCCTGCGATGTCCTGATAGGACTCGAGCTCAAGACCTTCCCACCGCTTGATAAGCGCTATGCCGACTTCCGAAACCCTCATCGGCGACCCTTCCCCTACGCAAGGCCGACACCCCAGACGCTGCGGACCTTACCGGCTAAATCTGGCGGAAGGTAGGCTTCCGACTGAGACCTTGACGCCACAGGGCCCTCCTAGCCCGGCGGGCCGGATGTGGTAGGGTCCAAGGGGTGGGGTCAGTCGGGAATGGTGAGGGAATACATGCGCATCGCATTGACATTGGCGGCCGCCGCGGCGGTGTTTTCGGGCGCAGCCTTTGCGCAAAACACCGTGCTGTCCCAGAAGTCCGGCATGCTCGAATCGGTGAGCGCGGCGGACGTATCGGCCATGCTCGCTGAATTTGGCTTCAAGACGGAGCTGCGCACCGCTGCCGGCGCCGCCTCGCCGAGCCTTATCGCCACGACGGATGGCGGCGCGAAATTCCTGGTCGGGTTTTTCGATTGCGCCGATGCGGCCAAGCCCTCGGGCTGCAAGCAGGTGATGGTGTCGACCGCGCAAGCCTCGGGCGGCGTCGATTTCGACGTGCTCAACTCTTTCAACGGCCAGTCCAGCGTGACGACGGTCGTCTACGAACCGTCGAACCAGATCCTCATTTTCGGACGCAACATCTTCGCGCCGGGCGGCATCGGCCGCGACAATTTCAAGCTCCAGGTCGCGCTCTTCCTTAACGACATGCAGGGCTTTGTTGAGCAGCGCCGCTCGGGCGCGAAATCGGTGTCGATGCTGAAGACGCCGGACGTGAGATCAAAGATCGACTCCGTGACCGGCGGCGAGGCCGTCGCGCCGGAAGCCCGCCGCCTGATGATTTCAGCGGACGGATCGGCGGAAGTCGAAGTCGCGATCAACAATTCCTTCGACGTCGATTTCAAGTAGGGCGTGCTTGACCCGGCCGCGTCGCGGCGGCCGCACCGCCGCGACGCTTTGGCTTCGTTGCGAAACGCAGTAGGCGAGGCCGCCGCCAGCGACGGGCCGTATGCAGCCTTTCGATTACCTTTCCGTTCTGATTTCGATCGTGCTCGGTCTCGGGATCACGCAGATCTTGCAAGGCTTTGCGGCGTGGCTCGGCCAACGCGATCGTTTCCGGGCCTATTCGCCTGCGGTGCTTTGGGCGATCACGCTCCTCGTCGCGCATATCCAGACGTGGTGGTCGATGTTTGGCATGCGCCATGCCGACGAATGGACGTTCCTGCAGTTCTCCGCGGTGCTGATGCAGCCTGCGGTCCTCTATATGCTGTCGACGTTGGTGTTGAGCGGCGCGCCGGGCGAGGCCGACATGCGGGCCAATTTCCTGCATCACCGGCGCTGGTTCTTCGGCTTCTTTCTGGCGCTGCTCGTCGTCAGCCTTCTGAAGGACGTGATCCGCATGGGCCATTTGCCGGCGGCGGACAATCTCGCCTTTCACGCGGTCCTGTTCCTGATCGGCGGCGTCGGCCTCGCAAGCGCGCGCGACGCGATCCAGCGCGCCGTTGCCGTTGCGGCGTTGCTTGCGGTCGTCGCTTACGTCGCGCTGCTGTTCGCAGATCTCGCCTGAAGGCGCCGCCGGCGGGTGGGCGGGTTCGAAGCGAGCAAGCCTAGACCAAGCTGCGCGATTTCGGGATCGCCCAGCTTGGTCTAGCTTATTGTTTGTCGCGGCGTTTCCGCGCAAAACCGCGTACACTTTTGCGCACGCCGCTCTAGAATTTTCGCGTCGTTCGAAATCCGCCGCGGCTGACCGGTCCGCCGGTCGGCATGCGCGGGATGCGCGGCGGGCGGGGAACGCGGGCGCCGGACGGGCGCCGGATGACGGGGCCCCCGCCCCAGTCGCCGCCGCCCCAGCTTCCGCCTGAGCCGCCCCAGTTGTCGGGAAGGCCGAAGCCGCCGCGCCAATCATCGCCGCCGAGATCATTGTCCCAGTCGCGCTTGCGCGTCCGGTGGCCGCGCTCGATCCGGCGCCAGAGATCGTCGCGCCCGATCGCGCCGCGCAGGAATTCCGACAGCAGCACGGCGATGATGTCGCGGCCTGAAAACTCCGAGTACGGACTGTCAAAGCGCGCGCTCTTGAACCGTCGGCGCAGCGCTTCAAGGTCGGAGAGCGAGCGCGCCTGCCGGTCGAGCGAAGCGGCCGCGGCGCGCCGCGCCTCCTCGATCTCCATGCGCTGGCGCCGCATGCCGATCAGCGACTCGACGAGACGGTCGTCTTCCGGCGTCGCGCTCTCGGCGGCGAGGACTTTGAGATCCGGTATGCCGACGCGCTGCAGCGCCGCCGCGATGACATCGCGCGCCTCGGCCAGAGGGCCGGCCTTCCCTGCGGCGGCCGCGGCCGCACGTTCGGCGAGCGCTTTGTGCTTCTCCTCGGCTGCGGCGATCTCTGCGTCAAGCGCCTCGACTTTCGCGCGCGCGCTCGCGACCGCGTCGCGCAGGCGCCCGACGCCGTCCCTCTCCAGCGCATCGCGCTCCATCGCGGCGAGCGCTTCGGTCGTCTCCGCCGCTTTCTCTTTCAGGCGCTCGGCATGTTCGGAGAACCGCTCCGGAATTTCGAGCAGGCGCTCATAATTGAGGCGGTGGTCGCGATATCTGATGAGACGCGCGACCCAGCCGTCGAGCATCGCGAACAGAGGGAAGGCGCGATAATCGCGCGTGCCGAATTTGCGCTCGCGAAGATACCGGAAAAGCGGATCGGCCTCATAGGCGGCGCCCTTCTTCGCGCGGTCTTCGCGCGCGACGTCGAGCTTTTGGCTCGCACGGGCGGCCATCGCGTTGAGCTCTTCCAGCGCATCGGCTCTTGCGCGCCACTGCGTATCGCCTTCGAGGCGCGCACGCGTCGCCGCCGCGGCGGCGTCGTGTGCGGCGATTGCGCTTGCGACGGCTTCGTCAGCCGCCTTTCGCGCCGATTCCAGGCTGTCCAGCATCGCCGCGGCTGCGTCGCGCGCCGCGATCATGTCGGCGAGCGCGGCGTCATGGCGCTCGACCAACGCCGCCGCCTGCCGGTCTGCGGTTCCCAGCACGCCGTTCGACATGGAATCGTTCTTGAGCTCGATGATGCGGAGCTCGGCGAGCCGCTGATAGACGCCGATCTGGCGCTGGTCGAGGTCGGCGATGAGGCGCGCATCCTCGGCGGCGAGATCGCTCGCTCGCGCAAGAGCGCGCCGCGCCTCGGCGATCGCGGCGTCAATCTGGTGGAGCGCGTCGCGGCCCGCTGTCATCGCATCACCACTCGAGGATCGCGCCGCCGGCGGTCGGGATGTCGTAGGCCGGCGTCAGCGTTCCTTTCGGCTTCCTGCCGACGACGTCGTCCTGCACGATGAGGTCGTCCTGCTTGTCGGCGGCGACCTTGAAGAATTCGCCTTCGGGAACCTGAACGCCCCAGCTCGCGACGCGGGCGGTGCGGCGATCTTCCTGGCTCTCGATTTCAAGCGCGTGCGGTCTGCCGCTCGCATCGACCGCTTCGACGATAAGGTAGAAATTTTCAACGCCGGGCCGGGCGACATTGTCCCGCGCGACGCCCGAGGTTGAATTGGCGCCCGAAACGACACGGATCGTCAGGTCAGCGGCGAGATCGCCGCGCAGGAGGCTGAGGTCTTCGGCCGCCTGGCGTGCGGCGCCCGCATCGCCGGCCGCAGCGGCGGCGACGCCGGCCTGATAGGCGGTCTCGATGCGCCGGCGCGCCGCGTCGTCGCCTGCGAGCGCCAGCGCCGCATCGCGCGCCGAAGCGATTTCCTTCGGCAGGTCGACGGTCAGTTCAATGCGCGTGCGCTCGGCGGCGGCCTCGCGCGGCCGCTCGAAGCCGAATTCAAAAGCGGCGGTCAGAAAGGCGGCGGCCCCGGCGATGAAGAGAATCGGGGGCGCCCAGCGTCCGCGATCGATATAGGCGCGCGCGAGCCTGATCTGAAAACTGTCCTTGGGCGGATCATAGGCGAAACGCTTTTCCTCAAGCGCCCGCACGCCGTCCTGAAGGATTGCGTCGGGCACCTCGATCCCTTGCGCGGAATAGATTTCCTTGAGGCGCGTGATGAGCGCGCGCTCGCGTTCCTCGCCGCCAAGCTCCTTCGCAAGCACAAGCTCGCGATGGCGCAAGGTGTCGACGACGTCCATGGCGAGCATCACGTCGTCGAACGACTGCGCCTTCGGATCGGCGAGGGCGGTGGCGCTCATTTGGACAGAACGGCCTTAGGTACGGTCGAGCGCGGCGGTCGCGCCCGTTTCGATGAGGTGGGCGAGACGTTTCTTGCCGTCTTCCACCGCTTCGCGGATCTCCTTTGAGTTCTCCGTCGCCGCCTTGCGCATTTCCGCGATGATCGTCTGGCTGCGCTCCTGGAAGGACACGACCGATTCGACGAGTTTCTTGACGGCGGCGGCGGAAACGGTCGGGCCGTAACCGGCGCGCACCGCGGCTTCCTGCACCTTGCCCCCGATTTCGGAGAGCGTCTCGAGGCTCTCGTCGATGCCCTTTTTCATCGCCTCGACGGTTTGCGTCGATTCGTGAAGGCCGTGCATGCCTGTGAACGTGGCGGTCAGCGCTGTCAGCACGGTTTCGTTGGTGCCGAAGAAGGAGACGGCCTGCGCGTAGATACGCTCTTTCGCGTTCGTCGTCTGGACGAGGCGCGTCATGATCACTTCCGACGTGTTGTAGCCGATGGTGATGTTGTCGGAGAGGTCTTTCGCCACCTGATAGCGCTTTTCCTCTTTCTGGAGCGCGCGCAGCGCTTCGTCGCGATCAAGCTCCAGCGTGGCGCGCGCAGCCGCGTCGTCGCCGGTGAAGCCGGACACCTTGTCGACGGCGGCCTTCAGCGCTTCCTTTGCGGCGGCGAGTTTGCCCTCAGCGGTCCTCAATACGTCGAGCGCGAGAACCTCCGACTGCTTCATCGCCCCGCGGAAATCGCGATAGGCTTCGAGAATGCGCGTCTCGCGCTCGACCTGATTGCGCGTTTCGCCGGCGACATCGAGATAGGTCTTGCGGATCTTGTCGAAGCGCGCGGCGATGTCGCCGCGCGTCATCTTCATCCACACATTGCCGATCCGCTCCATCGTCGAGATCTTGCCGTCGGCATATTGATCGACGAGCGACTTGGCGTCGTCGCGAATCGAATCGAAGGCGTTCGTAATCTCCTTGTAGCGTTCGCCGATGGTCATGTTGGAGACCTGCTCGCGCACGACCTCATTGAAGTGCGAGGCCTGATCGAGCGTCCGCGCGATCGCGGCGACGCGGTCCTGGTCGAGATCGGCGATCTGATTGAGGAGCGCGACGATCGGCGCCGGGGCGCCGCCCTCGGAGGAAAAGCCGAGGGCGCGGAGCTCGCCGAGCGCCTTGTCGAGATATTGGAGCGCCGTGGCGCGCTTCGGTTCCGACATGAGCGGTCCTCCCTCCGGATGCGGACGTTTAGATAGGGAATGCGGAACGCCTCCGCCAGACTTGAAATCGGAAGAAAAGCGCCATTGACGGCCGCCGCCGCCGGGATCAGATGAGGTGAGCGCTATGTGCGCCGCGCGGCGCCGGCGATCCCAAGCGAGCGACAATGGCGGCGATTGAAGCCGGAACAGTCTTTTCGACGTTGCTTGCGGCGGCCGTCGCTCTGGCGGCGGGGTTCCTCATCGGGTTCGAGCGCGAATGGACCCAGGCGCTGGAAAAGCGCCGCCACGCCTTCGCGGGCGCGCGCACCTTCACCCTCGTCAGCTTCGCCGGGGCGCTCTGCGCGCTTCTGAGCGAAGGGCCGCTGCTGGTCGCGGCGGGTTTCCTCGCGATCGGCGGCCTTGCCGGTTACGCCTATGCGATAGAAGTGCGTGACTCTGAGAGCCGCGGCGGCACGACGGAAATCGCGCTCCTTGCGGCTTATCTTCTCGGCGTCGCGGCGGGGCGCGGCGAAACGCTGCTGGCCTCGGCGGGGGCCGTCACCGTCGCGCTCACGTTGAGTCTAAAGCACGAAGTCGTGCGGCTCGCGCGCGCGCTCAGCGAGGCCGAGATCCACGCCACGATCCGGTTTCTCGCGGTCTCGGTCCTCATCCTGCCGATCGCGCCCGATCGCGGCTTCGGGCCTTACGGGGCGCTCAATCCGCGCGAACTGTGGATGATGGTCGTTCTCATCAGCGGCCTCTCCTTCCTCGGCTACTGGCTCGTAAAGGCGCTCGGACCCGGCCGCGGATCGCTCGCGGTGGGGCTCGTCGGCGGACTCGCGTCTTCAACAGCGACGACGCTGTCGCTGTCGCGGCGGGCGAAGGAGGGCGCAAGTCCGTCCTCGGCGGCGGCGGGCATCCTGATGGCGAATGTCATGATGCTTGCCCGGGTGGCGCTGATACTCGGCGCCGTGGGGCCGGCGGCGCTGCTCACGATTGCGCCGGCGCTTGCAGCCGCGGCGGCCGCGGGCGTTGCGGCCGCGGTCTTCCTGTTCAGGAGGCGGGGAAACGATGAGGCCGGAAACGCCGTCACGCTCGGAAACCCGTTCGAACTGAAGCCGGCGCTCATTTTCGCAGGCCTTCTCGCCGTGATCTCGGTCGCCGCCGCGGCCGGCGCAGACGCCTTCGGCCCGTCAGGTCTCTATGCGATCGCCGCGGTCTCGGGGCTTGCCGATCTCGACGCGATCACGCTTTCAGCCGGGCGGCAGGCAGGGGCGGGCGCGCTCAGCCAAGGCGTCGCGGGCGTCGCGGTCCTGATCGCAATCCTCGCCAACGCTTTGACCAAAGGCGCGATGGCGGCGAGCGTCGGCGGGCGAAAGACCGGCGCAGCCGTCATCGCAAGCTTCGCGCTGATGGCGTTCGCCGGCGCAGGCGCGATGCTGTTAACGCCGCGTTAGCCGGCGCGGCCGAGCGTGGCGATTGAGGGTCCATGACCGACACGTCGAACCAATCGCTCGTTCCCGCCTACGCGGCGCGCCTTGCCGGACTTCAGGGCGCGCGCTGGAAACGATTCGTCGATGTGCAGCGGCCCTATCGGTGGAATTTGCGACGCCTGCAACCTGGTCGCACGCTCGATATCGGCTGCGGCGTCGGCCGCAATCTCGCTCATCTCGGGGTCAACGGCGTCGGCGTTGATCCGAACCCTTCTTGCGTCGCGGCGGCGCGCGCGGCGGGATTCGTCGCCTATGCGCCGTCCGAGCTTCCGGCGGAGCAATTCGACTCGCTCCTGTTCTCGCACGTCCTTGAGCATGTCGATGATCCTGCGGGGCTCATCCGCGCCTATCTTCCGCGGCTGAAACCGGCGGGCCGCGTGATAGTCATGACGCCGCAGGAAGCAGGACATCGCAGCGACCCGACGCATGTCGACTTTCTGGATTTCGAGAAGCTTGGTGAAATCGTCGCCGCATGCGGCCTGACGCTTGACCGCGCCTACTCGTTTCCGTTCCCAAGGTGGGCGGGCGCCTTTTTCACCTACAATGAATTCGTGGTTACGGCGAATTCGCCAGGCGCTACTTAGCCGCGCGTATGTCAGCAGGGCTCGCCAACCGGCGCCCTGTCGCTTCGATGCGTCGACGCGCCGCCGTCACCAGCTCCGCATTCGACCGATCTGTCCCGAAGGGCGCGTCTTCGAGGCCGACGCGAATGTGAAACCCGTGCGCGAGCGCCGGCTCGATCAGCGAGTCAATATTGGCGTCAAGGCCAGAGAGCATGCGCGGCGCGCCGCTTGCGGTCTCCTCAAGATGTGCGGCGTAGAAATCGAGCGCGCGCGTAGAGGGCGCCATGCCGAACAGAAGATTGTCTGAAAACATCACGCGATAGACCGGCGTCTTCAGCCCCGGCGTCGCCGCCGCGAGGGCCGCGCCGAGCCGGGCGAATCCCGGCTCATAAATCGCGAAGGCGGGGCGCCAGCCGTCGGCGCTCGCGAGGGCGAGCGCTGCACGAATGTGATCGTCCGGATTCGGATAATGGACGCCGTCCATGCCGGCGGCCGCCTGCATCCGGTGGGTGATGTTGACGCTGCCCGGATCAACGACGCCCCATTCGAGGAGACCGCGGGCGCCGAGTTTTCGGATGGGTGCGAGCCGCGCCTCGCGGTCGCCTTTCAGCGCCAGCGTCGGATAGATGACGGCGTCGGTGCGCGTGCGCACGCCTTCGATGATCCGTGCATAGAGGTCGGCGTCCTCGACCGGCGTTCCGTTCGCGTCATAGGCATGAAGATGGATGATCGCAGCGCCCGCCTCGGCGCAGGCGACGGCGTCAGCGATGATCTCTTCCGGCGTCACGGGGATGCGCGGCTGAAGGCTGCGCCCCGCGGCGCCGTTGATGGCGGCTTCGAGCCAGACGGTTTCGTTCATGCGGCCATCTGGAGCGCGCCCGCCTTATGGCGTCAATCGCCGATGTCAGATTTTCTCCGGCGCGAGATAGCGGCCGAACAGTCGCCCGACCTTGCGGCGGATGCGGAAGGACAGGGTTCTCCGGTCGCTCGCCTTGTTGCGCGCCGGAAAGGGCGTCGCCGGAACCGGCGCGCCGAGAAAGGCGCAGAGCTCGTTCCAGCCGTCGCCCGCTTCAAGGTTCATGACAAGAAGGTCGCCGGCGCGCCCGGCGAAGTGCGCGCGCACCATCGCCTCATGCGCACGCAGCGTCTCGATATAGCGCGCCTTGTTGCCGGCCGGCGCCGCCGCGTCGCGGCCGTAGACGAAGGCCTGCATCTCGCCTTCATTGGCCCCGAAATGCCCCTCGATCGACGCAAACCACTTTTCGGGATCGCGCACCGTCAGAATGAACTTTGAACCGGGAAAGGCTTCGTCAAGTTCGCGGAAGAAAATCGGCCACGGCATGTCCTGCACGGCGTCGAAGTCGCGCGCCGTCTCGATGCAAAGGCCGGCCCCCTCGGCGGCGAGGCGCTCGGCGCTCCAGTCCCGCCCGGCGACAGCCGCCGTGCGGTAGCCGAGCGTTTCCAGCGCGGCGTGGAGCGAAGTGGTGCCGGTCTTCTGAAAACCGATGCAGAAAACCTTGGGGCGCGGTGCGGGCGTCTGGGGCATGCGCCAAGTCTAGGCGCGCCGTCTTTAGGAGCTTCTTAACGGGCCGCGAAAAAGCGGCAGACGTTCCGCCGCCAACGCCCCTTCAATGTCGAGCAGCTTTCGCTTCGTCGCGGCGCCGCCCGGCGCCGAGAAGCCGCCCATCGCGCCGTTCGCCGCCGTCACGCGGTGGCAGGGTATGATGATCGGGAACGGGTTGGCGCCGAGCGCGGCGCCGACGGCGCGAGAAAGCGACCGGTCGCCGAGCCTTTCGGCGACGGCGCCGTAGGTCGTCGTCTCGCCGAATCCGACAGTGTCGAGCGCCGCATAGACGCGCGCGGCGAAGGGCTCGATCTGCGCGCGGTCGAGCGGCGCGCTCTTGAAGTCCTGCGGCTCGCCCCGGCAGAGCGCGGCGATGTCGCTCATCACCTTGGCGATCTCCGTCGGCGCGATTTCCTCGCGCGCGTCCGGCGCCGCACGCGCGACCGCCAGGCGCTGGCGCGCGTCGTCGCCGGCGGGCAGCAGGAGGCGCACGATCAAGCGCCCTTTCCAGATAAGGGCGCAATCGCCGACCGCGGTATCGAACAGGGCGTAAGCCACATGCATTTGGGCGTTCTAGCAGGAAAGCTGCGCTGCGCAGCCCGAATCTTGCGCTGCGCAAAGCGCTGTCAGGAGAGCGACCGGCTCGCTAGACAGGAGCTCGGCGCAACAGGAGCGAGGTCATGCCCCGGTTCAAACTCTATCATTATCCGGCGACGCGCAGCGCGCGCGTCCGGTGGGTGCTGAACGAGACCGTCGGCGACTTCGAAATCGTCAGGCTCGATCTTTACAAAGGCGCCCAATATGCGCCGGGATATCTGGCGCTCAACCCGAACCATAATGTTCCGCTTCTCGAAATAACCTTCGATGACGGCCGGTCGATGCGCATGATCGAAAGCGTGGCGATGGTCGCCTTTCTTGCTGACGCCTATCCGGAGAAAAAGCTTGCGCCGCCGCCTGCGTTCAGCCCGGAGCGGGCCGACTATCTGCAGATGATGCAGTTTGCGGGAACGCATATGGACATGGCGCTCTGGCAGGTGCGCATTCATGAGCACGTGCTGCCGCCGCCGGAACGCGATCCGCGCACGGTCGCGCGCTATCGCGGCAAGATCGAAAAGGAGATCGCGCCTCAACTAAAGGTTCGCCTTGAGCAGGGCGGTTTCATCTGCGGCGCCGCGTTCACCGCCGCTGATTGCGTCGTCGGCCACGCCGTCAGCTGGGCGCGCGGTTATGGCATGTGTCAGGACGAAGTCTTCCGCGGATACATTTCGCGGCTGGCGCAGCGCGATGCGTTCCGCAAGGCGTTTGACGACGTGCGCGAATTCACGCCGGAGCCGCCGCAGTCCCGCACCGGGCTTTCGCCGTTCACGGGCTGAACGATATTTCGCCCGGGCCGCGGCCTCAGAACGGAAAGATGATGTCGTAAAGCTGCTGGCCGTAACGGGCCTGCTGCACGTCGGTCAGGTGGCCGCGCCCGCCATAGGAAATCCGCGCCTCGGCGATCTGCGTATGGGTGATGCGGTTGGCGTTTGAAATGTCCTCAGGCCGGATGACGCCGGTGACGGTCAGCTCGCGCACCTCGTTGTTGACGCGCACTTCCTGCTTGCCGGCGACGACGAGATTGCCGTTCGGCAAGACATCGGTGACGATCGCCGCGACGATCAGTTCAACATCCTCGCGCCGTGCGATGCTGCCCTCGCCGCGCACATTGGAGCCGGAGGAAAGATCGACGAGCTGAGCAGGGTTCGCGCCGTCCGGCAGGATATCCGTCAGCAATTGCTCGAACCCGCCGAAGGCCGGGATCGCCGCCGTCTCGCCATTGTCGCGCCGGCGCTCCGTCGTGTTGTCCAGCCGCGCGCGATCATTGATGTCGATGACGACCGTCACGATGTCGCCGCGACGGCGCGCGCGCTGATCCTTGAAAAAGCTGCGCGATCCGGCGCGCCAGAGCGAGCCGGGATGGGCCGCCTCCGTAGCGGCCGCCGGCATCGGCATGGCGACGGCGCGCCCGCCGTGGAGCGCGGCGGGGTTCTCCGTCGGCGAGAGGTCGGGCGCCTTGCCGATCGATTTGATCCGCCCACTGACGGCGCAGCCGCTGAGCGCGGCGACTGTCAGGACGGCGATGAGGAGGCGGGAAAGCGACTGCATCTAGCGCTCCGTTTGCAGGGCGACGTGACGGTTCAAGGCGCCGTGGGGCGCCGCAGCGAGCGCGGATGACAGGACGACCGCCCTGATCTCCGCGCCGGAGTTGATGTTGCGGAAGCGGATGAGATCGCCCTCGGCGCCGCTTTCAAGCGCGCTCGCGATCTGCGTCAGCCTGAGGCCCGGCGCCTCAAGGACGATCGTCGCCGCCGCGCCGCGCTTCATGACGATCGGCGCGTGAAGATCCCCCTCGCGCAGGGGCGCGCCTTTGACAAGCGGACGGCGCGCCTCTTTTCCGATGATGAAGTCGGCGTCGCTCAGGAAGCGGGCGGCGCCCGCGTCGATCGTTTCGCGAAACACAAGGTCGTCTTCAGTGATGACGACGCCGCGCGGAATGTCATGCGCCGGCACCGGCAAGACGGTCGGCGCCGCCGCCGAGCCGGAAACGGCGAGCAGCGGCTCGCCGGCTGCGCCGCGCGCCCGGATGAGGAAGCGGCCGCTCGCGCGATTGAAGCTGACCGTCTCGACAACGAGCGACTCGCCTTCCGCGACGCGGACGACGGAGTCCGGCGCTGCCAGCGAAATCTCGACGTCTTCGGGCGCGCCTTCGCCGATCAGCGCGGCGCGAATGGCGCCGGCATGGTCGGCGAGACGCGTCGCCGTCAGCGCATCTTCCGCACGCGCGGGTACGGCGAAAAGGAGCGTCAGGAACAGCCCCATCAGCGCCCAGGCGATGACAGCGTCAGACGAAATCCGGTTCATCGGGCGCGCTCCTTACCGGCGGAGATTGGCGTTGATCGACAGCATCTCATCAGATGTCTCGATGACCCGCGCATTCATTTCATAAGCCCGTTGGGCGGCGATCAGCGTGGTGATCTCCTGCACGGGATCGACATTGGCGTTCTCGAGATAGCCCTGGAGCAGCCGGCCGAAGCCCTCATCGCCCGGGTTGCCGAAGATCGGCTCGCCCGACGCCGGCGTCTCAAGAAGAAGATTGTCGCCGATCGCTTCAAGGCCGCTTTCGTTGAAGAAGACCGCAAGTTCGATCCGGCCGATTTCGCGCGGCTGCTGGTCGCCGGCGATCTGCGCCTCGACAACGCCGTCTTCGGAGACCGTCACGTCGATAACGTCTTCCGGAACCGTCAGGCCGGGAAGCACCTCATAGCCGTCGCTGGTGACGATGCGCCCGTCGGCGGAGACGGCGAAGTTGCCCGCACGCGTATAGGCCTCGCGACCGTCGGGCAGCTCGATGCGAAAAAGCCCTTTGCCGGAAATCGCCAGATCGAAATCATTGCCTGTCGCCGTGACGGCGCCCTGCTCGATGATGCGGTACACAGAGCCGGTCTTGACGCCGGCGCCGATCTGCACGCCGTTCGGAACGACGGTTCCCGTCGACGATGAGATGGCCCCCGGGCGCTCGATCGTCTGGTAGAGGAGGTCCTGAAACTCCGCGCGCTGGCGCTTGAAGCCGACGGTGTTGAGGTTCGCGATGTTGTTCGAGATGACTTCGACGTTGCGCTGCTGCGCCAACATGCCGGTCGCTGCGATGCTCAAGGATTTCATGGAGGCGGCTCCCTTCAGGCGCGTTCGCTGAGCGTATCGACAGCCCGGCGGGCGAGATCGCTTGAAATGTCCGTCAGTTGGGCGGCCTGTTCATAGGCGCGCAGGATCTCGATGAGATCGGTCATCGCCGCCACCGGATTGACGTTCGAGGTCTCCGTGAATCCTTGCCGCACGCGCGCGCTCGCCGCCGCCTGCAGCTCCTCCGGCGCCGCGAAGAGATTGTCGCCGGCCTTGCGCAAGGCGCGCGCATCGCCGGCGAGGAAGACGCCGATCTGCGCGATCGGCGCGCCGTCTTGCTGCAATTCGCCCTCGCTCGTGGCGACGACGGGTCCGCGCTCCGGGTCGATGAGGATCGGCGAGCCGCCATTGTCGAGCACGAGGTCGCCCGAGCGGGTGACAAGTTCGCCGAAGGCGTTGACGCTGAAGCGGCCGTCGCGCGTGTAGCGTACCCCCGCCGCCGTCTCCACTGCGAAGAAGCCGTCGCCGTCGATGGCGAAATCGAGGTCGCGGAAGGTCTGCTCGATCGCGCCGGCGCCGAAGTCGGTATAGGTGTCCGGGTCGCTGACAAGCGACACGAGGGGATCGCCGCTCGATCGCCGGTCGATGACGCGCAGATATTCTGCGAAGGCGACATGGTCGGCCTTGAAGCCGGCCGTCGTCTGGTTGGCGACATTGTTTGCAGTGGTGTCGAGCGCGCGCGTCAGCACGATCTGCTTCGACAATCCGGCGACGATCGCATTTTCCATCGGTTAATGATCCGTTAGCGGACGAAATTCCTCCCTCTCCGAACGGCAAGCGCCATGCCAGCAAAAAAGCTTTGAATAACAACGGTCGGCCGCAGCCGCGCAGCGGCCGGCGGAAAAATTTGCCGGGCAAGGACGGCCGGCCTAACGCCTCCTTAACCCTGATTTCCGACAAAAAGCGGGAGTGGAAGCGGAAAAGACGCGGACCCCTATGGGAGACGCTCCAGAACCTGAAATCGGCACCGCCGCCCCGGCGCGAGTGCGCGTGCGCACGCCGGGCAAGCATCTCGTGCTGTTCTCGCTTGCGGTCACGTTCATGATCGCGATCTCGACGCTGGTGCTGTCGCGCGCGGATTTCCACTTTCCAGAGGGCGGTTTCAACAGCGCAGGCGCGCCGCCGGTTGAGGAAACCTTCATCGCCGACCTCTCCCCTGATGCGCTTGGTCGTCTGCGGCTTTTGCGCCTTGAGGTCAGGATCGACGCGAGCGCGCCGGGCGTGCGGCGCGCGCTCGCAGAAAAGCGCCCGCAGGTGCGCGAGCGTATTGCGTTCTTCCTTCGCGAGATGTCGCCGGAAGATCTCGACGGATCTGAGGCGCAAGCGCGCCTCAAGGCTGAGCTCCTTCGCCGCGTCAATCTGACGATCGCCCCCGAAACGGCGGACGACGTCGTTATCCAGTCATTCATGATCCAGTAGGAGCGCGCCCGCTTGTCCCAACTTCTGAAAACCGATCCCGACGCAGAAGTGGTCTGGGCTGAAGGCTCGGCGGCCAGCGACCTTTTGGGGTTCGACCTCGGCGCGGACGGCGTTGATCGTTCAGGGCTCGCCGCGCTCGTCAACTCCGCCCTCGTCGCGCATCGCCGGCTGCCGATGCTGGACGTCGTCTTCGACCGCGCCGCGCGGCGATTTGCAACGACGTTGCGCCAGCTGACGAATGCAAGCGCCGACGCCGCGCTCGATAATGTCACCTCGATCCGGTTCGGCGACTTTCTCGGTTCGCAGTCGTCGCAAGGCGTCGTCGGCGTCCTGAAAGCTCAAGGGCTCGGCGGACCGTTGCTGATTTCAGCGGAACCTCATTTCGTTCACCACGCCGTCGATCTCCTGCTCGGCGGGCGGCGCGGATCGTCGCGCGAGGAGGGACGCGCGCTCACGACGATCGAACTTTCGATTCTCCAGCGCGTCATTGCTGCGCTGGCGGCGGACATCAATGAAGCCTTCGCCAGCGCCGCCGACGCCGGCATTTCGCTCGAGCGCCTGGAGACGGAGCCGCGTTTCGCCGCGATCGCACAGGAGACGAACGTCTGCGTCATCGGCAAGTTCAAGCTGTCGCTTGAAGACCGCGCCTCGCGCCTCGTCATCGTCGCGCCTTACGCCTCCCTTGAGCCGATCGAAGACAGGCTGCGCCGGGGTTTTTCGCCCGACCCCGGCGCCGCGGGGGAGGGCTGGCGCCAGCATCTTGCAAGCGGCCTTCTCGGGGCCGCGCTTGAACTCTCCGCCGTGCTCGGGGATCGGACGCTGCGCATCGGCGACCTGCAGAAACTCGGGGCCGGCGATGTCCTGACCTTTGGCGATGCGCGCAACCCCCGGGTCGAGCTTCGCATCGGGCCGGCGGCGGTCGCCTCGGGCCGGATCGGCAAGCAAGGCGACCGCGTCGCCATCCGTCTGGACGCGGGCGTTGATCGCGACGCGGCGACGATCGCAGCGGAGGCGGCGTCATGACCATCGGGCTTTATCTCGACGTCGCCATCATCGCGCTCTTCGCGGCGGCAGGGGCCTTCGCGCTCATCCTGAACCGCAAGCTGAAAAAACTCGCGGACGCGCAGGCGGCGCTGCAATCCTCGCTGGAGGCGTTCAGCGGCGCGGCGGCGCAAGCCGACGAAGCGCTGAAGCGCATTGAAACGCAAGGCGTCGTCCGCGGCGCCGAGCTTCAGGCGGCTGCGAGCCGCGCCCAGCGTCTTGCAACGGATCTTTCCGTCATGACCGCTGCGGGCGAGCGCGTCGCGGACCGGATCGAGGCGGCGCTCAACAGCGTGCGCGCCGTCGGCGCTACGGCGCGCAAGGACCGGAGGGCGGCGTGAGCGGCGCACGCGTTCGGCTCCTTCCGGTGTTTCTGATCGCGCTCGGCGGCGTCGGCGCCTTGAAGGCGGGCGGCCTCTGGGTCTCCTTCTCCAGCGCCGATGCGCAGACCGAAGCGGCGGAAATCGATACGCCTGCCTCCGCATCCCCACGCAGCGCGACAGCTGAACGGCTGGTCGAACAGCTCGGCGCGCGTGAGCAGGCGCTCGACGCGCGCGAGGCCGAGCTCGACACGCGCGAGAAAGTGCTCGCTGCGGCCGAGGCGCGCATTGATGCGGCGATGCAGGCCCTTGCCTCGGAGAAACAGGCGATCGCCGCCGCCGGAGAGAGCCGTGTGAGGCTCAGGGACGATGAACTTTCGGCGTTGTCGAGCGCCTATGAGCGAATGAAGGCGCGCGACGCAGCGCGCATCTTTGAAATTCTCGATGATGACATTCTTCTGCCGGTCGCCGCCGGCATGCGCACGCAGGCGCTCGCCGGCGTGCTCGCGGAGATGAGCGCCGAACGCGCCAAGCATCTGACGGTCGCGCTCGCCAACCGCGAAAAACCGGCGCCCGCACCCGCGGCGACGCCGTGAAACGCCAGCTCGCCGTCGCTTGCTTCACGCTCGCCCTCGTCTTCGAGGCATCCGCCGCAGACTGGTCGGCGATGCTCGGCGAATCGATGCGGCTTGGCTTCGACAAGGCGGAGGAAGCGCGCCTTGCAGCCAGCGCGTCAGGCGACGCGGCGGCGTTGAAAGCGCTTGCGGCATTCTACGCTGCGCACAAGCTCTGGCCGGAAGCGCTCGCCGCAATGGAGCGCATCAAGACGCCCGACCCCGAGTTGGAAACTCTCGCCGCCGAAACGCAATACAGGCTTGGCCGCTATCGCAAGCTGGCGGCGCTTAGCCCGACGGGTGACGCCCCACGCGCCTTTCGCGCCATGGCGCTGGTGCGCCTCGGCGCCCATTCCGAGGCGCTCGCGGCCTTGGCGAAGTCGGCGCCGCCGGAAGGTTTCGACGCGGACTACTTCTTGTCCAAAGCGGAAGCGCTGATTGCGGCCGCGGACGTCGCCGCGGCGGCTGCAGCGCTTACAAAAGCAACGGAGGCGCAGGACGGGCGGGATCAGCAGTCCCGGGTGAGATATCTGGGCGCTGCATTGCTTCGCCTCAAAGGCGACGAGGCGAAAGCGCGTGCGGAGTTTCGCCGCGCCGGCGACCTTCCTCCGGATGACTGGTCGATGCGCGCGCGGCTCGCCGCAGCGGAGGGCAGGCAAGCGCTCGATCTGTTGTCGCTCGCCTGGAAGAGCGGGGCGTTCGACCGGGATCTTCTGATGCGGCAAGGGTCGCTGAGCGCAAGGGCCGGCGAATTCGAGAAGGCGCTGCGCGCTTATGCGGCGGTGACGGCGCGCTTTCCGGAGAGCGACGCCGCCCTGAAGGCGCAGGCGGAGGCGGGCGGCGTGCTCGCAGCGGTTTTTGAAGACGACACGCTGCCGGCCGACGCCGCCGCCCGCATCTTCTTCGATCACGTCGCCTTCGCGCCGCCGGGTAGGGAGGGCGATGCGCTGATCCGAAGCGCCGCCGCGCGCCTCAAAACGCTTGGCCTCTACGCTGAGGCGGCGGCGCTCATCGACCACCAGGTCTTCAAGCGCCTGCGCGGCGCCGACCGCGCGCGCGTCGCTGCGGAGCTTGCCGATCTTCATCTTGCGGCGCGCAAGCCGAAAGCCGCGCTTGCGGCCCTTCGCGCGACCCGATTCGCCGGGCTCGACGCGGAAACGAATGCGCGCCGGCGCCGTCTTGAAGCGACGGCGCTCGCGAGGATCGGCAAGGAAGACGCTGCGCTGACGCTGCTCGCCGACGCGGAGCAGCCTGAGGACCGGCGCTTGCGCGCATCGATCGCCTGGGACAGCGGCGACTGGTCTCAATCCGCCGCGGATTACGCGGCGGCTTTCTTCGCCGCGCCGGATGCGCTTTCAAGGACTGACCGAGAAACGGCGGTGCGGGCGGCGACCGCCTATCTGCTCGCCGGAGACCGCGACGGGTATCGCGCTTTTGTCGGCGCCGCCGCGCCGCGCCTTGAGGGCGCGCGCGAAGAAGCGCTTATCAAGTCGATCGGCGACGTCGATCGCGATGCGTTCCTTAAGCGCTTCATGGACTATTACCGGGCGCTCTACAGCGGCCCCGCCGACAGCTGAAATGGGATCGATGACTGCGTTAAGGCGCGCGCCGCCGGACTCATAAGCGCTTTCAGTGATCGCGACCGATCACTGAAAGGCATCCGCGCTTCGCTGCGGGCGCGCGGTCGCGCTTGCCAGGTTTCGATAAGCGGCGCTCATCGAAACTTCGCATCAGGCGGCGCTCGTCGATGCTTCCGTCAGGGCCGCGCTTTCTTCGTCTAAGACGCAATTGCGGCCGGATTTCTTGGCGGCGTAGAGGAGGGCGTCGGAGCGCTCGATCAGCGATTCGCTCGTGTCGTTCCATTTCAGCAGCGAGGCGCCCATCGACAGCGTGACGACGCCGAGATCCTCATCCGTGCGCCGCTTCTTGAGGCGGCGGGATTCGACCGCCTTTCGGATGCGGTCGGCGAGCATGACAGCGTTTGAAAGCGTCGTGTCAGGCAGGATGATCGCGAATTCCTCCCCGCCATAGCGGGCGAGCACGTCCTGGCCCTTGATGTTGGCGTTCATGACTTCGGCGACAAGGCGCAAGACATGGTCGCCGGTCTGGTGGCCCCAGCGGTCGTTGAACTGCTTGAAATGGTCGACGTCGGCCATGATGAGCGCAAGCGGCTCGCCGGCGTCGTGCGCCGCGCGAATGTGGCGCGCGAGCTCAAGATCGAAGGTCTTGCGGTTTTTGACCCCGGTCAGAGGATCGAGCATCGCCTCCTGCTGGATGTTTTCAATGTTCCGGCGCAGCGTGATGACTTCATCGGAGGATTTGGCCAGTTGATCCTCAAGGCGCTCGTTCGCCTCGCGCACCGATTTCGCCACTGACAGCACACTGTCCATCAGCGCGCTGAGCGCCGGGTTTCCAGAGGCGGACCGCTTCAGTTCCGTCGACAGGAACCGCAGCTTTTCAGAGTTCCCCGAAGCGTTCGCGCCGGTCGATTCGACGACGTCGGCGATTTTCGTCATCTCGTCTTCGAAGCGCTGGATGAGATCGACGAGATCGCGGGAAAGGCCCTGCTTCAACACATGGGTGTCGTAAAGCGCGTCAGCGTCGCTTTGCAGGATGACGCCGTCCGCGCGCGTCGCCTTGTGAAAGTCGCGGGCGAGCGCCGGATTGCGGCCCTCGGCGATCAGAAACCACAGCTCGAGATTCTTCGGAGAGGCCGCGAGGCCCGCGGATTTGAGACCCGCGATCGCCCGCTCGGCGTTCTGGTATGAGGCGTTGAGGATGTCCGACATCGCAAGTTCCCGAGGCGCCGGCGTGAAGGCCCCGCTGACACTACGCAGTTTATGTTCGCGGCGTAAAGGAACGGCTAAATGCGCCGTCCCTCCGCGGGAAGGCGCAAATGTTAACGCGCCATGAACGCCGGGATCTCGTCGCCGAACCCTTTGACCTTTTCCCGCGGCTCTTGGCGTTGCCGCTCCGGCGCGGGCTTTGACTGCGCCGCGCGCTGCGGGGCGGGGGCGGGTTCGGGGGCGCGCTCCCGGCGTTCGGCGCGCGGTTCGGCGCGCGGCTCGCGATGACGCTCGCCGCGCGCGGCGTCGCGTCCGCGTTCACGGCGCCCGCCGGAACGGCTGCGGTCGCGCTCGCGCCTGGGCTCGCGGTCGCCGCGCGCCCGCACTTCGTCCTTCGCCCCGGCGAAAAAGTCGCCGAGATCGAGCTCGTCGATCGCATCCTTGCGGATGGTTTCAAGAATGCCCCGATAGAACTTGTCGTCGGCTGGCGTCAGCATCGTATAGGCGGTGCCCGATCGTCCCGCCCGGCCGGTGCGGCCGATCCGATGGACGTAATCCTCGGGGTGGAAGGGCGCGTCATAGTTGAAAACGTGGCTGACGTCCGGAATGTCGAGGCCGCGGGCCGCCACGTCCGAGGCGATGATGAAAGTCACTTCGCCGGAGCGGAACTTCTCGATCGTCTCGGTACGGAAGGACTGCGGCAGGTCGCCATGAATGGGGCGCGCGTTGTAGCCGTGCGTGATCAGCGACTTGGCGACGACATCAACCGTCGATTTTCGATTGCAGAAGATGATGCCGTTCTTGACGCTCTCCATGTCGAGGAGCTTTCGCAGCGTAAGCCGCTTCAGCCGGTCGTCGGTCGAGGGCACGCGAACCACCTTTTGCGTGATCGTCGCCGCCGTCGTCGCCTGCCGTGCGGTTTCAACGCGGGCGGGATCGTGGAGGAAGGCGTCGGTGATGCGCTGGATTTCCGGCGGCATCGTCGCCGAGAAGAACAGCGTCTGACGCGTCATCGGCGTCAGCTTGAAGATGCGCTCGATGTCCGGAATGAAGCCCATGTCGAGCATGCGGTCGGCTTCATCGACGACCATCACTTCGATGCCGTTGAGGAGCAGCTTGCCGCGCTCGAAATGGTCAAGGAGCCTGCCCGGCGTCGCGATCAGCACGTCGACGCCGCGCGTCAGTTTGGCGTCCTGGTCCCCGAAAGAGACGCCCCCGATCAGGAGCGCCATCGTCAATTTGTGGTACTTGCCGTATTTCTCGAAATTCTCGGAAACCTGCGCGGCGAGTTCGCGTGTCGGGCAAAGGACCAGCGTCCTCGGCATCCGCGCCCTGGCGCGGCCCTTGGCGAGGCGCTGGATCATCGGCAGCACGAAAGCGGCGGTCTTGCCGGTGCCCGTCTGCGCGATGCCGAGCACGTCCCGGCCCTTGAGGGCTTCGGGAATGGCGGCGATCTGGATGGGGGTCGGCGTCTCATAGCCGGCTTCACGCACGGCCTTTAGAATGTTCGGCTCAAGGCCGAGGTCGTCAAAAGTCATGGGCTTCCTTTTTTGCTCGGTTCAGCGCCCGGCGGCGTCAGCCTCCGGAAGATCGGCAGCGGGTCCTGGGGTCACGCCCCGCCCTTCCGCTGGAAACGAGCGATGCGTCGGTTTCGGGATCGAGGGCGGCGACGAAGGGCTGCGTCGTCTTAAGAGGCGGGGCCCATGGGCCCTCGTGGCTCTGCGCGCGCTGAACGCCGCATTCAATCCTGACGCGCGTTTAGGCGCGGTTGGCCCAAGGGTCAATCGCGGCGGGGTTAAGCTTGCGTGAAAAACCGGCGACTGCGGCGGATTTTCAGCACAAGGACGGCCCAAAGGCGCTGAGCCGGTCATCGAGACCCGCCCGGACCGCCGGCCATTCGGGCCTGATGACGCTGAAATAGGCGGTGTCGCGCAGGCGCCCGTCCGGCATCGCCATGTGTTGACGAAATATTCCTTCATGTTTCGCGCCGAGGCGCTCGACCGCTTTCCACGACCGCTCATTCGTCGCGTCGAGCTTCAGTTCGATCCGGTTGAGGCCGAGCGTCTCAAAGCCATGCGCCATCAGCAGGCGTTTGCATGACGGATTGACCGCGCCCGCCCAAAAACGCTTCGCGTACCACGTCCAGCCGATCTCCAGCCGCTTGTGCGCGAGGACGATCGCAAGATAGCTCGTCGATCCGGCGACGGCGCCGGACGCCTTGTCGAAAACGGCGAAGGTCAGTTCGGCGGCGCCGGCGTTCGCCGCCAGCCGCTCGTCCATCCACGCATCGAAATCGGCGCCGTGCTGGTTGATCGACGCAAAGCGCCAGAGGTCGGGATCGCGCCCGGCGCGGCGCAAATCCTCGCGATGACCTTCGATCAGCGGCTCAAGCCGCACGAAGCCGTTTTCAAAAACGACGGGGTCTATCGGCAAGCGCGTTTCTTCTTCCTGAGGCCGACTCAATCCTGGACCGTTTCTTCCGCTTCCATGATGACGACCGGTTCCCCGTCGATGGTCGTCGCCTGCGTCGCGGGCTTCGCCGCCGCTGGAACGTCGCCCACGGTCACCCGCACCGAATGGCTGCGCATTTCCGGGGCGCCGCCGGCTTCGGCTGCGGCGATCGAGAGATCGACGTAATAGACGCCGGCGGCTGCAGCACGGAAGGAGATGTCCCAGCGATGATCTTTCTTGTCGCCCATCGCCATCGTCGTTCTCGGCTCAGGCGGCAGGACTTCAAGGCCTTCGGATCCCGTCGCCGTCACCGTCATCGATCCGCCGGCGTAGGATTCGGCGAAGGTGACTTCAAGGACGCCGATCTCGCCCGGATCGACTGCGGCGCGCTGCGCAGCGGTGACTTCAACCGCGGCGCCGGGCTTGCGTGCGCCCTGGTCGCCGGCGGCCGCCTTCTCGGTTGCGGCCGATGCGATTTCGTTCGCCGGTTTCTCGGCGGCGCAGGCGGCGATGAGCGCGGCGGCGGCGATCGCGGCGGCGGCAGGCGGTTTCTTGCCCATGGGCGGTCCTTTCTAGTTCGCCGAGAAATTGTAGCAGGCGTCGCCGGACGGCCCGGCGTCGTTGATGTTGCGGTCGTCATAGCCCTCGACGACATGGTCGCCGGCGGCAAGGCTCGCCGTGCGCGTTTCGGCGTCGGTGACGGTGCTGAGCGCGCGCGCGACATCGACGCCGCGCAGCGACACGATGAAGTCCGGGTCGCGCCCCGTTGCGCCGGAGATGCGCGTCATGGCGAGCGAGACCGACGCCGGCGCGCCGACCGGCATTCGCATCAGCGTCCGGTTTCCGAGCTTGTTCTCCGTGCCGGCGTCATCGACCGAGCAGATGACGATCGCCGGCGCGCCGATCGTCAGCGTACGCAGCACGGGCAGGGACGTGGGGATGCCTCCGTCATTAGTTTCGCCGGCCCCATCGACCCCGGTCCCGTTAATGCTCTGGGCGAGACGAAGCGCATCGACGGCGGCGGCGCTGACGCCGGCTTCGGCCTTCAGCGCTTCGATGTAGGAAAAGATCGTCGTCGGCGCGGTTCCGTCGCGCATGATCGCCGGATTGAGGCGCGCGCGAAAGACCGGACCAAACCCCGCCGAGATCGTGTCAGCGCCGTCGTCGGCGCTGTCGAAGACGTCATAAACGATCGAATGAACCGACCCTTCGCCGTACCAGCCGCTCGCCGAAAACGTGTTGCTCTCGACGTTGAAGCGGAAGCCCGTCGACTGGGCCGCGCCGTTGCTGTCGCGATAAACGGGATCGCCAAGCGCGATCCCTGAAAAGGCGTTCGACCAGCCCTCGCTGAACGCAAGGCGCGGATCAAGGCGCTGGCTGAGGCTGTGCGGCCCGCCGATCGAATCGTTCCGCGACTGGGTGTCCTCGAGATAATGGCCGAACTCATGCGCGATGACGTGCCGGTCGTATTCGTCGGTGTCGTTGTTTGCGCTTCCCTGCACCAGGATCGTCGGGACGCCGCTGATGCGCGTGTAAGACGTCGACCCGATTTCGCCGTTGGCGACGGATCCGCTCGCCGCCCGGTTGTTGACGCTCCAGAAAACCTGCGCCGTTTCAAAGCTCGTTCCCGGCGCGACGGCGTTCACCGTTTCGATTGATGTGAGGATCGTATCGAGAAGGGCGAACGGCGCCGCCGCGCGCGTGCCGGTATAGCTCGCCCCGCCCCAACCGGAGGGCGCGTTGAGATTGCGTGTCGAGTTCGCGCCGCCGGAATCAAGAAGTCCGCCCGTAAGCAGGTAGACTGCGTTGCTGCTGGTGTTGTCGCGTACGGTGAAATCGAAAAGGCCGCCCGGCCCTTGCATCCTTGAGCGCGCCTGGATGCGCACCACCGTGCCGGCGGGGACAGTCAGGCTGTAGGCGCCCGCTGCGTCGGTGAGGCCGGAGGCGAGGACGGTTCCGCCGCTGTTCGCGGCTTCGACGGCGACATTGCGCGCCGGCCGTTGCGTCGTCGCCGCGTAGTTGAGACCGTTGGTGATCGTATCGACCGGCACGAAGTCATAGGTGATCGCGCCTGAAATCGTCACCGAGCCGCTTGGCGGCGGCGGAGCAGGAGGGGGAGTGGGAGGCGGCGCCGGCGCTGACGATCCGCCGCCCCCGCAAGCTGCAAGCAGCAGGCAAAAAGCAGGCGCCGCAAAGCGGAGCATCTCGAATCCAGACCGCATGAACCCCGCCTTACGTCGCCGACGCCTCAATACGCTGACCATCGGGCAATCAATTGGACTGAATCCTAATTCGGCGCATTACAAAAAGGCAATTTTCTCGGATTGCTTTCCTGCGCCGGCCTCAGGCGCCCTCACCAGATTTCGACCCGCTCTTCCGGATCGAGCCAAAGCGCGTGCTCTCTGGTGACGCCGAAGGCCTCGTACCATGCGTCCATGTTCCGGACGACGCCGTTCACCCGGTATTGCGCCGGCGAATGCGGGTCGGTGGCGATCTGGTTTTTCAGCTGCTCGTCGCGGACGGCGCGCTTCCAGACCTGACCCCACGCAAGAAAGAAGCGCTGGTCGCCGGTCAGCCCGTCGATCACCGGCGCCTCCGCCCCGTTCAGCGACAATTTCCAGGCGTGATACGCCATGGCGAGCCCGCCGATGTCGCCGATGTTCTCGCCCATGGTGAGCGTCGGATTGACCGGAAATCCGGGGATCGGTTCGTAGGCTGAATATTGCGCGCCGATCTTGTCGGCGAGCTTTTGGAAGGCGGCGACGTCTTCCGCGTTCCACCAGTCGCGCAGCACGCCGTCGCCGTCGGACTTGCGCCCCTGGTCGTCGAAGCCGTGTCCGATCTCGTGACCGATGACGGCGCCGATCGCGCCGTAATTGACGGCGGGATCGGCTTTCGGATCGAAGAACGGCGCCTGCAGGATTGCGGCGGGAAAGACGATCTCGTTGAGCGGCGGGTTATAATAGGCGTTCACGGTCTGGGGGGTCATGCCCCATTCCTTGCGGTCGACGGGCTCGTCGATGCGCGCGACCTCAAACGCCCACTCGAAGGCCTGCGCCCGCTTGGCGTTGCCATAGGCGTCGCCGGCGCGGACATCGAGCGCGCCGTAATCGCGCCATTCCTCCGGATAACCGATCTTGGATGTGAATTTCGACAGCTTGTCGCGGGCCGCGGCGCGGGTCTCGTCGCTCATCCAGGCGAGCGTTCCGATCCGCTCATCGAGCGCCTTCCGGAGGTTCGCGACAAGCTCCTCCATCATCGCCTTCGATTCCGGCGGGAAATGCTTTTCGACATAGAGCTTGCCGACCGCCTCGCCGAGCGAGGCGTCGACGGCTGCGACCGCGCGCTTCCAGCGCTCTTTCTGTTTCGGCGTGCCGCGCAGCTCCGTTCCGAAAAATGCAAAACTGGCGGCGTCGAACGCCGCCGGCAGCACGTCGGCGTTGGCGTTGAGGAGATGGAACTTCAGGTAGTCGCGCCATGTCTCGATCGGCGTCGCGGGGATCAAGGCCGCGAGCTTGGCGACCGCGTCGTCCTCGCGCACGATGATTTCGGCGCGGTCGTCAAGGCCTGCGGCGGCGAGCATCGTCCGCCAGGGCGCGCCCGGCGCGAAGGACTGCAGCTCGTCGATCGTCTTGAGGTTGTACATCAGGTCGCGGTTCCGGCGTTTCGCCGGCTCCCAGTGAGCCTTCGCCATTTCGAGCTCCAGCGCATAGACGCGCGCCGCCGCGCCGGCGGGATCGCCATGCCCGGCGAGCCGCAGCATGGTCTCGATATAGGCCAGGTATTTCACCTGTTTGTCGGCGAACTTCTGCTCAAGATAATAGTCGCGGTTCGGCATGCCGAGGCCTGACTGGCCGGCGTAGAGCGCGTAACGGTCCGGGCGTTTGAGGTCCGTGCTGATGATGAAGGCGATCGGCGCGCGCGCCCTCAACGCCGGATCGGCGAAATGGCGGGCGAGATCGTCGGGCGTCGCCAGCGCGTCTATCGCGGCGAAATCCTCCGCAAGCGGAGCAAGGCCTTTGGCCTCGATCGAAGCCGTATCGAGATAGCTCTGATAGAAATCGCGCACGCGGCGCGCGTCACCGCCGGCCGCTGTCGATGAAAGGCCTTCGATGATCGCCTTCAGACGCTCTTCAGAGCGCTCGGCAAGCACGGTGAAGGAGCCGTAGCTCGAATATTCTTCCGGGATCTTGAAAGACTTCAGCCAGTCGCCGTTGACATAGGCGTAAAAATCATCGCCCGGCGCGACGCCCGCGTCGATGTCCTTGACCGCAAGGCCGAAGGTTCCGATCTCCGGCCCGTCCGTCTCGGCGGCGGTCTCCTCGACGCTCGCTGCGCTGCTTGTCTCCTTGCGGCCGCAGCCCGCGACGATGAGGGCGGGGGCGGCGAGGGCGGCGGTCAGCAACAAGATCCGTTTCAAGCGTCATTCCTCGATCAGCTTCGCGGTGTTCGTTAGCCTGCCCGCGCTTGCGGCCGCAAGGCTTGCCGCGGCGAAGCGAGCGCTTCCGCAGGCTTGTGAAGCCAAGGCGATTCCGCCATTTTCCGCACGCCCTCATCAGCGAAAGCGCGACGCATGGACCTCAGGTCGGTCATCCGCTCGATACCGGATCACCCCAAGCCCGGCATCATTTTCCGGGACGTGACGACGCTTCTCGCCGATGCGCGCGGCTTCCGGCGCGCGATCGACGAGCTGGTCCAGCCGCTCGCCGGGGCGAAGATCGACAAGGTCGCGGGAATTGAGGCGCGCGGGTTCATCCTCGGCGGCGCCATCGCGCATCAATTGTCCGTGGGCTTCGTCCCGATCCGCAAGAAGGGCAAGCTTCCCTACAAGACGATCGCCGAGCGCTATGAGCTCGAATACGGCGTCGACGAGGTCGAGATCCACGTCGACGCGGTGGCGCGGGGCGAAAAGGTTCTCCTCGTCGACGATCTCATCGCGACCGGCGGCACCGCGACGGCGGCGATCAAATTGCTGGAACGCGCCGGCGCGGAGGTCGTGCTCTGCTCCTTCGTCGTCGACCTGCCGGAGCTCGGCGGCGCGGAAAAGCTGCGCGCCATGGGCAAGGACGTCGTCGCGCTTGTCCAGTTTGAAGGGCATTGACGGATGGGCGTCTTCATCGCCGGCCTCATCATTTTTTTCGGAACGCATCTTTATACGGCGCTTGCACGGAGCCCGCGCGAGGCGCTGGTCAGGAAACTGGGCGCCGGCCCTTACAAGGGGCTCCACTCCCTCGTTTCACTCGCAGGCTTTGCGCTGATCATCATCGGCTGGCGCGGCGCTGACGCGAGCATCCTTTACGCGCCGCCGGAAGGCGGGCGTCATATCGCCTACCTCCTGACGCTCTTTGCGTTCATCATGCTTGCGGCCGCCTATGCGCCGAAGGGCAAGATCGCGGCGGCGATCAAGCATCCGATGCTCGCGGGCGTGAAGGCGTGGGCGTTCGCGCATCTGCTCGTCAACGGCGAAGTGCGCTCCGTGATCCTCTTCGGAGCCTTCCTCGCCTATGGCGTCATCGACCGGATCGCGGTGAAACGGCGGGGGGACGACGGACCGGCGCCGGGTCCATGGCGCAACGATGCGATCGCCGTGGTCGCGGGCGTCGCGGCATGGGCGGCGGTTTATCTTTACCTGCACCCCTATATCGCCGGGGTCGCGCTGCGCTGACGGCGCGTCGTCAGAGCGCTGCGTTGTTCGCGTTGTCGGCGACGAGGTTCTTCTCGGCGGGCTCGGCGCCGGCGCGCAAGGCGTCGATGCGGTCGCGTTCGCTGCGGAAGCGGGCGAGATCTTTGCCGCCGAGTTCATAGCCGGTGGCGATCTTCAGCGACTGCGGATTGACCGCGCTGTTCTTGTAATGAACTTCGTAGTGAAGATGCGGTCCCGTCGAACGGCCTGTCGATCCGACGGTCCCGATGATGTCGCCCTGGCGCACGCGCGCGCCGGCGCGCACGCCCTTCCGGATCGAGTTCATGTGCGCGTAGGCGGTCTTGTAGCCTTGCGCGTGCCGTATGCTGACGTAATTGCCGAAGCTTCCGTAAGGCCCCGCGCGCTCGACGACGCCGTCGCCCGCCGCCATGATCGGCGTGCCGCGCGGCGCTGCGAAATCGACGCCCTTGTGCGCCTTGGCGTAGCCGAGGATCGGATGGCGGCGCGTGCCGAAGCCCGAGGACAGGCGGGCGCCGTCGATCGGCGTTTTCATCAGGAGGCGCCGCGCGCTCTCGCCTTTGGCGTCGAAATAGTCGCCGCGCCCGCCTTCTTCGACGGCGAAGCGGTAATAGCCTTTTTCCTTCTGCCGGCCGCGCCATTTCAGCCGGCCGTAAAGAACGTCGCCGCCCGCGACGAGCTTGCCGGTCTCGTCATAGCGGACTTCAAAGATCGCTTCGAATTCATCGCCGCCGAAGATCTCGCGCTGGAAGTCGACGTCATAGGCGAACATCTGCGCGAGCCCCGCGATCACCTCGTCGGGCGCGCCCTGCCGTTTGGCGGAGAGATAAAGGCTGCCGTCGATGCGGCCCGAAACGGCGGCGATGCGCGTCGTCAGCGGCGCGGCCCGCTCGTCAGCGACATAGCCTCCGCCCGCCGACCGGCGCAGGCTGACGCGCTTTTCAGGATCGGCGTTGAAATCGAGCGCGACGAGATGCAGCGCGGGCGTCTCGTCCATGGAAATGAGCTCGAAGAGCGTCTTGTTCGGTTCTGCGAGCGTCAGGTTGAAGGATTGGCCCGGGCGAAGCTGGCGGAGATTGTAGAGCTTGCCGAAAGCGTAGGCCGCCTCGTTCCGGTCGTCGGCGCGCACGCCCGCGCGGCGCAGCGCGTCGACGAAGGTCTCCCCCTTGGAAAGGGCAACGCGCAGCTCGCGCGGCGGCCCCGCAAGGTCCTTCGCATAGGCGACGGCGAGCGGCGGCGGCGCGGCGCGGTCGGCGGCGAGGTCCGATTCAAAATAGACCGGAGGCGGACGATCATCCGCGCTCGCAAGCCAGCGTGTCGCGAGCGAGAGCACGGCGGTCGAGGCCGCGGGCGCCGGCGGCGCAGCGGTCGCCGCTGCAAGCCCCGGCTTCGGCCGCGGCGCGGCGGCGCCGGCCGCATCAGCCTGGGGCCCGATCCCGGGGCGCTGCGGCTTCACCCGGATCGGCGCGCCGAAGCGGCCTGCCGTCGGCGGCGCCTCCTGCAATGCCGGAACCGGCGCTTCGGCGACTGCCGGCGGCTCAACGGTCGCCTCTGCTGCAACCGTTGCCGGCGCGGATTGCGGTTCTGCAGGGGTCGGAAAAACGACCGAGCCGTAAGCGCCGCTGCCCGCTTCAGCGACAGGCGTCGCCGTCGCTTCCGCCGTCGCGGCGCCGGGGGATTCGGAGGCTGCGCCGCGCGACAAAAGAAACGCCCCGCCCGCGACGAGGACCGTCAACGCGGCGAGGGCGGCGTAGGCCGCCCTTTCAAAGCCGTCAGGCTCAGTTTTCGGGCTTTCGAACTCTGACGACAATCCTCGAACCCTTCCGCGAACCGGCTTTCACCGGGCTCCCGGGCGCGCCATTCGCGCTTTCTTTTCGTCGCGCTGGCCGCCAAGTCAACCGCCCGGCCCCCGATCTTCCCGCCGCGCGCTTAAGCGAGCGCCTCGCTTTTGTCCGCAATTGTCGCCATTCTGTCAGGCTAATTGAGGGCGCCGCCGCGGCCGTGGCGGTAAAAGGTTAACGCGGCGCGCCGAAGCGTCGAGGGGAATGACGCGTTGGTTGGAGCGGGTTGATGCGGCGCGCAGTCCTTTATGGCGGCGGCGTTCTCGCCGTCCTTGGGTTGACCGCAGCGCTGCTGTGGGTCTTCCGCGCGCCGATCATTGAGTTCGCCGCCGCGCGCGCCATGACGGGCGCCGGCCTCGAAAAGCCCTCCGTCAAGTTTCAGAGCCTCGGCCTTTCGCATCTTGAACTCGCGGAGCTCACCGCCGGCGCCGATGCGGATGCGCCCGATCTGTCGATTTCCGCCATGCGCGCCGAGTTCGGGCTCGGCGGCCTCCTTGCCAGGGGCCGTGTTCGATCCGTCGCGTTGTCGCCGGGTTCTGCGCGCGTGCTGGTCGATGAGAGCGGCGCCTTTTCGCTGGCAGGCTGGCGCCCGGACCCTGACGCCAAGCCGGCGCCGCCGCCCTTTGACCGCCTGACGATCGAAGCGCTCGACATCATCGCAGCGACGCCGAAGGGGCCTGCGACGGCGACGGTGAAGGGCAAGTTCGCGATGACGTCCGGCGGCGAGTTCGATGTCGCTTTCGATGCGCGCGAAGCCGGCTTTGCGACCGCGAGCCTTGCGGACGCTGAAGGGGCGGCGACCATCACGCTTGAAGAAGACGGCGCCATCGATATCGCCGGCGCGATCTCCGGCGATCTCCGCGCGACGGCGGGCGTCGCGAAGGATGTCGACGCCGATTTCTTCGCCGCGCTGAAATCGTGGCGCGGCTTTTTCGGCGACGGGCCGGGCGGGCTCTTCGGGCGCGCCGGCGCCAGAGTGAAATCGTCAACGCTCGAAGCGGAAGGAAACCCTTCGATCGCCGCCATTCCTTCGGCGGGCGCGGCGGCGGTCAAGGCGCTCACCGTCAAGGGATCGCTCGCCGCGGACTTTTCTGCGGACGGCGTCATTGTCCGCCTCGACGAAGGGCCGGTGACGATCGCGGCGGACCGCGGCGACGAATTGACGATTGCGGGCGGCGAGGACGGCGTTCTCTACGAACTGAAGGGCGCATCGGGCCGAGCGCGGGTCGAGGCGCGCTTGCGCGGGCCCCTCGCCTCCGGCGACGGCGTGTTCGCCGCAGCGACAGCGGACGGCGAACGCTGGTCGATCGACGCCGACGCTTCGTTGACGGAACAGACGATCGCGGGCGTGACCCTTGCAGGCCTCAAGGCGAGCTTTGACGGCGAGGCGTCGGACGACGCCGTCACAGGCCGCTTCGTCTATGACGGGCTTGTCCGCAGCGCGGAGATCGGACGCCTGCGGATCGCCGATATGCCGGCGACGGGAACGCTGAACGCCGGCGCCGATCTCGCCGCGCGGACGTTCGCCGCATCGCTTCCGGAAGGCGAATGCCTGCGTGTGGACCGCGCCTTTTTCCGTCTGCCGGACCAGGACCTCGATGCGCGCCTGTCGCTGGCGAAGTTCTGCGCGGGCGCAGCGCCCGTCTTGTCGGTGAAATGGGGCGGCGACGACCGCGTGCGCCTTGAAGGGCTGCTGATGAGCGCCGACGCGCGCCTTCGGATGGGACAAACGGATTTCGCCGGCGCGCCGCCGGCCGTCCGCTTCGCGCTCGACTACGAACCCGCCGCGAACACGACGCGCGCCCGCGGCGAATTTTCCGGCGGCGACGGCGTCCTGACGAAGTCGCTGCGCCTTTCCGGCGCCGCCGGCGTCTTCGAGGCCTCATTGACGGGCGCGGCGCTGACCGCGACGGCGAGCCTCTCGTCGATGACGATCGCTCAGGCCGCCGAGCTTGAACTCGTCGCGCCCGTCGTCGTCGCGGGGCAGGCGCGGCTCGCCGGCGACAAGGCGGCCTTCGACTTCGACGTGAAGACGCCGCGCGGCGCGCTCCTCGGGCGCGGCAAGGGCGCGCATGATGTGAAGTCAGGGAAAGGCGAAGCGGTCTTCGACTCGGGCGACCTCGCCTTCACGGCGGGCGGCCTTCAACCCGACCGCCTCATCCCGGCGTTGAAGGGCGTCATTTCAGCGGCGTCGGGCGCGGCTAGCGGCAAGGCCGTATTCTCATGGTCGCCGGCGGGCGTTTCCTCCTCCGGCGCCGCCTCGGCGAAGAACGTGTCCTTCCAGGGCCCCGGCGTCGCGGTCACGCGCACCGAAGGCGTCACCGGCGACCTCGCCTTCGCCAGCCTTTCGCCGGTCGAGACGGCGGGCGAGCAGACGATCCTGATACGGAAGATCGACCTCGACGCGCTCGATCTCGAAAACGGCTTCATGCGATTTTCCCTGCCGGGCGACGACACGCTGCGCATCGCGGAAGCGGAATTCCCGTGGTTCGGCGGCACCATCGGCGCCTATAACTCGACGATCGCGCTCTCCGGCGCTACGTCGGAAACCAAACTGCAGATCGACAATGTAAGCCTCGCCGACCTCCTCGGCTTCTTCAAGATCGACGGACTTTCGGGCGAAGGGACGATCGAGGGCGTCCTGCCGATCTCGTTCGAGGGCGGGCGCGCGCGCATCAACAACGGGATCCTGTCGGCGAAGGGCGCCGGCGTCATCCGCTATGTCGGCGACATCGCCGCCGCCGCAGGCGGCGCCAACCCGTCGACCTCGCTCGCCTTCGAGGCGCTGCGCGAGTTTCAATACGAATCCCTGTCGACGACGATCGACGGCCCGCTCGACGGCACGCTCAACTTCAAGGTCTTTTTTGAAGGGCGCAGCGACGTGTCGATGACGACCTCACGCGGCAAGCAGACCGTAAAAAGTCCGTTCATCTTCCGGGTGAACATCGAGGCGCCGTTCCTCAGCCTTATCGACCAGGCCGCGTTGTCGCTCGACGTCCGCCGCCAGATCGAAAGCGCGACAAGGGACCCGAAACCGCCGGCGGAATAGGGATGGCTCACGCAATTGCGCCGGATTGCGGCGGGGGCGGCCGGTTTCAGCCGCACTTTCGACACCGGCGCGGAGCATGGTAAAGGTCACGAAATTCGAGTCGCAGGAAACAAGGGCGGGCATGATGACAACTATCGGACAATCCCGGGCGGCCGGGCTCGCAACCTCCTGCGCCGCCGGCGCCTTTGCGCTTGTCGGCTGCGTGACGGCGAAGATCGAGGCGCCGGACAAGCCCATCGAAATCAACCTCAACGTCAAGATCGATCAGCAAGTCCGCGTCAAGCTCGACAAGGAAGTCGAGGACCTGATCGCCAACAATCCCGACATCTTCTAGGCGCCGCTTAAAGGAGCACAGCCATGAAAAAGATCATCGCCACCAGCCTCATCGCCGCACTCGCGCTCGCCGCCGCGCCCGCCTTCGCCGCGCCCGCGGCGATCGAGGCGGCGAAAGCCCAGTGCATCGTCGGCGAACAGATCGACGGCTATCTCGGCGTCATCGACAACGCCAAGGCCGACGAAGCGCTGCGGCGCGAAGTGCGTGCGATCAACCAGCAGCGCAAGGCGGCTTACGCCGAACTCGCCGCCCGCAACGGCGTGACGATCGAGCAGGCCGCGCAGGTGA
>CAZOEB010000019.1:0-37856 GCA_964578685.1 uncultured Caulobacterales bacterium
CCGCCGCGGCCGAAGCCGCGGCGGCCCGCCCTTGCTACGGCTTGGGGGAGACTAGCCGCAGTGTTGGACCGTTGTTTGCCGTCCGCTGTCGAAGGTCGAGGGAAGCAAATCTTGTGTGCGCTTTTGAGCGCTCGTCCTAAAATCGTGAGGGGATTTACGGTCCGACGCCTTGCGCGTCAAGCCGGAATTGATCAACATTTGTTAGAAGATAACAAGTATGTGAAGATCGGTCCGGACAGCGGTGATCGTCGAAGAGGAAAAACGTCGGGCGGTCTCGGAAATTCAGACCTATCTCACAAGCCTGAGGACGGCGCGGCCGAGCGTGGCGATGGCGGTCGGCCATTCCCCCAAGGCCGCAGCCACCATCGCGCAAATCCTCGAGGCCGGGCGCCGGGTGTTCGAGCGCGACGGTCACGCCGGTCTCTCCTTGCGCAAGGTTGCAGACGAAGCAGGCGTCGCGGTCGGCAATGTCTCCTACTATTTCGAAACCAAGCGCGCGCTGATCGAGGCGATCCTCGCCGAAGCGCTCGCCGAGTATGTCGAGGCGCATATCCGTCATTTCGAGGCGGACAAGCAGTCGCCGCTCGAAATCCTGCTCAACGTGGTGACGTTTTACGTATCGAACGCGCGCGAGAACCACGCGCTGTTCTTTCACATGTGGGGATTCGCCGCGAGCGGGCCGGAAGCGAAGGAGCTTATCCGGCGCCTCTATCGGCCGATCGGGCGCTTCATCTATTTCCTCGTGCGCGCCGCGCGCCCCGATGCGAGCGACGCGCGCGTGCGCGAGATCGTCTTGCAGCTGTTCAGCCTCGAAGAAGGGATGAAGCTGTTCATCGGCATGGGGCCGGAGGACAACGGCGCGCTCCGCTCCGCCGAAACGCACATGCGAGACTTGGCGCGGCGCATCGTCCTCAGCGATTGAAACGCGGCGCCCGCCGACGCAAGGTGGCGCGATGACAGAAGCCGTCGACATGATCATCGAACCGCGCCTGCGCGATCTTGGCGGGTTCACTGTCGGGCGCGTATTGCCTTATGCGCGCCGGCGCATGGTCGGGCCCTTCATTTTCTTCGATGAAATGGGGCCGGCGGATTTCGCGCCGGGAACCGGCATCGACGTGCGCCCGCACCCGCATATCGGTCTTGCGACCGTCACCTATCTCTTCGAGGGCGAGATCCGGCACAAGGACAGCCTAGGCTTCGATCAGGTGATCCGCCCTGGCGACGTCAACTGGATGACGGCCGGGCGCGGCATCGTCCATTCCGAGCGCACCGACGAGGCGCTTCGTGCGCGCGGCCAGCGCCTCCACGGCATCCAGAGCTGGGTCGCGCTGCCCGAAGAAGCGGCGGAAACGGCGCCCGCTTTCCATCACCATCCGGCGGCGAGCCTTCCCGTCCATGAGGCGCCCGGCATGAAAGCGCGGGTCATCGCCGGGCGCGCCTTCGGTCTCTCCTCGCCGGCGAAGACCTTCTCGCCGATCTTTTATGCGGCGGTCGAAGCCGAGGCGGGCGCGGCGATCCCGCTGCCGGACGATTATGAGGAGCGCGCGCTCTACATCCTTTCCGGCGCGGCGACGGTCGACGGCGCGCGCCATGATGAGGGCCGCATGATCGTCTTCAAGGCGGGCGCGGCCCCGCGCCTCGCCGCAGCCGCGCCCTTGCGCGCGATGCTGCTCGGCGGCGCGGCCCTCGGACCCCGGATCATCTGGTGGAATTTCGTCGCGACATCTGAAGAGCGCCTTGAACAGGCGAAGCGCGACTGGTCCCGCTCAGCCGACAACGGCTTCGTCAATTCTCCCTTCGCGCTGCCGCCCGGCGAGCGCGAGCATATTCCTCTGCCGACGGAGTAAAGACCTTGACCATGGAGCTTTCAGGCAGGACTGCGCTTGTGACCGGCGCCTCGCGCGGGATCGGCCGCGCCGCCGCCGTCGCGCTGGGGCGCGCGGGCGCGCATGTCATCCTTCTCGCCCGGACGGTCGGCGGCCTTGAGGAAGCCGACGACGAAATCCGCAAGGCCGGGGGGACGGCGACGCTCATCCCCGCCGATCTTTCAGATTTTGCCGCGATCGACCGCCTTGCGCCTGCGATCAGCGAGCGGTTTCAGCGTCTCGACATTCTCGTCCTCAACGCCGGCGTTCTCGGCGAACTCGCCCCGATTCCCGACATCGCCCCGAAAGTCTGGCGGCAGGCGTTCGACGTCAATGTCGAGGCGAACTGGCGGCTCTTGCGCGCGCTCGATCCCCTCTTGCGCGCGAGCGAGGCGGCGCGCGTCATCGTCATGACCTCGCGCGTCGGCGGCGAGATCGCAAAGCCCTTCTGGGGCGCCTACGCCGCCTCGAAGGCGGCGCTTGAAATGCTCGCGCGCACCTACGCCGAAGAGATGAAGGCGTCTGGCGTTCGCGTGGCCATCGTCGATCCGAGCGCGATGCGCACGAGAATGCGCGCGAGCGCCATGCCGGGCGAAAAGCCGGAAACGCTGCCCGATCCGTCGGAGATCGCGCCCGTGATTCTCAAGGCTGCGTCGCGGGAATATCAGGGAATCGCGGAGCGGATGAAGCGCGCCTGAGCGCCGTCAATCATCCGTATACGGATTATCCGGCCGGTCGAGAACGAGCCTGATCGGCACGCCCCAGAGATCGAACGCCTCGCGGATGCCGTTGACGAGATAGCGGTGATAGGCGCCGGGAACGTCCTCGGCGCGCGTGCATTTGGCGACGAAGGTCGGCGGGCGCGTCTTCGTCTGGGTGATGTAGCGCAGCTTGATGCGCTGGCCCGACACCGCGGGCGGCGTATGGCGTTCGACCGCCGCCTTCAGCCATTCGTTGAGATCGGGCGTTTTGACGCGCGCGTTCCAGTCGACATAGACCTTCACGACCGCCGGCATCAGCTTGTCGACGCCGCGCCCTGTCTCGGCGGAAAGAAACACGATCGGCAGGCCCGGCGCCTGCGCAAGGCCGAACTCCGCCGCCTCGCGGATCGCGACCGAAGCGGCGTTCTTGTCCTCGACGAGATCCCATTTGTTGACGGCGATGACGAGCGCGCGGCCTTCGCGCAGCACCAGATCGGCGATCTGGAGGTCCTGCTTTTCAAGCGGCGCCGTCGCGTCGACGAGAAGAACGACGACTTCGGCGAACTGGATGGCGCGCAACGCATCTGCGACCGACAATTTTTCGAGCTTCGACCGCACCTTCGCCTTCTTGCGCATGCCGGCGGTGTCGAAGAGCTTCACCGGCCAGTCGCGGTCGGGCGCGCGCCACGTCCAAAGCGTTGAGATCGCATCGCGCGTGACGCCGGCCTCGGGGCCCGTCAGCATGCGGTCTTCGCCCAGAAGCCGGTTGACGAGCGTCGACTTGCCGGCGTTCGGGCGCCCGACAATGGCGACGCGGAGAGGCTTTAAGGGATTGTCCCAGCCTTCCTCCTCGTCCGCCCCGCCTTCGTCTTCTTCGTGCGCCGCCGCCTTCAGCTGCGCCTTCAGCGCGCTGTAAAGGTCGCTCATGCCCTGACCATGCTCGGCCGACACCGGCAGCGGTTCGCCGAGCGCAAGGCTCCAGGCGTCGAGAACGCCGCCCTCGCTCGCCGCGCTTTCCGTCTTGTTGGCGACGAGGATCACCGGCTTGCCGCTGCGGCGCAGGAGGTCTGCAAAGCGCGCGTCAAGCGGCGTGACGCCTGCGCGCGCATCAATGACGAATAGGACGGCGGCGGAGTCCTCGATCGCTCTTTCCGTCTGCTGGCGCATGCGCCCCTCGAGGGCTTCTTCCGGCGCTTCTTCAAGGCCCGGCGTGTCAATCAGCGTGAAGGAAAGATCGCCGAGGCGCGCTTCCGCTTCGCGGCGGTCGCGCGTCACGCCCGGCGTGTCGTCGACGATGGCGAGACGCTTGCCGACGAGGCGGTTGAAGAGCGTCGACTTGCCGACATTCGGCCGTCCGACGATGGCGATCCTCTGCGGCATGGCTGAATACGCCTTATTGGAAGGCGTAGAGCTTTCCTTCCTGCGTCAACACGAAGATGCGCTCATCCGCGACGATCGGCGAGACGACGGAACCGTCGTCGATCTTTTTCGTTTCGACGAGCGACCCGTCCTGCGGCGACACCTTGGCGAGGCGCCCGTCAGAGGAGACGAGGATGAGAAAGTCGCCGGCGAGCACCGGCCCCGACCAGGAGATGCGGCCCTTGCGCTTTTTCTCATTTTCGTAGCGCTTCAGCTGCGAGACCCAAACGATCGCGCCGTCGGCGCGCGAAATGCAGACAAGCTCGGAATCGATCGATACGACGAAAATGTAATCGCCGGCGACCCACGGCATCTGCAGGCTGGCGATCGGCGTCTCCCAGATGCGCTGGCCGCTTCTGATGTCGATGGCGACGAAGCGCCCGGCATGGCTCACCGCATAGACGAGGCCGCGGTCGATGACGGGCGCGCCGGCGATGTCGTTGAGCGCCGAGAGCGCGGTGATCTGCGTGTTGCGCGCGAGCGTGTCGTTCCAGACGGGGCGTCCCGATCCCGCCAGAAAGGCGACGACTTCGCCGGAGGAAAACGGCGCGACGACGAGATCGCCCGCCGCCGCCGGGCTCGCGGCGGAGAGGATGCGCGCTGCTTCCTCAAACGACTGGAAGTTCCATTCGCGCTCGCCGTTAGATTGTTTCAGCGCGACCATTTCATTGACGTTCGTCACGAAATAGACGCTGCCGCGATAAGCGGTCGGCGCGGTCCTGACCGGCGCGCCGGCCTCATAGCGCCACAGCTCTTCGCCGGTTTCCGCATTGAGCGCGGCGACGAACCCGAAGCCCGACGTGACGAAGAGTTTCCCATCGTCGAAACTGACGCCGCCGCCGAAGCCGAGCTCGGCGGCCTTGGTGCGGGACATGATTTCGCGCACGCGGAACTTTTCCTTGACCTTCGGCGCGAGCTTCTTCGACCAGATCTCCTTGCCGTCCTCGACATTGATCGCGGAGACGGTCGCCTCAGCGTCGATGACGTATAGCCGGCCGTCCGCGACGATCGGCGGCGACGTCAGACGCGCGCGGCGCGACGACGCCTTGGCGACGTTCTGGCTCCAGACGACTTCGAGCGTTCCCGGCGTTGCGAGGTGATGGAGCGTGTGGTCGGCTTCCCCGCCCGGCGTCGGCCAGGAAATATTGGCGTAGGAGGGCGGCAGTTCGACAGTCGCGCCCGCAAAGCGCGGATCGGGCTCGATCGTCTCTTCAAGCGCAAGGATCGAAATGCGGTTCTCGTCTTCCGGCGCGTCGCCTTCCTTGTCGTCGTCATCGCCGCCGCCGAAGATTCCAGTGACGGCGCCGATCGGGCCCGACGAACAGCCGGCGGCGACGAGGGCTGCAGCGAGAAGCAGGAACCCGGACGATAAGCGCTTCATCATGTCACTCATCTGACTGCGGCTGCGACACGACGGCTTCCGGCGCGGCGCCTTCCGGCGCGGCGGGGGCGATGATCGAGGAAAGATCGGACCCGGCCGCTTCAAGCTGTTCGAGCAGGATTTCAGCCTCGGACTTCGTGCTCGCTTCAAAGCTCGGCAGCTCCACGCCGGACTTGCCGGCGGTCGCGAGCGCGGCGAATTCCTTCGCACGCTGACGAATGGGCTCCGGCGCGGTGAGATCGGCGGCCGCCTTGAGGAACATCGTCTCGGCCGTCTGGAAATCCTTCGCCCGCAAGGAGGCGAGCGCAAGAATTTCGCGCGCATAATGGCCGAGCGCGGAGGTGTCGGTTTCGAGCGCGCCGATATCGCGGATGACGGCGTCGCGCCCGTCGGCGACGGAGAGATAGGCGGCGCGAATCCGTGCGAGGTCCTTCAGGCGCTTCGACCCGCCGCTTGCGCCGTAGACTTCCCGGTAAAGGCTCAGCGCCTTTTCCTTTTCGCCATGCGCGGCGTGTTCGCCGGCCAGCCGCATGCGCGCGATCTGCGCATAGCCGCTGTCGCCGGCGGCGAGCGTCTCAAGCTGCTTTTCGGCTTCCTCGCCTTCGCCTGCGTCGATCGCCGACTGATAGGCCAGCGAAGCCTTTTCCGCCGCCGCCGTCTTGTTCGCCTGATAGGCCTGGTAGCCTCCGACGCCGGCGACCATGGCAATCGCCGCCCCGATGATGAGCGGCAGGTTTTTCTTGAACTCGGTAGCGGTCTTGTCTTCGGCAAGCGCCTGATCGACTTCGCGCAGGATGGGATCGTCTGTGGTCACGGGGGTCAAAACTCGCTTCGGGCCGGGATCATTTCCCCGCGCCCGCTGATCATGCGGAATGGATAGGGCCGGAATACGGCGCGCGCCGCTTCTAGCGGCGATCGGAGCGCCGCGCAACGAAAGGGACGGGCGTCATCCGAGCCGCAAAGGGCTGGTAATCAGGCCGGTTTCTGGGGTTTGCCGGGATCGAGCCGATAAACCTGCGCCGGTTCGGGGAAGCTGCGGCGGCGCACTTCGCCGGCATAGGCCTCGACCGCAGACCGTATGGCGGCGCGCAGGGCCGCATAGCGTTTCACAAATTTCGGCGTCCAGTCGAAGAGCCCGAGCATGTCCTGTGTCACCAGGATCTGGCCGTCGCAGGCGGTCGAGGCGCCGATGCCGATCGTTGGAATTTTCACGCGATCGGTGACCTCCTGCGCGAGATCTTCAGACACCCCCTCAACGACGACCGCAAAGGCGCCGGCGGCCGCGGTCGCCTCCGCCTCGGCGAGAATCTCCGCGCGCTCGGCTGTCGTGCGCCCGCGGGCCTTGAAAGCGCCGTAGACATTGATCGCCTGCGGGCGAAGGCCCACATGTCCCATCACCGGAACGCCGCGCTCGACAAGGAATCGAATGGTGTCTGCGGCGTACCGCCCGCTCTCCAGTTTCACCGCCTGCGCGCCGGTTTCTTTCAGGAGCCGGGCCGCGTTTTCAAAGGCCTGCTCTTTCGAACTCTCATAGCTGCCGAACGGCATATCGACGACGACAAGCGCTCGCGCCGCGCCGCGCATCACCGCCTGACCGTGCAAGATCATCATTTCCATCGTCACGCCGACCGTCGAAGGAAGGCCATGCACGACCATGCCGACGCTGTCGCCGACTAGGATGAGGTCGCACACCTCATCAAGGATTTCCGCCATCGGCGCGTCATAGGCCGTCAGGCAGACGATCGGCTCTCCGCCCTTGCGGCTCGCAATATCGGCCGTCGTGATCCGTTTTTTCGCCGACTGCGCTGACATGGAACCAACTCCCGGTGCTATTCGTACCTTACAACACCTGCTGCGGCGCACAAAGCGCGTCGCGACGCCAGAAAGGCCCCTTATGCGGATTGTGATCGCCCTTGTCGCTGCTGCGCTTCTCGGCGCCTGCGCCTCCCAGCCCGTCTATCGGCAGGCTGAGCCGCCGCTAAGCCCTGTGCCCGCCGTCGACGCCGACCGCTATCTTGGCCGCTGGTACGAGATCGCCCGCTATCCAAACGGCTTCCAGAAGGAATGCGAGGCGGTGACCGCCACCTACTCACGGCGGGAGGACGGCCTCATCAAGGTCGTCAACGCCTGCGGCGCGATCGAGGGCAGCCGGGCGCGCGAGGCCGTGGGCCGCGCCAAAATCGTCGATCCTCAGTCGAACGCCAAACTGAAGGTCAGCTTTTTCGGCCCCTTCTGGGGCGATTACTGGATCATCGACCTCAAGGAAGATTATTCGCGCGCGATCGTCGGCGAACCGTCAGGGCGTTATCTCTGGGTGCTCGCCCGCTCGCCCGTCGTGACCGAAGAAGAACGCGCGGATATTCTGGCGACGCTTGACCGCCTCGGCTATCCGACCGAGCCGCTGCATTTCACGCGGCATTGAGCCCCAGCGATCGCGGTCAGAAGAGTTTTTGCGGCTCGTCTGGCGGGGCGGCCTTCAGCACCCATCGGCCGTCTTCCCGGCAAGCGACGCCTTCGATCAAGTCCGACCGCCCGCCGACGGAAAGACGCTGTTCATAAGCGCGGCAGAAAACCGCCGGCCTGCGCGGTCCGCCGGCGAGTTCAAGCTCAGTGCCTGGCGCCTTGATCATCAGGCTGTCGTGGATATAGCCGGCGATGCGGCCATCCGCTTCGACAAGCATCCAGGGCTTTCCAACAACTTTGCCGACGACCGTGACCCCCGTGCCGGAGAGAAGGATCGTGATGATGGGATGCTCCGTTGACGGACCAAGGCGCACGTTGGCGTCGGCGGTCAGCGCATAGAGCCCCTGCTCGGTCTCATACAGTTCGTCGAGGGCGAGCCCCGCCGGGATCGGCGGCCGGTCGTTTTCGTCGGCCTTCAGGTTTCCCAGCCGCGCCTCCCGCGCCTTCACCCAGCCGAAGGCGCCCTCGCCCCTCCAGTCGAACCGCTCGCCCGCCGCGCCGGCGTCCATCGCCTGCAGGAACGAGGTCCGCAGCGCCCGCTCGTCGCGCTCGCTGAGTTCGAGCCCCAAGGGGGACAGCGCCGCGTAATTCGCCGAGCCGCCGCCATGCCCGCCGCCGGTCGAGGCGCAGCCTGCAAGCAACGCCGCCGCGCAACCAAGGAGCCTCGCCCGCATCGCCTCATTCTCCCGATCGATCATCAAGGGCTTATTAACCCTCAGGAATGGCGCGGCAAGGGCCGGCCGGCGGCCGGATCAGGACGCCGCCCCGGCAGCAAAGTTTTTACGGGTTGTCAGGCATGATCGACGCGCGGGTTAGGGGAATAACAGCGTATGCCGACCCAGGCGACGGCCGCCAAGGCCGAGGGCGTCTCGCGCCTCAAACAGTTGATCGACGTCGCTCGCGAAGGGTCGACCGAGAAACGCGCGGATCTCTTGCGCGAGATCACCGACGTCTTCATGGCGGCGCCGGACCGCTACACCTCGAGCGAAATGCAGCATTTCGACGTCATCCTGTCGAAGGTGACGGAGTCGGTTGAAATCGCGCTGCGCGAAGAGATCGCTGAAAAGCTCGCCGACGTGCCGTCGGCGCCGCGCAATCTCGTGCGCCAGCTCGCGCATGACGCGATCACGGTCGCAGAACCGATCCTCGAACGCAGCGCCGCTCTCAGCGAAGACGACCTCATCAAGGTCGTCCAACAGCGCACGCAAGATCACATGAAGGCGATCTCGCGTCGGCGCGAAGTGACGGAACTCCTGACCGCCGAGCTCGTCGAACGCGGGGACAAGGAAGTCCTCGTCACGCTCGCCAACAATCAGGGCGCGCGCTTCAACGGCGATACGATGACGCGGCTTGTCGAGCATTCACGCACGATCACCGACCTGCAGACGCCGCTGACCGAGCGCTACGACCTGCCGCCGCATTTGCTGACGCAGATGTATTTCTTCGTATCGTCGGCGCTGAAGCGCGAAATTCTGAAACGCTCGGACCTCCTTGATCCCGCGCTCATCGACGAGGCCATAGAAGGCAACCGCGTCCGCATCCTGAAGCAGGCGATCGACGAGGCGGGCGCCGAGGTCGGCGACGCTCGCAAGTTCGTTGAAGCCAAAATCAACAGCAATCAGCTCAACGAGACGCTGCTGAAGGACCTGATCGACCACAAGCGCCCGACCGAGTTCCTGCTCTGCTTCGCCCATTATGTCGGCGTCGATCCTTCGACGGCGCAGCGGATCCTGTCCGACAAGTCCTTCGAGTCGCTCGCCATCGCCTGCCGAGCCGCCGGGCTTGAACGGTCGACCTTTGCGAAATTCATTTTCGGCCTGCAAAAGGGCATCGAGGACCAGCAGAAGTCGCTGCGCGTGCTCGATCTCTACCTGAAGGTGCCGCATGAGGCCGCCGAACGCGTCATGCGGTTCTGGCGGGTGCGGTCTGAGGCGGTCGCCGCCGAGCGCCCGAAGGCGAAGGGCATGCACGCGCTCGCCGACCGAATGGCGGCCAAGGGCTGAAGTCTGCGCCTACGAAAAAGCCCGCCGCGCGGCGATGCGGCGGGCTTTCTCACGGTTCGGCCGAAGCTTACGCGTAGATGCGGATTTCCGACCTGCGCGAGCAGGCCCGATTGGCGACCCGGCGCAGCTGGCCGTACGGAACGTAGCGGGCGTCCGGGCCGCGCGCCGTCACCGTGCAAATGAGGCGTCCGTACCCGCGGCGGCCGCCATAGACTTCCTCGACCACAAAGGCGTCGGCGCGGAAGCCGCGAATCGGATAGCGGTCACGGCTTACGATGCGGCCCGCATCGCGATAACCGCGACGGTCGTAGTAAGGACGGTCATAGTAGCGCCCGCCGCGATCGTAATAGCCGCGGTCGCCGAAACTCAGCGAAATCGAAAACTCGGGGTCCGCACGGTAGTAGCGGTCTTTCGGGTAGTAATCGTAATAGTTCCGGTGGTGATAACGATGGTCGTGATCTTCATCGCACCGGTCGGGACGCCCGCCGCGGTAGTTCGCGTCGCGATAGTCGCCGCGGTCATCATACCGGTCCCTGTCGCGGTCGCGGCGATAATCATCGTCGTCCGCGAAGGCGGCTGCGCCGCCGAGCGTCGTCAACCCGAGGACGATCGCGGCCGCGAATTTCACCAAGGATCTCATGTCAGTCTCCGAGCCAATTGCCCCAGCCGGATTGCCGATGGACCGGAAAGTGATGTTTGATTAAGGCGGAATTAGCATCGCCCAAGGTCGCGATTGCGCCATAATTGGACTGAGTGACAAGGGCTTCTGACGCCGATGACGACGACGCCTTCGCCTGATCGAGACCAAGGCGCCCGCCGCGCAGCCGCTCGTTTCGGCGCCGTCGCCGCGACACTCATCGCGGGGGCGGCCGTCCTCATCGTCATCGCCGGGCGTTTTGATTTTCTCGGCGCCGGATTTCACGTCAATTTCGCGATGCTGCTCGGCGCGGTCGGCACGATCGCGGTCGGCGTCGCCCTGATGGCGCTCGTCTTTTATTCGAGCCGGTCGGGGGCTGACGAAGGCGTGAAGCATTCATCCGCGGACGAGCCGCCGTTCAGTCCGTAAACGTGCGGCCTTCGCGGTCTTCGATCTCGACGATCCAGAGATCGCGGTCGAAGCGGATTTCCTTTTCCAGAAACGCGTCGACCGCCGCCTCATCAACCTCGCCGTCGAGCGGTTCGCGCCATTGCGGCGCGCCCTTTCCATCGCGCCCTTCGACGAAGAGACGCGCGCGGCGGGCGCCGAGATAGACCTTGACCGCGACGGCGCCGGCGTCGGTGTCGCCCCGTCGCGCGATCGTTGCGAAGGCGCCGGCGGCGGCGGCGCGCCGGAGCTGCGCGGCGATGCGGATTTCGGTTTTGAGACGAGGCTCGCTCATCAGCTGAGCATCGGCTGACCGCCCTTGCAGGGCAATGCCCGGTCAGGCCGCTTCGGCGCGCGGACGCCGGCGCGCCTTGATGCGGTCAAGCTCGGTCAGTTGCGGCGGCTCGCGGGGCGCCTCGCGCGCAAACGCCGCGCTGACGACGCCGCGCGGAACCGTATGCGTTTCTTCAAGCGGCAGCCTGACCTCGGCGCGGAGCCCTTCGCCCGGCGCCGAGGCGAGATCGATCGCGCCGCCATGGAGTTCGGCAAGCGCGATGGCGAGCGAAAGGCCGAGCCCCGACCCGCCCTGACCGCGCACCCCGGCGCTGTGCGCAGCCGTGAACCGCGCGCCGATTTTCCGCAGCGCCTCGGCGCTCATGCCGACGCCGTCATCCTTGACGATGAACGAAATCGCGTCGCCCTTGCGCGCGACGGTTAGGGATATCTCGCCGTCGCTCGTGAACTTGATGGCGTTGGACAGGAGATTGATGAGGATCTGCCGAAGCGCGCGCGGATCGAGCCGGCAGGCCGGCAGGCCTTCCGCGATGTCGAGCCGGAGCTTCAGGCCCGCCGCTTCCGCCGCCTGGCTCATCATGCCGGCGCATTCGCGCGCGAGCGCGGCCGGATCGACATCGACGCGCACCAGCCGGTAGCGGTCGGCCTCGACGCGGGAAATGTCGAGGACGACGTTGACGAGATCGAGCAGATGGCGGCCGGCCATCCGGATATGCTCCGCATACTGCCGATAATTCTTGTGACCGATCGGGCCGAAGGTCTCGCGCTCGATCGTTTCGGCGAACCCGATGACGGCGTTCAGGGGCGTGCGCATTTCATGGGAGAGGTCGGCGAGCATCGCCGCGCTCTCGCCGGCAGGCGCCGGCGCCGGCGCGGCGACGGCCTTCGCGGGCTCGCCGCGTTCGATCATCAGGACGGTCCAGAAATCGTCGTTGCGGCGCTCGAAAATGAGCTCGACGATCTGTTCGCCCCCGCCCGGCCGGCGCGCCCGCGCCTCCAGCCGGCGGACGAGCGGACCCTTGAGCGCAGCCTCGATCGCGGGCCTTGCGTCCTCGGCGAAGAGCGCCGCAAAGCGGTCGGCCGCACGCGCCCCGGCGAAGAGGCGTTCCGCCCCCTCCCCAAGCGTCAGGATCGAGCCGTCGCGCGCTACGACCGCCACGGCGGCCCCCGCAGCCCCATGGAAGGAAGGCCCGACGAGCGCTTCGCCGATCTGTTTTCCGAGGGCGCCGAACGCCGCCTTGATGCCCATAGAGCCGCCGCTGGTTCTGACGCGCCGCGCAGGCCGCTGCGTCAAGGAAACGGAAACGCCGGTTAACAACTGCTCACCGGACGCGTCCGATTTGTCGGCGATACTGTTAACAAATGCTGAAAGCCCCGCGCGCACAGGCGACAACATCGCCCGATTCCGCCCCGAAACGACACGCCGCCGCGCTTTCCCGGACAGCGGCCGGGGCGGGGCCGCCCCTTCGGGAAAATTCTGAGATAGGCGCATCTTTAACTTGTCGAATTTGCCTTGAATGTCGTTAGTATCTGGAAATGCCGGTTAAGCGGCGAATCGTAATGATCGGGGTCCGCGAGGTCGCAGGGCCCCGTGGGCGTTGCAGGGAAAAGATTCACCGCTGGTGATCAATCGGGAGCCAAAAATGTTGCGTTCTAGAGACGCGGCCGGGAGCCGTGTGGGAAAGGCGTCGCCTGATCTTTCGGCCTCACGGAGTGCGCGACGGGTCGGCGGCGCAATGGCGGCCGCAGCTTCATTCTTCGCCTTCGCCGCGACGACCGGTGTTTCCGCCGAATCGCTCGCCCAACCGCGCGATACCGCCCTCGAACGGGCGGCCGCCGACTATGTCCGCTTCCGCGAGGACGTCGCCGTCGTCGAGGCGACACCGTTCACGAGCGCCGAAACGACGCGCGAAGCGCACCGGCGGCTTTCCGCCCATAAGGCCGAAGCCCTTTCGTCGGGATGGGTCGCCTACGCGGCGCTGGTCGCGGCCGAGACGCCCGCCTTCAGGGAATCGCTCGAAGAAGCGATCTCCGGGAAAAAGAAGGGCCGGAACAAACTCAGCGGTACGGACGCTTTCCTCGCCGAGCTGGCGGCCGACCCCGCTTATCCGCGCCGTCTCAAAGGCGCGAATGACGCCATCGCGCGCGTTCTGGCGATGACCGCACAGGACGCCAAGCGCTTCGCGAGCCTCGGCGAGTCCTACAAGGAACAGGCCTACGCGATGCAGAAGACCAAGTGGGGCGTCGCCAAGATCCCGGCGAGCAGCGCGCGTCTCAGCGACGCTGACGGCTATTTCCGTTCCCGCCCGGCGGCTTCCGCGCCCTCCCTCGCGGCTGTCACCGAAAAAGGCGTCACCGCGCCGACGCTCGCCAGCGCCGAAGGCCCCTGGGCCGCGGATTGGGGCAAAGGCGGCGCAAGCGGGCGCATGAGCGAACCCAACGCCGAAGTCGTCATGAACCGCGTACTCAATCTCGCCGCGCGTTACGCGGTGAGCGGCGTCAACGAAAAGACCGTTTCCGTCTATGCGCGCAATGACAAGTCGAACAGCTGTCTGTCGTTCGCGCAACTGACCTTGCGCCAGTGCATCGCCGCGACGCGCGCGCCCTATGAGGAAGCGTTCTGCCTCGGCGAACATGCGCTGAACGACGTTTCGGAATGCATCGGCTGGGTCGCCAGCGTCGACAAGTAACCTCGGCATCCGCTTCTGTCTGAGAAGGGCCGCCTCCCGCAGGCGGCTCTTTTTGTTGCGCGCCAGCCTCGCTATTGTCCGCCCGCATAAGGAAGGCGCAGGCGATGGCGTTCAGGGAAACCGGAAGAGGCGGCGGCGGCGGTCAGCAGAAAAACGTGCTCGGCGGCGCGCTCATCCTGTGCAGCGACGCCCCGCTTACCGGCTTCTTCCGGACCGGCTGCTGCCACACCGCGCCGCAAGACACGGGCGCGCACACCGTCTGCGCCGTCATGACGGACGACTTCCTCGCCTTCTCCAAGGCGCGCGGCAATGATCTTTCAACGCCGCGGCCGGAGTTCGGGTTTCCGGGCCTCAAGGCCGGCGACCGCTGGTGCCTGTGCGCCGCGCGCTGGAAGGAGGCCCATGACGCCGGCAAGGCCCCGAAGCTCGTCCTTGCAGCGACGCATGAGCGCACGCTTTCCTACGTTTCGCTCGACGCGCTCAAAGCCCACGCCGTCGACCTCAGCTGAAGTCCGCCGCGGGCCCCGCCTTGTGGGCGCCGCAAGAGGCCCCTATCGAAAAGCCATGACGCGCTTTGACGACATCGTCGCCGACTTCACCTTTCTCGACGACTGGGACGATCGCTATAAATATCTGATCGATCTCGGCCGCGCGCTGCCCCCATACCCTGAGGAGAAGCGCGACGACGCGCATAAAGTTCGCGGATGCGCCAGCCAGGTCTGGCTCGACGCCGTCAGGGAAGGCGATGAAATCCGTCTTGCCGGCGATTCCGATGCGCATATCGTGAAGGGCCTCGTCGCAGTGCTCCTCGCGCTCTATTCCGGCGCCAGGCCGGCCGACATTTTGTCGATCGACCCCGAGGCCGCGCTCGCCCCGCTCGATCTCTCAGCCCATCTGACGCCGCAGCGCTCAAACGGCCTCGCCTCGATGATCCGGCGCATCCGCGCGATCGCCGCGGAGGCGGCGAATCATCCCGTTTAACTCGCCTGTCTCAATTTCTTCCGTTCGAGCGGCGGTCCTGCGCGCGCTGCGTCCGCGATGATCGCCCGGATGCGGCCGCGATATTCGTTCTCGAGCAGCTCGACTTGGCGGTCGAAGGTCGGACAGTCGCGCTGGTCCTCGATCGCGTGGCAGGCGTGACTGACCGTGGTGCGGTCGCGCCCGAACGCGGCTGAAATTTCACGCAGCGACATGTTCGCCGTCACATGACACAGATACATCGCCAGCTGGCGCGCAAATGCGACGTCGGATTTTCGGAGATTGGCGCGCACGTCTCCCTCGTTGACGCCGCAGGAAAGCGCGGACACCTCTCTCGCGGCGGCGACGATCTTTCTTCTGTAGAACGCCGAGAGGCCCCCGCCCCACTCGATCCCTGTCATCCTTTTTCCCCATTTCAGCAGCACCGCTGAAGGGCCATTCTAAAAGTTGACTTGAAGTGTCGGATAACTTTAGCGACCGTGATGAAGATTCGGTGAGCCGTTAAGAATAACGGGCGCGATAAGCCGCCTGAAGCAAGGACTAAGGCCTTGCGAAGGCGCTGCAAACGTAAACGCAAAACGCCTGTTCTAGGACGCGCGTCCCAGTCGGGCGCCGCCGCGAAAAAACGTCGCCGCCGGAAAAACGGGCTTTCAGCCGTCGCCGGAACGCGCGCGCGCCGCGGCGAGCTTTTTCAGGAACTCCTCGCCGCCGAGACTGTCGACGCCGCGGGCGTCGAGATATTCCTCAATCGCCTCCGCGATCAGCTCTTCAGATGAGAGGCTGAGTTCAGCGGCGCCGAGCGCGAGACGCATGAAGGCGCGCGGGCCGAGCTGCGCGCTCACCGTCGCGCGCGCCTCCGCCGCTTCAGGAGCGGGGCCGGCGGCGGCCGGCGCGGCGGATTTAAAGTCGGCGTCGTCGAAGTCGTCGTCGAGATCGTCCAGCGGATCGCGGTCTGCGGGCGGCGCGGGCTCGTCGTCGAAGAACAGTTCGCGGGCGTCAGCGCCGCCGTCGGCGCCGAAATTCTCGAAATAGGAGGCGACCTCGTCGGCCTCGGCCTCCATCGCCTCGATTTCCTCCGCACTCGGATTGTCCGGGTAGCCGGCCTCGAAGCTGCGTTCGTTGATCACGGTGATCGGCTGCGGCGCAGGCGCGGGCTGCGGCGCCGGCGCAGGCGCGGGCTTCAGCGCCGCCTTGGCGGCGGGCGGGGGCTCGGCGCGCTGAGGCTGCGCCGGCGCGAGCGGCGGCTTCACCGCCTGCATCTTGGCGGCGGGCGGCGGCGGGGCGGGCTCTGCGCGTGAAGGCGGAAGCGGCGGCGGCGCTGCGCGCGGCGCGACGGACAGCGGCGAGGGGCCTTGTCCCTTGCCCTTGTCTTTTGCGTCTCTTTTGCGCGGGATCAGCGCATCGCTCAGCGTAAAGGCTTCGGTTTCTTCGGCCGGATCGATGATAGGCGAGTTCGAGGGCGCCGCCTGCCCCTTGCGGGCGAGCAAGCCGGATGTCAGCGCGGCGAAGCGGCTTTCAAGCTTCCCTTCGCCCGCCTGAGCGCTCGATTTCTTGCTCATCGAACTCCGCCTGCAGCAGAAACGCCTTTACTGCACGGCTCGGCGGCCAAATACCCGGTTCTGCGGCGATGCCTGCGCCGCGGGGCCTGCTTCTTCGCCCTGGCGATAACCGCCCTCCGCGCGCTTCAGGCGCCGGTCGAGATATTGCCAGAGTTCGCTGATTTCCTGCGCCGACTTGCAGTAGGGATCGATCTCCATGACCGTCCGTCCGTCGATCATAGAGGCCGCGTAGTCGACGCGGTGATGAATGACGGTCGGCGCCACGGTGCCGTGCTGCGAGAGCGCGATCGCCGCTTCCGACGTGATGCGCGATTTCGGCGTCGCGCCGTTGACGACGAAGACCAACGGCTTGCCGCGCGCCTGCGCGATGTCGACGGTCGGTCCGACCGCGCGCAAGTCATGCGGCGAGGGCCGTGTCGGCGCGACGACCAGATCGGCGAACCCGACGACTTCGGAGATCGCACGCGTCACCGCGGGCGGCGTGTCGATGACGACAAGGCGAAAGCCTTCGTCGCGCGCCCGGTCGAGATCCTGGAACAGGTTTGAAAACACCGACTGGATGAACGCGGGCTGCGGATCCTGCCGCACGTTCCACCATTTGGCGAGCGACCCTTGCGGATCGGTGTCGATAAGCGCGACGGGACCAGCCCCCGCGCGCCCGGCTTCGACCGCGATGTGGCCGGACAGCGTCGTCTTGCCCGAGCCCCCCTTCTGCGATGCGAAGACAATTACGCGCATCGACGCCAGCATGCGTCCTCCTTGAAGTCTGTCGACGAGGCGGAAGCCCCGTCCCTAAGGGTACGCAACTGTCGTTAAATCGCCGCTCCGAACACGCATCGAATTCGAGGATAATTTGAACGGCGCCGTCAGCGCTTTGGAAAGAGGTCGCGCCGACAGCGTCCAAAATACGCAAGTCCGCCGCCGGCGCGGTCAGAGCGTTAGCAGAGAGCCTTTAAAAGCCGCTTAAAGCGTGAGCTGTTCGATTTCGTCGAGGCCGAGAAGCCGCGTGATGTTGGCGATGCGCGGATTGCCGTCCCAGTCCCAGTAGCGCAGCACGGCGCGCGCAAAATCCCGCGCCATGGAATCGAAGACGCCGAGTATTTCCTCCGCGCGCTGGGGCGACAGCGGATTTTCGCCCGCCTTCTGCTGGAGGATGCTGAAGAACTCCGCACGCGGAACGCCGAGGCTTTTGCACATCACTGCGAAGGGCTCGACGCCCGGATCGCGCAGGATGCGCGCGACAAGCTCGCGGCTGACTCCGGCGATCATGCCGGTCGCCATGATGATCTCCTGCGCCGGATATTTGCGCGCGGCGATCAGCGTCTTGATGACGACGTCCATCGAGACAGGCTCGCCGTTCATGCCGCGCGGGCGATGGCGCCGGTCGAGCATGATGAGCAGCTCCTTCACCAGCGGGTCGGCGCCGGGGCCGCGGAACACGAGCGGATACAGATCCTGCACGCTGTCCTGAATGATCGACCGGTCGAGCGCGAAGCGGGTGAGAATGCGTTTGCGGTTTTCCGCGCTGACCCACCAGAACATCATGAAACCGTGCGCCGGTTCGAGTTCGCGCCGGCGCAGCAGGAGGGCCTGCATGTCGACATCAGAAGGCGACATGCTCACGAGGAGATCGATGGCGGTCGGAGAAAAGGTGAATTCGTCGCGGCGAAGGAGAAGCTTGGCGACTTCAGGCTCCTTGAATTCCAGGATCACGTCGGCGAGCGACGCCGTCAGGTCGAGCCGGCGCGCGATCATTTCGCGATGCACGGTTTTTCCCTTGCGCGCGCAGTCGATCAGCAGCGCTTCGGGCACGGGCTCGGTCCGGCGGATGACGGCCGCGGCGACGTCGGGCTCGGAAAGCAAGAGGACGTGGAGGAGCGCGCTCGGCGCTTCCGCGACGCGGGCGATGCGCCGGGCGACTTCGAGGCGGAGATCCTGATCGACCTTGTCGAGGAGCTGCAGCATCAGATCCGCGACGAGCGAGCGTTCATTGGCCGTCAGCCGCGAGGCCGGCAAGACGACGATGTCGAGCAGCTTCCGGACGATCGCATCGCGCGCCGAGAAACTTTTACCCGGTTCGGGCGTCAGGCCGGATTCATTGGGGACGGGACCGGCTTCTTCTTCGTCCGTCGCCGTTTCAAGCGTCGCCATGGGCGGAGGTCATCCACTTCCCGAGACCTCCGCCTTGTAGCCGCGCCATCGTTAACGGGGGCTTGCGCCCGGACTGCTTTTCCCGAAAGACTGCGCCCGGGAGCCGTCCACGGCCCCGACCGCCGACAGCACGAGGTAATCCTGTGTTCCGACTCGCGACCGCCGCTCTTGTCTGTGCGGCCCTTTCCGCCTGCGCCACCGATCCGGGTCTCACCGAGGAGCCGGGTTTCGTAGCGGGCTTCGGCGACGGCTGCGCCACGGCGCAGGAAGAGAGCAAGAGCTTCTCAACCAAGCGCCACCGCGACGCCGACGCCTTTGACAGCGATCGGGCCTATCGCGCCGGCTGGCGCCAAGGCTGGCAGCAGTGCAAGAATCCGACGGGTTCGCCCAATGACGGCGGGCGCATTCTCGGCAATGAAGAGCGGTTCTGACGGCAGCGCTGCAAGCGTGCGTTCCGCAAGGCTTTGCGTCACTCTCGCCCGGCTCGTCCATCACGACGGGTCGTCGCGGTCGCACCAGTCGATCAACCTGCCCGAAAGCAAACAAAAAAGCCGCGCCGGTCAAAACCGGCGCGGCCTTTCTGTAACCTAGGAAGAAGCTTAGACGGCGGCCTTGCGGCGCGCGGCGAAGCCGAGGCCCGCGATGCCGGAGAGCAGCAGCAGCGCCGCGCCCGGGACCGGGATTTCCTGAACGTCGAACACGAAGTCGTTGAAGTCAGGCTCGCCCGGGCGGCTCGGACCGGCCGGCAACCTCAGGTCTTCGAAAGCGACGCGGAACACACCACCGCCGAGCGGCGTGATGAGGGCGTGCACAAAGCCGTCAGCGTTGTTCGACGCGGCGCCGGAGAACCAAGTATTCGGAGCGGACACCGGACCCGTCAGGATGCTCATCAGGATTTCAGCGCCGGACATCGGGCCGTTCGCCACAACGCTCGTGCCGACCGCGACGTTGTTGTCGAAGATCATCTGGCCGCCGAACACCAGCGAGAGGAAGCTGGTGAACCCGGCGTCCTTCGAAACGAAGGTGAAGCGGAGGTCCGCGCCGTTCGACGAGAACAACGTGTTTGCCGGAGTGCCGATGGCGTCAGCAGGGCCTGCTGCGGCGATGACCGCGGCGTTCGCCGCAGAAGCGAAAGAAAGGCCGGCCGCTGCAATGCCAGCCGCAATCAGGCGTGAAAACTTCATTTCTCTTCCCCATAACTAAGGTTACGAAATCGTTAAATACGCGGATGCAACTAACCGGTCAATAGCTTATTTTGGTTAACGAACGTTTTTTTTCGCATTGCAGCGCCCTTCCGGCCCAGTTTTGAATGCGAAGCGTGACATAAATCACACCTGAAGACCCAACGTCCTGGCGGGCAAGGCTTTTTAGCGAAACGCAGGCGTCCCCGCCATGCCCGGCGCGCTATTCCGCAAGTCGCAGGCGCTGACGGTCGAAAAGCCGGAGGACCTGCGCGAGGTCGCGCCCCCGCTTGAGGACGACCCCCGTCATCGAAACGACCGCGAAGGCCCCCTGGCGGCTCGCGAGCGAGGGCCGTTTCTCAATCCGGTAAAGGGGCGTTTCGGCGGCGCGACGAAATATTGAGAAAACCGCGGCGTCCTTGAGGTGGTCGATCGCATAATCGCGCCATTCTCCGGCGGCGACGAACTGGCCGTAGAGCCCGAGGATGCGAGACAGCTCATCCCGCGTGAAAACGACGGCGTCGGGCTTCTGTCTGAAGGGTCGTTGATCGGACGACGCAAGCATAGACCGTTTCGAGTCTCGTACGACGCGGCGCCTGGCGCAAGCCGCTTACGCACGCGACCTGATGAAATCGCGCAGCGGCGCAAACGCGGCGGCGACCTCGTCGTAAACCTTCCGCTTGAACGGCACGATCAGCTGCGGCGCCTCTTCAAGGGCCGCCCACCGCCAGGCGTCGAACTCCTGATGATCGTCCGCTTCGAGATCAATTTCTCCGTCGTCGCCCTCAAACAGCATCGCCGCCCACTTCTGGCGTTGTCCGCGCCAGCCGCGCTTGGCGTATTCCGGCGGAAAATCGTAAATGAGCCATCCGGGCGTAAGCGCGAGAAGGCGCGCGGAGACGACGCCTGTCTCCTCCTTCAATTCGCGATAGGCGGCGGCCGCGATATCCTCATGCGCGTCAACGCCGCCTTGGGGAAATTGCCAGCTGAGAAGGCTCGCTTCCTCGCCGGCGACGCCGAACGCGCCGATGCGGCGGCCGATGAAGACCTCGCCCCGCCGGTTGAACAGCACGACGCCGACATTCGGCCGGTAATGCTTCAGGACGTCGTCGAGCATGGCGCGCGGGTTCGAACAGGGAGAGGCGACGACGCTTCCTTAGCTTTCTTCCGCGCGCATGGCGAGAACGGCCGAAGCCGGCGCCAGCGCAAGGCCGCGCGAAGACAAGTTGTCCGCCCATTCGGCGATGGCGCCGAGCGTATCGGCGTTGACATAGGTCTTGCCGACGGCGTGGCCGGCGCGCGCTGCGATTTTTTCCAGACTGTCGAGATCGCGCGCCGTTCTTCCCTTGTCGCCGCCGAACCCGGGATCGATCAGCCGACTGACGGTTGCGACGCCGCCGGCCTTGCCGGGCCTGACGGCGCCGGTGTCGTCGACATAAGCGACGCCCGCCGCAGCAAGGCGGTCGAGCACCGGCGCGATCGCGTCGCGATCGGCGCTGAAATGCGCGCCGAGATAATTGGTGACGCCGAAATAGCCCTCCGCGCGCGACAGGATCCAGTCGAGGCGCCGCAGGTTCTCCTCGGCGCTGCGGGACGTGAGAAGCGTCGCGGGACCGAGGGTTTCGCCTTCGCCGCGGCGGTTCTCCATCGGAATTTCGATCATGAACTCATGCCCCGCCTCGCGCGCGCGCCGCGCCCAGTAATCGAGGTCCTTGGCGTAGGGCGCGAAAGCGAGCGTCACGCTCGGCGGCAGCTCGGAGATGGCGCGTTCGGTGAGCGCGCGATTGAGCCCGAGACCGCCGACGATGAGCGCGACTTCCGCTTCCTCGCCCGGCGTGAAGGGACGCGCATAGACCGTCGCAGGGCGCCGGCCGTCCGGTCCCGTGCGCGGCGCGCGGCCGTAGGCGGTGCGCTGGAGCAGCGCCGGATCGGGATCGGCGATGCGCGCGACCGTCAGCGAAGCGAGCGAGGGCGCCGCGGCGATCGCTTTCGCCGGCGCGCCGTCGACGGTGATGACGATGTCCGACGCAGGATCGGCGGCGGCGGGGCCGCCTGCTTCGATGCCGGCGAGCGCGTCTTCCGCGGCGAGGTCGAAAGGGTCGGCGTCGTGCGCCGGCCGCGCGTAGTCCTGCCGGTCGAGCCGGCTCGCGGCGGCGCGGCGTTCCTCCGTAGGCGGAGCAAGCCGTTCGACGCCCTCGACCGTCATGGCGATCGCGGCGCGCCGGCGCGCATCGTCGGAAACCGTATAGAGCGTCAGCCCCGCGCAAAGCGCGGCGAAGAAGAGCCAGGCCTGCGTCAGCCTGCTCAGCACCGGCAATTTGATGCGACGCCCGCCGAACCGCACGCGTTTGTTCCTTCGCCGCATCGACCAGCGGCGTTCCCGTTTCAAGGCACCCTAGGAAGAACAGGGTTAACGATTGGAAAAAATCGGGGTGAAGAAGTCGCGCGCCGCCGCAGAAACAAACGCCCCGCCGAAACCGGCGGGGCGCTTCACATGGACGGCTTTATGCTTACTGCGCGGCCGACCGGCGCGACGCCGAGGCGTCGGCGAGCGCCGCGCGGAACGCCGTCGTGTCGGCGAGCATCGACAGCGCGCGATCGAGCTGGCAGTCGTTCGGATCGTTCTCGTTCGGCTTGCCGTCCGGCCCTTTCTTGAAGTGGCAGAGGAACGGTTCGACCGTCGGTTTTTTCTTGGCGGTCTTCTCCTTCTCGACATCGAGCGCGCCGGGAAGGCTCGCCTCCGACGGACGCTCGCCGGTCGGTTCTTCCTGGCCGGGATATTTCACCGGCATTTCGATGTCAGGATCGATGCCGTGCGCCTGAATGGAGCGCCCGGAGGGCGTATAATAACGCGCCGTCGTCAGCCGGAGCGCCCCCTGAAGGCCGTTCTGCAGCGGAATGACCGTCTGCACGCTGCCCTTGCCGAAGGACTGCGTGCCGAGGACGAGCGCGCGGTTCCGGTCCTGCAAGGCGCCGGCGACGATTTCAGACGCCGAAGCCGAGCCGCCATTGATGAGAACGATGATCGGCTTGCCTTTGGCGAGGTCGCCCGGCGCGCCCATTTCGCGCAGCGTGTCCTTCGGATTGCGCCCGCGCGTTGAAACGATTTCGCCGCCTTCAAGGAACGCGTCCGACACCGCGACCGCTTGATCGAGAAGGCCGCCTGGATTGTTGCGAAGGTCGACGACATAGCCTTTCGGACCGCCGGGGATCTCCTTGTCGAGGGACTTCAACGCTTTGAGGAGACCTGCTTCCGTCTGCTCCGAGAAATTCGAGACGCGGATATAGCCGAAATTTCCTTCGACGCGGTGCGTGACGGCGGGGACGCGCACGATGTCGCGCACGAGCTTCAGCTTGAAAGAAGGTTTGGTCCGGTCACGGACGACTGCGATTTCAACCGGCGTTCCCTTCGCGCCCTTCAGCTTCTCGATCGCCTCGTCGATCGTCATGCCCTGCACCTCGACGCCGTCGATTTCGGTGATGAGGTCGTTGGTCTGGATGCCGGCCTTCTGCGCCGGCGTGTCGTCGATCGGGGCGATGACTTTGACGAAGCCCTTGTCGGGCCCTTCATTGTCCATCACGACCTGGATGCCGAGGCCGGCGAAGCTGCCCCGCGTCTGCTCCTGCATCCGCGTGAAATCGTCGGCGGTCATGTAGCTCGAATGCGGGTCGAGCCCTGCGAGCATGCCGTCGATCGCGCCTTTGACGAGCTTGGCGTCCTCCGGCTTCTCGACATAGTTCTGATAGACCTGCTCGAAGACCTCGCCGAAGAGGTCGAGCTGGCGGAAGGTGTCCGCCGAAATCGTCGAACGCGCAAAGCCTGCCGACAGGACAGCCGCGGTGACAAGCGCGCCGCCGAGCGCGGCCGCAGCGAGCGCGCCGGCGGAGGCGGCGCCGGCGAACAGGGACCGGCCCTTCGGCGTTTTTTCAGGGAACTCTGATTTCGGCATTCGACACCTTGGTTCTTCGATCGTGCGTGACGCCTGAACCGCGCGAACGGTCACGACGACCCGTCCGCGCCAGCATTCTCCGAGAGCCACAAGGATGGGTTAACGGGGTCGCCGTTCTTGCGGATCTCCAGGTCGAGTTCGGCGGCCGCGCCGCTCATCGCAGCGACCGGTTCGCCGGCCTTCACGGTCTGCCCTTCCTCGACGAGAAAGGCCCCGACCCCGAGCAACAATATATGGTAGCCTCCGCCGACGTCCAGAACGATGAGATTGCCGACCGGGCCCCAGGCCCTGGCGAAGGAAACGCTGCCTTCGAACGGCGCGGTGACGATGGCGCCGGTGTTTCCGGCATATCTTAACCCTTCAAATTTCCCGCCTTCCGGGCGCGGCGCGCCGAACCGGCCGATCACATTTCCGGCAATCGGCGCCTTGAGCGCCCCGCGGGCGCCGGCGAAGGACTTCGCGGGCTGATAGGCCTGCCGGGGCGTCGGCGCGGCCGAAGGGCCGGCCGGGCGCGGCGCGGCGAGGCGGTCCGACGCCGGCGGAGGCGGCTTGACCCTCGGCGCGACGACGCGGGCGAGCTTTTCAAGCCGGTTGAGGACGTCCCGCAGCGACTCGGCCCTCGCCGCCAGCGCGGCCGTCTCGCTCTGCGCGGCCTTCGCGAGGCGCTCGGCGGTGCGGCGTTCCTGCTGCTTTTGTTCGAGGAGGTCGGCGAGCAGCGCGCGCCGGCGCGCGATCTCTTCATTCGCCGCTTCAAAATCGGCGCGCTCTTTCTCCAGCGCGGCGCGCACATCGGCGCGGCGCGTCAGCGTTTCCCTGAGAGACGCCGCGCGCGCTTCGATCTGCGGCGTGACGTCGGCGAGAAGCATCGCCGTGCGCGCGGCGTGCGCGGCGTCTTCCGGCGAGACGAGGAGCGCCGGCGGGCGCGAGCGCTCGATCGATTGCAGCGCGGCGAGCGCGTCGCCGAGCGAAGCTTGCTGCGCGGCGAGCGAGGCCGAGAGCGTCTTTTCCTCCGCTTCGAGCCGCCTTGTTTCCGCATTGATCTCTCTGATGCGGTTTTCTGCGTCCTGCAGCGCGTCCGCGGCTTCGATCATCTGGCGGCGGAGCGCCGAGGCTTCCTTCTCCCGCGCTTTCGCCTCATCGCGCAGGCGCGTTTCCTCATTGCGCCGTTCCTTCAGCTGCTTCTCGACATCCGCAAGTTCGCGCGCGCGCTTGTCGGATTGCGCTGACGCGCCGCCCGCGCCCTGGAGCGCAAGAAGCAGAAGAAAAGCGGCGGCGAAACGGCTCATGCGCGATGATAAGGATGACCGGAAAGAATCGTCAGGGCGCGGTAGATCTGCTCGGCCAGCATCACGCGGACCAGCATATGCGGAAACGTGGCGCGCCCGAAAGAGATTCGATCCTCCGCCTTGAGGCTTGCGTGATGGCCGTCGGCGCCGCCGATCAGGAAGGCGATCTCCCCCGCCCCGTCGTCGCGCAGGCGCGCGATGCGGCGCGCGAAATCAGCGCTCGAAAGATTGTCGCCGCGCTCATCGAGCGCGATGCGGCGCGCGTCCGGCGTCGCCTCCATGAGGAGCGCGCTTTCGCGCTCCTGGCGCTTTTCGCCGGCAAGCCCCTTCGGAGCCTCGATTTCGCGAATGTCGAAAGCGGAAACGCCGAGGCCGCGGCCGAGGGACCGGATGCGGACGGCGTAATCGTCAATGAGGTCTGCTTCCGGGCCGCCGCGCAGACGCCCCGCGGCGGCGATCGCGAGACGCATCAGGCGCTCATCATCAAGCGTCGGGCCGGACCGGCGCGCGCGCGGTCTCCGACCAGATGCGCTCAAGATTATAGAACTGCCGGACCTCGGGCCGGAACAGATGGACGATGACGTCTTCGGCGTCGATCAGCACCCAGTCGCAGGCCGGCGCGCCTTCCATGCGCGGTCGCCCAAGGCCGTGCTCTTTCAGCTTCTTCACGATCTTGTCCGCCATCGCGCCGACATGACGGGCCGAGCGGCCGGAGGCGACGACCATCGCGTCGGCGATGTCGGTCTTTCCGCAGAGGTCGATGGTGACGACGTCTTCGGCCTTGTCGTCGTCGAGCTGCGCCAGCACCAAGGCGAGCGTCGCCTTGGCGCGGTCCTCATCGGATAGGTCGGATTTGCCGGGGGCGGCCGGGCGGGCGGGCTTTGCCTCCGCGGCGCCGGCGTTGGGGACGATTTGAAGCGCGGGGCCGGTTCTGTCGGCAGGCCGCGCCGGTCGATGGTCGGACGTCAGATCGGGTCTCCTCGTCGCCGCGGACCTTCAAGGCCCGCCCCTTCAATCTAGGCGCTGCAGCGGGATTCGCCAAATGGAGAATAACCGCCAGCCCTTTCAGCGGGATGGCGCGCCGCGCGCCGCCCGGATCGCGGTCGAGGACTGCGGATTGCGGGGGGCCTCGATGAACACCCACGCCGGGCGCTCGGCGCCGGCGAGCGATTCCGCCGCGCTTTCCGCGATCCGGAAGGAGCCGAGTTCTTCCGCCGCCGGCGCGGCGCGCCACGCGTCTTCAAAACCGGGCCGGTTGAAGACCGCAATCGGCGCAAGGTTCGCGATGCGCCGCCAGTCGCGCCAGCGATGGAACGTCGCGAGGCTGTCGGCGCCCATCAGCCAGACGAAGTCGATCTGCGGCCAGAGCGCGGTCAGCGTCTCCAGCGTATCGACCGTGTACTGAAGACCTTTGCGCTCCTCGAAATTCGAGACGATGATGCGCGGATGATCGGAAACCCGGCGCGCGGTCCTGAGGCGCTCCTCATAAGGGGCGTAGTCGCCCGCATCTTTCAGCGGATTGCCCGGCGAGACGAGCCACCAGACGGCGTCGAGGCGGAGCCGCGTGAGCGCGAGGAGGGAAATTTCGCGGTGGCCTTCATGCGCCGGATTGAACGAGCCGCCGAGCAGCCCGACGCGCGACGTGTCGTGCCGCTGCGGGATCACGGCGCCCACTCGGCGGGTTCTTCGGGCGCTGACGCGGCGGCGCCGGTCTTCTTCAGGGTCATCAGATCACGGAGGAGTTCCTTGAGGCCCGCGCCGGATACGCCGGAGATCGCGCGCGCAGGGCGCCCGGCGGCCTTCGACAGGGTTTTGAGCCGCGCCTTCACCGTCGCCGCGTCGAGCGCGTCGACCTTGTTGAGACAGAGGATTTCGGGCTTTTCGGCGAGGCCCGCCCCATAGGCGACAAGTTCGCCGCGCACCGTGCGATAGTCGGCGGCGACGTCTTCCGAGGTCGCATCGACGAGATGCACGACGCCCGCGCAGCGCTCGATATGGCCGAGGAACCGGTCGCCGATCCCCGCTCCTTCATGCGCGCCTTCTATGAGGCCAGGAATGTCGGCGAGGACAAAGCTCTCTCCTTCGTTGAGCCGCACGACGCCGAGACCGGGGTGAAGCGTCGTGAACGGATAATCGGCGATCTTCGGCCGCGCCGCCGTCACCGCCGCGAGCAGCGTCGACTTGCCGGCGTTCGGCAGGCCGACGAGGCCGAAATCGGCGATCAGCTTGAGCCGCAGCCAGACCGTGCGCTTCTCCGCCGGCTGGCCCGAATTGGCGCGCGTCGGCGCGCGATTGGTCGAGGATTTGAAATGCGCGTTGCCGAAGCCGCCATTGCCGCCCTTGGCGAGCAGGACGCGCGTCCCCGGCCGGTCGAGATCGGCGATGAGCGTTTCCTCATCCTCTTCGAAAATCTGCGTGCCGACCGGAACCTTGATGACGAGATCGGCGCCGTCGGCGCCGGTGCGGTTCGATCCCTCGCCCGGCCGGCCGTTCTTCGCCTCGAAATGCTGCTGGTAGCGGAAGTCGATCAGCGTGTTGAGATTCTCAACCGCCTCGGCGAACACATGCCCGCCGCGCCCGCCGTCGCCGCCGTTCGGGCCGCCCATCTCAATGAATTTCTCGCGCCGGAAAGAGAGGCACCCGGCGCCGCCGGCGCCGCTCTCGATATAGATCTTGGCGCGATCGAGGAATTTCATGAGGCGGCTTATAGGGATTTTTCCCCGCCGCGCCATGCTGCGCAACCATGGTGCGGGGGCCGGCGAGCGCGGCTAGCATGACCTTCCTGCTGACCGGAGCTGCAATGTCCAAATCTGTCGATTTCCTGTTCACGCCGTTTCGCATCGGAACCCTGGCGCTCAAGAACCGCATCGTCATGGCGCCGATGACGCGGTCGTTTTCGCCCGGCAACGTCCCCGGCGACGATGTCGCCGCCTATTACCGTCGGCGGGCGGAGGGCGGCGTCGGCCTGATCCTGTCAGAAGGCGTCCATCCGAACACGACGACCGCGGACGGCACGCCGAACGTGCCGGAGATCGTGACGCCGGCCGCGAAGGAAGGTTGGCGCAAGGTCGCGGCGGGAGTGAAAGCCGCCGGCGGCGTCATGGGCCTCCAGATCTGGCACGAGGGCCCTTATCGCAATCCGGCGAAGTCCCCGCATCCGGACATTCCGTCGTGGTCCGCATCGGGCCTCAAGGTCCCGGAAAAGCCGCCGCTCTGGGCGCCGATGACGGAGGCGGAGATCGAGACCGCGATCGAGGAGTTCGTCGCCGCCGCCGTCGCGACGAAGGAGGCGGGCTTTGACTGCGCCGAGTTCCACGGCGCGCACAGCTATCTGATCGACAGCTTCTTCTGGGACATGACGAACCGGCGCGGCGACAAATGGGGCGGAGGCTGGGAGGGGCGCACGCGCATGGCGGCGGAGATCATCCGCCGTACACGGAGGAAAGTCGGCGCCGCCTTCCCGCTCCTCATCCGCATCTCGCAATGGAAGCAGCAGGACTTCGCGGCGCGGGCCGCCGCGACTCCGCAGGAATTCGAGAAATGGCTCGCCCCGCTCGTCGACGCCGGCATCGACGCCGTCCACTGTTCGCAGCGGCGGTTCTGGGAGCCGGCGTTCGAGGGGTCCGACCTCAACGTCGCGGGCTGGGCGAAGAAGCTGACGGGCAAGCCGACGATCTCCGTCGGCTCAGTCGGGCTCTCCGGCGAGTTCACCGCGACCTATGGCGGCGAGGTTTCAAAGCCCGCCTCGCTCGATCGCCTCGTCGAGATGATGGAGCGCGGCGATTTCGACCTCATTGCGGTCGGGCGCGCGCTGCTGCAAGACCCTCAGTGGGCGGAGAAGATCAGGACCGGCCGCACGAATGAGCTGAAGGAATTTTCCAAAGACGCCCTCGGCGTCCTCTATTGAACCGAAAGGCGTTTCATGATCGTCGTCCACCATCTCGAAAACTCGCGCTCGCAGCGAGTCCTGTGGCTGCTTGAAGAACTCGGCCTTCCCTATGAGGTTAAACGCTATGAGCGCGACAAGCAGACGAACCTTGCGCCGAAGGAACTCTTGAAGGTCCATCCTACCGGCAAGTCGCCGGTGATCGAGGACGCCGGCGCGGCGATCGCCGAGACCGGCGCGATCGTCGAGCACATCATCGAGGAACGCGGCGCCGGGCGCCTGCAGCCGGCGCGCGGAACGCCGGACTGGCGGCGCTATCGCTACTGGATGCACGCGGCCGAGGGCTCCTACATGCCCCCGCTCGTGCTGACCTTGATGCTCGGCAGGATGGAGACGGCGCCGATGCCGTTCTTCGCAAGGCCGATCGCGAAGAAGCTGACCGGCGCCGTGCGCGAGGGCTATCTCAATCATACGGTCGCCGGGCTGTTCGGCTATCTGGACGCCGAACTCGCCAAGTCGGCGTTCCTCGCCGGCGAGGATCTCACCGGCGCCGACATCATGATGAGCTTTCCGGCCGAAGCGATGCTGCAACGGGGCCCCGACGCGCTGAAGACGAAGCGCATCAGGGCCTATGTCGAAAAACTGCACGCGCGCCCCGCCTACAAGCGCGCGCTGGAGCGCGGCGGACCTTACGCGTTTGCGTAAAAGAAAAAGGCCGCCCCGGAGGACGGCCGTTTTCGCAAAATTCTGAAATCCTATTCGCTGCCCTTCAGGAGCGGCACGGGCGCTTCGGACGGCGTCGCCGAGGCGGGCGTCGCCGGGGTTGCGGCCTTGGCCGCCGGCGCCGGCTCGGTTTTCGCGGCGGCCGGCGCCGCCGGGGACGCTGCTTCTTTCAGCATGGGCGCCGGTTCTTCCTTTTTCGCGGCCGCCTTTTTCGGCGCCGGCTTGTCGTCGAAGGCGGGCGTTTCAACGTCGTCGGCGGCGAACTCCTGCCAATAGGCCGGCTGGTTCACCAGCGCGCGGAAATAATCGATGTTCTGGTCGGCGACCTGCGGCGGCAGGTCGGAACGGGCGAGCCGTTCGGCTTCGCTCATTTCGCCCTTGAGCGCGAGAACGAGCGCGAGGTTCTGCCGGACGCGCGCATCGGCGCCGCGCGCGGCGACGGCGGCGCGCAGCGTCTGCTTGGCGGCGTCAAGGTTTCCATCAAGCGCGTAGGAAAGACCCTTGTTGTTGAGGATCATCGGCGAGCCCGGCGCGAACGTCAGCGCGACGTCGTATTTGCTGCGCGCAAGCTCGTGTTCCTTGATCTGGTCGAGCGCGACGCCGAAAGCCGACAGCGTGCGCCAGTCCTGCGGATTGAGTTCTTCCGCCTTTTCAAGAAAGCGCACCGCTTCGAAGGCGCGGCCCGCCTCGACGAGCGCGCGGCCGGCTTCGAGATTGGCGCCGTGATGGTCGGGGTTGGCGTTCGCCGCTTGGGTGACGACCTTGACCGCTTCCTCGTTGGAGCGGATTTTTCGGAGCGCGGCCGAATAGGCGACCGCGGCGTTCACGTCGCGCGGATTCTGGTTGTAGCGCGAACCCCAGAAGGACGCCGCAGCGATCGGATCCATCTCGGAAGACGCGTTCGGATCGGTGAAAACGCCGATCTCCTTCTCATAGTCGACGCTGCGGCCGTTCGCGGTCAGCTCCTTGCCGCTCGACGCGCAGGCCGAGAGCAAGGCGGCGCCGGCGAGAACGCTCGCGCGCGAGAGGGAAAGCTTGACGGCCATGGACGTGATCCTCGACATTGCGATTGGACGGCCGCGATGATTGCGGAATCTCTTCAATAAAGGTTTAACTCTGCCGCGCGCCGGATTTTCACGGCGCAAAAAGGTTCGTTAACGGAGCGTTTCGTGATCGGCGACGTTTTGATCGGCTATGAAAAGGAGCGTTACGAAAACGCGCAGCCCGTCTTCCTCATTCGAGAGAAGTCGGACGACCTCGCCCGCGCGCCGGACGCGCTGCAGGCGCTCGCGCGGATGAACGGCTTTGCAGGAGAGGCCAGCGCCGCGCTCGCCGCGCGCGAAGGCGTCCTTCTCGGCGTCGGCGACGGAAGCGACGCCTTCGCGGTCGCGGCGGGCGCGGAGAAGCTTCCCGAAGGCGATTACCGCATCGACGGCGCGGACGCGAAGCGCTGTTTTGCGTGGACGCTCGGCGCCTATCGCTTCAACCGGTACAAATCCGTAAAGACGCCGGCCGCGCGGCTGATCGCGCCCATGGACGTCGATGTCGCGGCGGTGAGGCGCGAGGCGCAGGCCGTCGGCTTCGTTCGCGATCTCGTCAACACGCCCGCCGCCGACATGGGCCCCGATGCGCTGGAGCGCGAGGCGCGCGCGATCGCCGAGGCGTTCGACGCGCGCTTCGAGGTCATCACGGGCGACGGGCTGCTCGCGAAGAATTTCCCGCTCATTCACGCGGTCGGGCGCGCGGCCGCCGCCGCGCCGCGGCTCATCGACTTTCAGTGGGGGCGCAAGGACGCGCCGCGCGTCGCGCTGATCGGTAAGGGCGTCACCTTCGATTCCGGCGGGCTCGACATCAAGGGCGCGGAAGGCATGGCGCTGATGAAGAAGGATATGGGCGGCGCCGCGAATGCGCTGGGTCTTGCGCGCCTCATCATGGAGGAGAAGCTGGACCTCAATCTGCGCGTGCTGATTCCCGCGGTCGAGAACGCCATCAGCGGCGACGCCTTCCGCCCCGGCGACATCATCAGGAGCCGCAAGGGGCTCACCGTCGAGATCGGCAACACGGACGCCGAGGGGCGCCTCATCCTCGCCGACGCGATGACGCTCGCCGCCGAGGCCGAGCCGCAGCTGATGATCACACTGGCGACGCTGACGGGCGCGGCGCGCGTCGCGCTGGGGCCGGAGCTGCCGCCCTTTTATTGCGATGACGACGCGTTCGCCGCGCGCGTGCTCGGCGCCGCCGACGCCGTCGACGATCCCGTCTGGCGGATGCCGCTGTGGAAGCCCTACGCCGCGTCGCTGTCCTCCTCGGTCGCCGATCTCAACAACGCGCCGGGCGGCGGTTTCGCAGGCTCGATCATCGCCGCCCTGTTTCTCAAGCGCTTTGCGTCCGAAAGCGCGGTCTGGGCGCATCTCGACATTTACGCCTGGCGCGCCAAAGCGGCGCCCGGACGCCCGGTCGGCGGCGAGGCGCAATCGATTCGCGCGCTTCTTTCCGCGTTGCGCGACTGGCGGCCCGGTTGAGCGACGAGGGGCGCTTGCCCTTTTCGGGCGAACGCGTGCATTGAATCGTCATCGTCCAACTCTTCGACATGCGATGACGGCGGCTTCAGGCGTGAACTCCCTTCTGGCGAACTGGCGCGAGGTTCTGGCGGAATCGGTCCGCAGCGACGGACCCGACCTGTCGATGCGCCAATGGGCGATCCTCTTGACCGTTTACCTGAACCAGGGGCCGCACACGGTCCGGGCCCTCGCCCGCGATCTCGGCGTGCCGAAGCCGGCGATCAGCCGCGCGCTCGACGCCTTGTCGATCCTCGGCTTCGTCCGCCGGGTGCGCGATGAAACCGACCGGCGCATCGTGCTCGTCCAGAAGACGCCCGAAGGCTCGATCTACATCGACGGTTTTGCGCGCCTCGTCGCCGATCGCATGCGCGGGCCGATGATGAGCGCCGCCGCTTACGGCTGACCAAGGCGCGGCGCTGACGCGATCTTCACGCCGGCGAGTTTCGTTTCACCGTTTGCGAATTCGACCGGCGCGGCGATGCGCCCGCCGCCGGCGGCGCCGAGCAGCGCAAGGCCCGCCTCGATAGTGCGCGCCTTGTCGGGTTTCACCGCGCCGAGCACCGTCAGCGCTTCCAGCAGCGAGGCGGGGTTTTCAATCGATGCGTCGAGCCGGCCGGCGGCGAACCCCGCGCCGTCGCGGGCGAGCGCGCCCGAAAGGCCGAGGCGCGCCGGCCCGATTTCGCCGTCGAGCGCATGGATGGCGAGCCGGGGCGGCTCATTCGCCGCCGTCAGCGCCGCATCAAGGCGCGCGATCGACGTGTCGCCGCGCGCGTTCCTGATGTCCGCGCCCAGAATGCGAAAGCTGATCCTGTAGGCGCCCGCCGCATCCGGCGCGACATTGACGACGCCGCGTCCGGTCGAGACGCGCGTCTCGCCGCTGACGCCCTCAAGGCGCGCGGCCTCGGCCTTGAAGAGCCACGCGCCTTCCGCCTGTTCGATGCTCGCGCGCGCGCCTTCGGTCCGGATCGTCCACACGCCCGACGGCGTTTGCAGGCGCAAGGACGGCGCGGACGAAAAGACGATGCGGCGAAGATCGAAGGGCGAGGCGTGGAGATAGACCGTTTCCGCATCGAGCCGGTACTTCCCGCGCGCGATCGAAAAATCGTCCGCCTCGCCGCGCAGGAAAAACGGAAAGCCGCGCGCGCGCATCGGCGCATGGGCGACCGCGCCGCCGTCCGCCGCTTCATCCGCCGCGAAGTCCGCAAGCGCCGCGCGCATCGCCGCTGCGCCCGCGCGCCAGACGCCGTACCAGACCAGCAGCACGAGGCCTGCAAGGGCGAACGGCGCGAGGAGGAACCATCGCCCGCGCGGGGTCACGCCGTCACCTTTTCAGCGGCGCCGCCGAGGGCCGCTTCAAGGCGCGCCATGAATTCCTTGCGCGGCAGGCCCGGCGGAATCGCCGGAAGGATCTTCAACGTGATGACGCCGGGGTTTTTCATCACGCCCGGATGGCGCCAGAAAAGGCCGGAATCATGGACGGCGGGCGTCACCGGCGCGTCAGCGACGAGATAAACGCCGGCGATGCCGGGCAAGAGCGGCAGTAGACCGCCCGGGGGCCCGCGCGTTCCTTCCGGGAAAATCACGATCTGGTCGCCCTTGGCGAGCCGCTTGTCAGTTTCCTGGCGGAGCGCCCTGATCGCCTTCGCGCCCGCCTCGCGATCGATCATCACGCCGGCCGCACGCGCCCACCAGCCGTAGACCGGGATGGCGAGCAGCTCTTTCTTGAACACCATCACCGGGCGTTTGAGGATCGCAAAGAGCGCCACCGTCTCCCACATCGACTGGTGATTGGCGGCGACGATCGCCGCGCCCGAAGGGATGTTCTCCGCGCCGACGATGCGATGGCTGACGCCGCAGACGAGTTTCAGCGCGGCGAGCGCGACATGCGACCAGACCTTGATGACCGCGCGCGCCGCGTCCGGCCCTAACAGCACCGCCGGAAGGCAGAGGATCCCCATCGCGACCGTGAGAAGCGCAAGGAACAGTGTGAAGAGATAAGAGCGGACAGCGTTCATGGGGTGCGAAGACGCCGGGCTCAGGTGAGCATCGTCTTGACGCGCGCGTAGAGGAATTTCGTGTATTCGCCGCCGACGCGCCGCCAGGCTGCGAAGGTTTGCGGGCGCCCTTCCGGTCCGATGAGGCCCGAGGCGACGGCGAACGGCGTGATCGCGACGTGCGGCAGTCGCTCCTGCGCCTCGACGAGCGCGCGCGGCATGTGGAATTCCGACGTCACGAGAATGAGCGACTGAAACCCGTTCGCGCGCGCCCATGCGTCGAGCTCCGTCGCGTTGCCGGTCGTCGTCTGCGCCTGCAGTCCGAGATCGACGCAGCAATCAAAGAGCGCCTGATCGCCCGGCCAGAGCGCGGCGAGTTCCGGCCGCGTCACTTCCGGATTGACGCCGGAGATCAGGAGCCGCTTGCCGGCGCCGCCGCTGAGCAGCGTCATCGCCGCCGTCACGCGCTCGCCATTGCGGCCGGTGAAGACGACGACGCCGTCGGCGCGCGGCGCGGCGCCGTTCGCGGGCGCCGGCAATTCCGCGATGAAAAAGAGCAAGCCGGCGCCCCAGGCGAGCGCCGCGATCAGCAAGAGATAGAAGATCCGTTGCAAGTCAGGTCGTCTCCGGCCGCGCCCGGCGCTCAGGATAGCCTTTGAGGGTCAAAAGGGTCCAGCGGGTCAATAGGTCTCGCCAAGGGTTTTCAGGACGGTCAGGCGCGCCGACACCGCAGTGACGAGACAAATCGCGATCGGCACCAGGAGCAACGGCAAAGCGAGGCCGTAGCCGAAATCGAGGCCGGGGAGGAGTTCGCCGTCCGCGCCCTTCGGCCGCGTCGCCATGGCGAAAAGGCCGATGAAGAAATAAGCGATGACGAGGCCGATCAGCGCGCCCCTAAGGCCGATGATCGTATAGCGCCGCTGCACTTGACCGGCGATGTAACGGTCGGTCGCGCCGACAAGGTGCAGGAGCGACACGACTTCGGCGTTCGCCGCGAGCCCGGCGCGGCTCGCAAAGATCGCGATCGCGCAGGCCGCGCCCATGATCAGCGCAAAGATCGCGAAAGCGAGAAGCTGGCCCGAACGCGCCGCGGAGGCGAGCCGCGCGTTCCAGTCGCCATGATCGTCGAGCACGAGACCGGGCGCGGCCTTTGAAAGCTTTTCCGACAGCGCCGCGAGATCGCGCCGGCCCGCTTCCGTCAGCTTCAGTTCAATCAGCGCCGGCACGTTCAGCGAATCGGCGTTGCCTTTGCCGAGCCAGGGTTCAAGGAGCTTGCCGGCGTCCTTCGATGAAATGACCGTGTACGAAACGACTTCCGGCGCGGCGGCGAGAATTTCGGCCGCGCGCGCGGTGCGCGCGTCGATCTCGGCGATGTCGGCGCCTTTCACCTGCACGGTCACCGAGGCTTTGAGATCGGTCGTCCAGTCGCGCGCCGCCGATGCGGTCAGGATGAACGCCGCGAGCGCGACGCAGGCGAGCGATGAAATGACCGCGATGACCGCCGTCAGCGGCGCGCCGCTCGACCCGGTTTCCGGCAGCAGCGGCGAGCGCCCCGGCTTCGGCGCCGGCGCGGGACCGCGGGCGGAGGCGCGCCTGTCTGCGACAAGTCTTTCGCGCCGCGGCTCCTCGATCGCGCCGCCGATGCCGGAAACCGAACTCATCGCACAGCCCCCCGCGCTGGCTCCTTGACGGGCCCGGTGTCGTGGATGCGCCCGGCTTCGAGCCGCAAGGTCTTCTTGCCGAGCGCCTTGACGAGTTCGAGATCATGCGTCGCCACGATCACGGCGGCGCCGAGTTTGTTAAGCTCGATGAACAACTTCATGATTTTTTCGCCCATCAGCGGATCGACATTGCCGGTCGGCTCGTCGGCGAGAATGAGATCGGGCTTCGAGACGAGCGCGCGGGCGAGCGCAACGCGTTGTTTTTCCCCGCCCGACAAGGTTTGCGGCTTGGCGTCCAGCCGCGAGCCGAGACCGACCCAATTTAAGAGTTCCCTTACGTCTTCCTTATACTGGTTATGATTAACGCCTGCGACCTTCATGGGCAGCGCGACGTTTTCGAAGGCGGTAAGATGGTCGAGCAGGCGGAACTCCTGAAAGACGACGCCGATGCGTCGCCTGAGGGGAGGAAGCGCTTCCCGCGGAGCCGCCGTCGCATCTTCGCCGAACAGGGTGATTCGTCCGCGCGTCGGCCGGAGCCCCAGATAAATAAGCTTCAGGAACGAGGTCTTCCCGGCGCCCGACGGTCCGGTGAGAAACCGGAATTCGCCCTCGCCGAGACCGAAATCGAGATCGCGGAGGCATTCTTCGCCGCCGTCATAGGCGAGCCCGACGCCTTCGAATTTGACGATCACGACGCCTCGCTGTCCGCTCCGGCTGCTCCATGCATGGGAACAGCGGCGGAGCCAAGCCATGATTCCCGCCTGCCATGATAATCACCTGCCCCGCCTGCGCCATGCGTTATGACGTCGATGACGACCGCTTTCAGCCGGACGGTCGGTCGGTGCGCTGCGCCGAATGCGCCGAGAGCTGGTTCGTGCCGGCGCCGACCCCTGTTGAAACCCTGATGGCGCTGAAGCCCCGGGGCCGAAAGCCGGACGAGCCGCGCGAGGAGCCCGCGCCCAGCCGCGACGGGCGCATCCGCTTCGACGACGCCTATGAGGAAGACGTCGACGAGCCGCTGTTCGCCGCCGCGACGAAGCCTCAGCGGCAGGCCGAAGCCGGGCCCGAGCCGCGCCGCGACGCGCGCAGCTTTAAATCCGTCCGCGACTTCGACGGCGACGGTGAGGATGATTTCGATATGCGCCGGCGCGCCGCGCCGCGCGCCGAAGAGCCCGCCGGTCGCCGTGACGACCGCCGTCGCGACGCCGCCGACGAGGGCGAACACGAGGGCCCGCCCCGCAATCGCCGCAGCGCCAAGGTCGTCGACGCCGACTTCGAGGACATCGACGGCGAACCGGACAGGCGCGAACCGGACAGGCGCGAGGCCGCGCCGCTCGGCCGCGGATTCGGCCGCAAGCCGCACGACGACCGCGAAGAGCGCAACGACCGTCGATCGACCACGCTCGCGCGCTATGAAGACCTTGAGCCGATCGCCGAGCGCGTCTTCAACGAGGAATTCTTCGCGGCGCTCCGTGTGCAGCCGAAGGAGCTTGAACGCGCGATCCGCAAGGCGCGCCGCCGCGCCGAGGCGCGCGACAAGAACAGGCTGACGCCGATGCGCGCGCTTGGATGGTCGGCTTTCGCCGGCGCCATCGCCGCGGCCGGCTTCGTCGCCTATTCCTATCGCAACGACATCGTCGCGATGTTTCCAAGCGCGCTCGGCGCCTATCAGGCGATCGGCATCGAGGCGCGTCCTTTCGGTCTTGAGATCGAAGGCGTCACGCACCGCGTCGCGATGTCGCCGCAAGGACCGGTCATCGAAATCCTGGGGCGTCTCAAAAACGCCGGCGCCGGCGCGGTCGCCGCGCCGATGCTGCAGGCCGAAGCCGTCGGCGCGGACGGAAAAATCCTGACGCGCTGGACCTTTTCGGCCCGCGAGGGCGAGGTCGGCCCGGGCGAAAGCGTCGATTTCTCAACCCGCACCGCCGCGCCCGAGGGCGTGAGCGAAGTGCTGCTTTCTTTCGCCCCGGCCGAAGGCGTCAAAGTCAGCGTCGGGCAGATTCTGAAAGCCTCCGCTCCGGACTAG
>CAZOEB010000020.1:0-36407 GCA_964578685.1 uncultured Caulobacterales bacterium
CGAGCGCCGACATTTCGACGGCCTGCGCATGGTGGACGATCATGTCCTGCATGAAGCGGACATCGTCCGGGGAATAGCGCGTATCCGCGATCTTGACCGCCTCTTCGGCGCTGAGCGCGCGGGGCGCCGCCCCGGGGGCGCCCGGCTGCACGATCGGCGGCGCCTCGGCCGCAGCGCCTGTCGCAAGTCCCGCCGCCGCCACGCAAGCAACCGCGCGCGGAACGTCTTCCGCGTAATTCCCGTTGAAAACATGAGCCCTCGTAGCTTCCAGAACGACGAGGGATAGTGCTTCATTCCGCTGAAATTGCAACGCCCTGGGGTCAGGCGGCTTTCTTCGCCGCGATATAGCTGTCGACGAGCTCTTCGAGGATCGGCAGCGGCACGGCGCCGTTCTTGAGGACGGTGTCATGGAAGTCGCGGATGTCGAATTTCGCGCCCAGCGCCTTCTTCGCCTTTTCCCGGAGGTCGAGGATCTTGATCATGCCGACCTTGTAGGAAAGCGCCTGCGCGGGATTGTCGATATAGCGTTCGACTTCCTTCGTCGCTTCGGCCTCCGTCGTCGGATTGTTGTCGAGCATGTATTTGATCATCTGCTCGCGCGTCCACTTCTTGGAATGCGCGCCGGTGTCGACGACGAGGCGGCAGGCGCGCAGCATTTCGTTCTGCAGCCGTCCGAAATCCTGCATCGGATCGGTGAATCGCCCCTGCTCCTTGGCGAGGCGCTCGGAATAAAGGCCCCAGCCTTCGATATAGGCGCCGAAGAACGCGAATTTCTGGAAGGTCGGAACGCCTTCGAGCTCCTGCTGGATCGCGATCTGGAAATGGTGGCCCGGCGCGCCTTCGTGATAGGCGACGGTCTCCATCTCGTGCTTCTGCTTGTCAGCCATATTCTTAAGGTTGACGTAGTAGATGCCGGGACGCGAGCCGTCCGGCGTCGGCTGGTTGTAGAAGGCGATCGGCGCCGTTTCCTCGCGCCATTCCTCGACCCGGCGCACTTCAAGCGGCGCCTTCGGCAGGATGTTGAAGTATTTTCCGACATCCGCGTAAATCGCGTCGATATAGGCTTTCGACTGGTCGAGATAGGCCTGACGGCCTTCATCCGTGTTCGGAAAGAAATTGTCCGGGTTCGTGCGAAGATATTCGAAGAAGGCGGGAAGGTCGCCCTTGAAGCCGACCTTCTTCATGATCTTCTTCATCTCGCCGCGAATGCGCTTGACCTCCGCAAGGCCGAGTTTGTGGATTTCATCGGCGGTGAGGTCCTGCTCGCTCGTCCAGAAATCGATCTGCGATTTGTAATAGGCATCGCCGTCAGGCAGCGCCCAGACGCCGTTCGGCCCGACGGACTTTGCGCGCAGGCCTTCAACTTTCGCGATGAACTTCTCAACGCTCGGGCGGACGACGCCGGTCAGTGCTTTCTCCCCGTCGGCGATGAGCTTTTTCTTCACCGCGGGCGTCGCGCTTAGCTTTTCAACCTTGCCCTTGAAATCGGCCCAGATCGCGCTGTCCTCGCCGGACGGGTCATAGGGCGCCCCCTTGATGACGTTCTTCGCGTCGGTGATGACCGGGTCGAAGGAGAACGATGTCGGCACGACGCCCTTCGCCGCAGCGGTTTCCATGTTCTCGATAAACTGGTCCATCGCGCGACCGAGGCCGTTGAGGCGCGAGACATAGGCTTCGGCGTCCGACACGTCGTCGACGCGGTGAATGTTCTGCAGGAAAGTCGCCGGGAAGGTCACCGGGTTCGATTGCGTCGAGAACGCGTAACCATGGAAGCGCCACGGAAATCCGCGCAGCGAGCGTTCGCCGAGATATTCGAAGATCTTGTAGCTGACCCGCGATTGCTCGCTCAGTTTATCATAATCAAATTCCGCGCGCAGACGCGCGAGATCGTCCTTTGTCTCTTCGTTCTGGCGGACGGCCTCAGCGTCGGAAAAATCGTCCCATTTGCCGTAGTCCGGGCCCTTCATGCCGAGCTGTGACTGGAACAACGGGCTGTTTTTCAGGTTGCGCTGGAAGATTTCCTCGAAAAACGCGGCGAGGCGCTGGTCTTCGGTCTCAGCCGGCGCCTCGGCGCCCGCCGTTTGCGCGAAGGCGGGCGCGGCGGCGAAGGCGGTGAGAACGGTTGTGGCGGCGAGAAACGCTTTGACGGAACGGCGCATGGAAACCCCTTCGGTGATGATTCGTGCAGAAGAGGTGTTAGCCGAAAGCCGACTGCGCCGTCTCCCAGTTCGTCCCATGAAAGCGGCGATCCGTCGCGCGATGACCGCGCGATATCGATTCCGGGTGAAGACGGCGGGGTGAACCGCGCCCTAAGCGCGCCCCAGCGCCCGATCGATCGCCGCCTGCGGCGGACGCTCCGGATTTCGGGCGAGCGGGATCGTTTCGCGCATCTGCTCGGCGAAGTGGCGGAGGCAGATTTCCTCGCGCCCGAGCGGCCCGGTCGCGAAGCTTGATGACGCCATGCCCGCCTGCACGCGCTCGATCAGATCCTTGTCCTCGCGGTTGACGCCGCGATTGATGCGGATGTTGAGATAGCGCGCCGCTTTCATCGCGCGCCGCGCGTCGGGGAGGGCGTAGGCGCTTTCCCGCAGGATGCAGCTCGTCGGCGTGAGCGGGATGAACTGCATGAAGTCGACCTGGTCGGGATAGACGTCGAACATCAGGCTCGGCCACAATTTCCAATAGGTCCACTGGCGCTGGCGTTCTTCCGGCAAATGATCGACGCGCGGGAGCACCGCCTTGTAGGCCTCGTTTGAGCGCGAGGGCCCGCGCCCGTTTTCAAGGTCGCCGAAAATCTTGAAAACGCCGCGATCGACGGTGAGGCGGTAAGTCGGGCCGATGAGGTCGTTCAATCCCCAGTGCGCGACGGGAATGTGGAGCGCGTCGCAATAATTGTCCGTCGCGTTTTTCCAGTTCACTTCGCGCACGCGCACGCCGATCTTGCGCAGCGGCTTCATGTCGGCGGTGCGATAGAGAGCGATCTCGTCCGCGATCGGCGCCATATAGTCTTTGAGCGCCGGGCCGCCCGCGCGGAACCGGATGAAGACGAAGCCGCCATAGGTCGCGCATTCGACCGGCGTCAGTCCGTGTTCGGACTTTTCAAAGTTCTCGTACTGCTCGATGAAGGGCACGCCGGAAAGGCGCCCGTCGAGCTGATAGGTCCATGCGTGATAGGGGCAAACGACCGAGCGCCCGCAGTTTCCCTGATGGCCGTCGACGAGGCGCGCGGCGCGGTGCCGGCAGACATTGTGAAACGCGCGGATCGCGTCGTCCTTGCCGCGCACGGCGAACGCGATCTCGCCGAACATCTTGAATGTCGCGTAATCGCCGAGCGCCGGAATATCGCTCTCGTGGCAGACAAGGTGCCATGCCGGCATGAATACGCTCTCCCGCTCCAGCGCCATGAAGTCAGGGTCGGAATAGGTCCAGGCCGGCAGGCTCCAGGACGCGCTGTCGGCGACGAGTTTCGGGGCGGAGCGGACGGTCGTGGACATGGAATCTCCTCAGGACGGGAGCATAGGCGTTCCAATAGCCGCCGCCAATTCCGCGAGCAGGGCGGCGCGCGTCGATTGCGGCGAAATCAAGACCGGGATTAGCGCCAATTCCGCCGGAATCGCGGCGGCACTGTGTCGTTCCTCGTCGGGCTGGGGCGCACGACTGGAGGCAGGAATGAGGGCGTTACTGACGGCGGCGGCGGGCCTTTTCGCCGCGCTCGCGGCGATCGGCTTGGCAGGGACAGCGGCGGCCGACGATGACAGGCGCGACCGACATCGCGACCGCGACTACTACGACGATGATCGGGACCATCGTCGCGACTATGACCGGGACCGGGACCGTCGACGAGATTACGACCGCCGGCGCGATCGCGATCACTACCGGCATCGCGACCGCTATCGCGATCATGACCGCCGTCGCTATCGCGGCGGCTATTACGATGACCGGCGCTATAGGCCGCCTTTTTGCCGGTACGACCACGACCATCGCCGCCATCACCGGGACTATTACGATTACTACCCGGACGATCGGTATTATTACTATTAGCGCGCGGCATCGCCTATAAATCGCGCAGCATCTCGCGGGCGGCGTTGCGGCCGGGCCATCCGGTCACGCCGCCGCCCGGGTGGGTTGACGAGCCGCACATGTAAAGGCCCCTGACGGGGCTGCGATAGTCGCCATGGCCGAGGACGGGCCGTGCGCTGAAAAGCTGATCGAGGCCCAGCTGGCCGTGAAAAATATCGCCGCCGACGAGCGCGAGCTTGCGTTCGAGGTCGAGCGGGGTCAGCACGCTGCGCGCGATGATGCTGCCCCGGAAGTTCGGCGCAAACCGCGACACCGTGTCGATGACCGCGTCGGCGGCGGCCTCGCGCGCGTCGTCCCAGCTCTTCCTATTGGGAAGCGCCGGCGCGAAATACTGGCAGAAAAGGCTTGCGACATGCGCGCCCTTCGGGGCGAGGCTGTCGTCATAGGCGCTCGGCATATGCATCTCGATCGCCGGAGCGCGGGACCACCCGAGGCGACGGGCGTCCGTATACGCCGTATCGATATAATCGAGCGACGGCGCGATCAGCATCGAGGCGGTGTGATGACGCGCCACGCCGGTGGAGGGCAGGGCCGTGAAGTTCGGCGGTTCCGACAGGGCGACGTTCATTCTGAGAACGCCGGAGCCGGATTTCCATGCGCGCATCCGCTGCACGAAGTCGGGGGGGAGGGCGTCCTCAGGAACGAGCCCGCCGAAGAGAAGGCGCGGGTGAATGTTTGACGCGACGGTGCGCGCCGCAATTTTTTCGCCGGTCGCCAGCACGACGCCGCGCGCCGCGCCGCGCTCAAGAATGACCTCAGTCACCGGCGCGTTGACGCGGATGTCGGCGCCGGCCTCGCGCGCCGCCGCCGCCATCGCGGCTGTGATGGCGCCCATGCCGCCGATCGCATGGCCCCAGGCGCCCTTGATTCCGTTCACCTCGCCGAAGACATGGTGAAGCAGCACATAGGCCGAGCCCGGCGTATAGGGGCTGCCGTAATTCCCGGTGATCGCGTCGAAGCCGAGCGCGCCCTTGATAAGATCGTTTTCGAAGGTCGCATCGAGGATGTCGCCGGCGGACTTGGCGAAGAAATCGAGAAGATCGCGCCAGCCCTCAAGGCCGAGCTTCCTTACATCGTTGCCGAGCATGGCGGCGGCGATGATGTCGCGGAGGCCCCCGCCGGCGTTCGGCGGCGTTTTTCCGAGCATGGCGCGCAGGAGGTCGACAAGCCGGTCGAGCTTGTCATTATACGGATCATATGCGGCGGCGTCCTTCGCCGAGAGTCTCGCGAGCGCGGCATGGTTTTCCGCCTTGTCGCGGCCGAGGAGGAGATGGCGCCCGTCCGGCGTCGGCGCGAAGTACGCCATCGGCCGGATGATGATCTTCAATCCGTGACGCTCCAGCCCCATTTCGGCGATGATCTTCGGCGCGAGAAGGCTGACGGCGTAGCTCGCGAGGGAATTGCGAAAGCCCGGATGAAATTCTTCCGTCACCGCCGCGCCGCCGACGATCTCGCGCCGTTCAAGCACGAGAACCTTGCGCCCCGCGCGCGCCAGATAGAATGCGCAGACGAGCCCGTTATGTCCTCCGCCGACGACGATGGCGTCGTATGTGTCAGTCGACAATCGCGCCGCCTTTCATGACGATCTTCGCGCCGGTCAAGACTGAGATATCCGCCAGCGGGTCGGCGTCGACCGCGATCATGTCGGCGTATCTGCCGGCGGCGATCGCGCCGACATCGCCGCGCCAGCCGAGAAGATCGGCCGCGTTAATGGTCGCGGCGCGGATCGCCTGCATCGGCGTCATGCCGTATTTGACCATATAGGGCAGCTGCCTGGCGTTATCGCCGTGCGGAAACACGCCCGCGTCGGTGCCATAGGCGATCTTGACGCCCATGCGGACGGCCTTGGTGAAAACCGCGCGCTGCGTTTCGGTCGTCTCGCGATTCTTGCGCAGCGTTTCCGCGGGCCAGCCGTCTCGCGCGCCGATCTCGTCGATATAGTCGCCATTATAGATGTCCGCGACGAGATAGACGCCGCGCTTCTTCATCATCGAGAGCGCCTCGTCGTCGAGGATCGATCCGTGTTCGATCGAGTGAACGCCTGCGCGGATCGCGGCCTTCGCGCCTTCCGCGCCATGGGCGTGCGCCGTCGCCTTGCGCCCATATTTGTTCGCTTCCTCGACGATCGCGCGCATTTCCTCTTCCGACAGCTCCTGCCGTCCCGGCTCCGTGCCGACCGTCAACACCGCCCCTGTCGCAATTAGCTTCAGCAAATCCGCGCCGCGCTGAAGGAATTGCCGCGCTTTGGCGCGCGCATCCTCAGGCCCGTTGACGACGCCGCGCGTGAAGTCAGGCGGAATGACGACATCGTCGGCGACGCCGGTGATCGCGCCGCCGCCTTCGGGGATGGTGAAGTAGCCGCCGGCGGCCGCCATGCGCGGGCCTTCGATGCGGCCGGCGTCAATGGCGTCGCGCAACGCAAGGTCTGTGAAAGCCCGCCAGACGCCGACATCGCGCACGCTGGTGAAACCGGCGCGCAAGGTCGCCCGCGCATTCGCGGCGCCGAGAAGCGCGTCCTCCGCCTCCGTGTAGGTCAAGGGATCGGCGAGGCCCGCGCCCTGAATGTCGCCGACAAGGTGCGTGTGCATGTCGATAAGGCCCGGAAGAACCGTCTTGCCGGACCAGTCGATGACGCGCGCGCCCTCCGCCGGCGGCGCCCAAGGGGACACGGCGGCGATGCGGTCACTCTCGATACGGATCATCTGGTCGGTGAGGACGCGCGATCGCTCGACATCGATGAGCCGGCCCGCGCGGACATAGAAGGACTCCGCTGACGCAGCGCCGCTTGCGACAAGCGCGATCACAGCTCCGGCAAAGAGGCGTCTCATGCCGCCCTCCAAAAAGAACGGGCGGAATGGTCGTTCCATTCCGCCCGCCGATCAACTCTTGCGCCGGATCTTAGAAGTCCTGGCCGAACCTGACGCCGAAGGTGCGCGGCTGCGCCGTGCCCTGATTGACGCCGTTCGTCAGCCCGCTCGGTCCGTCGAGGCCGCAGGTGCCGATGGCGCAGGCGACGAAGGAGAGCAGGTCCGGCCGCTCGTCAAAGGCGTTATTGACGAACCCGACCAGCTCCCAGCTTTCGCCGCGAACGCCGAAGGAAAAGTCGACGAGAACAAACCCTTCCTGGTCGCCGATGATCGCCTGGTCAGCGACGAGAAGATTCGACGGCGCCGTCGTCTGGCCCGAAATCGAGCCCTGCAAGTGGCCGGTCAGCTTGCCGATCGGATGCTCATAACGCGCCGTCAGCGTGCCCTTGAAGTCCGGCACCACCGGCAGGGCTTGCCCGTCCGGCGCTTCCGGATCGAGAGACTCATCGCCGTCCGTCAGCGGATCGTCTGCGACGCCGGGTCCGCAAACCGTGACCGGCTGCAGATCGACGTCGACGAAGCCGCAGAAATTGTTCGTCAGCTGACCGTCGATGATCGAGACCGCGCCGTTGAGCGTGAAGCGGTCGGTCGGCGCCCAGGTGAGGTCCGCTTCAAAGCCGAGAATGCGCGCTTCCGCGGCGTTCTGGATTTCGGTGAGGCCGTTCTGTCCAAGAATGGGGAACTGCAGATCGTTCCACTTCTGCCAGAAGAAGGCGCCGTTGAGGACGAAGGTGTTGTCCGCCCAGGCCGATTTGAACCCCGCCTCGTAATTGATGAGCTTGTCTTCGAGATAGGGCGGCAGCGTGCCGCGCCGATTGACGCCGCCCGGCCGGAAGCCGGTCGAGTGCGTCGCGTAGATGAGTTTTGAATCGTCAAGCTCATAAGTGAGGTTAAGCCGGTAAGTGACCCCGGTATTCTTGACGGTCCGATCAAGGTTCGTACACGGAGAGTTCGGCACGATGGGTCCGGCGAAGCACTGGCTCTCGCCAGTCCTGCTGGAAAATCCTGCGCTGTAGCCGAAGAAGCCCTGGAGCGAGTTCTTGTACCGGTAGCCGCGCACGCCGCCGGTGAAGGTCAGGCGGTCCGTGAGGTCGTAATACATCTCGCCGAACACGGCGAGGTCGCGGTCGACCCTGATCTGTTGCGTCAGCCAGATCGTGTCTTCCTCGCCCGTCACCTCAAGGACGCTCGCCAGATCGCGGATGAAATATTGCTGGCGGATGTTGTGCCGCTGCCTGTTCTGGAAGAAGCCGGCGACGAAACGCAGGCGCTTGTCCTGCGGCGACGTCACGCGGATCTCGTTCGATATCTTCCCGTAATTGTCGTCCCCGACATAGAACTGGCTGAAGTCGATGTTGTTGCCGAGGTCGTCGTAGAAATAGGCCGCGAAGTTGTAAGCGGGCCCGAAGGATTGATAGAGAAGGTCGTAGTAATAGGCGTAATCGGTGTAGTCGGTGTTCGATTCGATCTGCCGCTTCAGATAGGAGCCGGCATAAACGAGATCGAAGTCGCCGATCTTCCCCTCAATCGTCAGCGCCGCCTGGCCGAAGCGGTCGTCGTTGAACTCGTCCTCGAAGCGGGTGATGTTGAGGTCGCCCGCGTCGGGATCGAAGAAATTGGCGCCGTTCGCCTTCGACTCCTGTCCGAGGAGCGAAAGCGTCGATGTCCAGTTTTCGCTGAGATCGAGCCTCAGCGCGGCGCGCGCGCCATAGGTGTCGGCGTCGTTGATGTCGTCCGCGACGAGCGCTGCGTTGTCACGCGAGATCGGAATGAGCGGCGTGCCGGTGATTGGGTTGATGCCGCCGGCGTCCGGATCGATGGTGCCGGGGAACACCCGCCCGCCGAGCACGTTGTCGATATAGCCGGCGTCCTTGATGTAATAGCCGACGAGGCGCACCGCGGCGCGGTCGGAAAGGGGAATGTTCGTATACCCCTCGAACTGATAGCCGATCTCGCCGTGCTGGACCGCGTTGACCTCGACGTCGTACCCGGCTTCGAACTCGCCGATCTTCGGCTTGTTGGTGATGATGCGCAGAACGCCAGACTGGGCGGAGGCGCCGTAAAGCGTCCCCTGCGGCCCGGCGATGCCTTCAACCCGTTCGATGTCGTAGATATGGACCGGCAAGAAGCCGAGAATGGTCGTGACGGGCTGTTCGTCGAGATAGACGCCGACGGAGGGAAGCGAGGCGGAGTGGTTGCCGTCGCCGCCGGAGACGACGCCGCGGAAATAGACGCTCGTCTGGTTCGGGCGCGTCGACTGGAAGGTCACGCTGGGCAGGAACTTTGAATAATCGTCAAAGCCGGAGACCTCGAGCTGCTCGAGCTTCTCCGTCCCGAAGGCGAGGATCGAGATCGGCACGTCCTGAAGGTTTTCCGTGCGCCGCTGCGTCGTGACGACGATCTCGTCGACCTGCGCTGACGCGGGCGCGACGGCGCCCGCCGCCGCCGTCAGAACGGAGGAAAGCAGCAGCGCGGATTTCGCGGAATTGCGCCGCGCGCGATGATCCTGGGTCATTATAGCCACTCCCTGAAAAGCCGTCCGCGCAAAGGAACCCGCCCCGCGGACAGCCGCCCTCAAAGCTGAGGCTAACTGCTTCGCAGAACGGTCACAATCGCGATTTTCAGGCTGGCGATTTTGCCGGACCCCTGTGGATTCCGCGCCGCACCATGGCCGCGCGCGATTTTATGCTAGGACGGGGGACGACGGATAGGCCTCCAGCACCTCGCCCAGGACCGTTTTCATCGGCCCGAGCCACTCCTCGTAGTTCCTCCACTGGTCGAGGCCTTCGGTGAAGATCGGGCGCCTGACCTGTTCGCTGCTCGGGGTTCGGATCGCGCGGCCGGTTTCGTAGAATCTGAGGCACGCGTCCTCGAACGGCACGCCGATATAGCGGAGCATCGCGCGCACCTCCCCTTCAAGGTCTTCGACAAGCTGCTCGTGGATGACGCGGTGAATGAGCCCCGGCATCGTCTCGTCATAGCGCGCCATCAGGTTCACATAATCGCGGTAATAGCGGGCGATGCGTTCCTGTCCGTAGGAGAAGCCCTGGCCCTTCGCGAAGTGCTGTTTGAAGTTTGAGAAACAGCAGGCCATCGGGTGACGACGCGCGTCGATGATCTTCGCGTTCGGCAGGATCAGCCGGATCAGGCCCGCATGCATGAAGTTGTTGGGCATCTTGTCGATGAAATAGGGCTTGCCGGTCCGCCGCTGCGCGCGCGTGCGCGCAAGATATTCGGCGCCGAGGCGGGCGAGCTCTTCCGCCGGCAGGTCGGCGATGATCGCGGGGTAGGCGGATTTCAGGCCCTTGCCGCGGGCGCCGAGCTCGCGCGCGATCGCAATGATGTCGGGCAGCTCCGTCGTGCCCTCGATCATCGAATGGCTGGAGAGGATTTGTTCGATCAGCGTCGAACCCGCGCGCGGCATGCCGACGATGAAGATCGGATCAGGGGCTGGGTGGCCTTGGCCCGCGCGCGCGGCGAAGACTTCGGCCGTGAAGAAGCGCCCGATCTCCTCAAGGCGGCCCGCCATTTCGTCCTCGTCATAGCCGATCTGGGTCTGACGGAGCGTGTTGGCGCGGTCGTAATGCGCAAAGGAACGCGCGTAATCGCCCTTGTCCTCGAACGCCTTGCCGAGCGCGAAGGCGAGATGCACGCGGTCCTCGTCGGAAATGTCCTCGCGCGCATATTCGCGCTCCATCACCGCGACGTCGTCGTCGGAGAAGCGGAAGGTCTTGAGGTTCGCAAGGCTCCACCATGTCTCGCCGAGCGAAGGTTTCAGCGCGATCGAGCGTCGATAGGCGTCGATCGCCTCGCCCGTGCGCCCGACGGTCTTCAACGCATGGCCGTAGCTCATCCAGTTCTTCGGATGGTGCGGAAAGTTGGCGAGAAGCGCCGCATATTCCGGTATCGCACGGTCGTAATCGCCATGGCGCACGAGCGCCGCGCAATAGAGCGTCCGATAGCTCGGGTCGCCCGGCCTCGTCTTCAGCAGCATTTCCGCCGCGGCGATCGGCTCTTCGGTCTTGCCCTGGCGCAGCTGCACGATCGCGAGATTATGCCGCGCCGCGTTGAACTCCGGCGCGAGTTCGAGCGCGCGCGTCAGCAGCGTCTCGGAATCCTTGTAGCGCCCGATGCGCGCGGCGAGTTCGGCGAGCATGCGGATCGCCGCGACATCGGTCGGGTGCCGGGTGAGATAGGCTTTGAGCTGGCGTTCGGCGACGGCGATGCGTCCCGCGTTGAGCGCGACCGCCGCTTCGAGCAGCGCCGGGTCCTTCGCCGAGGCGGTGACGTGATTGACATAAGCGCGGCCCGCGAGATCGTCGTCGCCGGCGCGCGTCAATTCGTCGGCGAGCGCGCGCCAGCCGTTCGCGATGCCGCCATTCGTTTCCATCGCGCGCGCCGCGAGCGCCATGGCGCGCTTTCCCTCGCCCCGCGCGGCTTCGGCGAGCGCAAGTTCGAGCGCAAGTTCGGCCGACCGCGGCATCCCCTTGAGCGCGAGCGCGAGATGCGAGACCGCCTCGCCCGGCTCGCCCAGCCGGCGTTTGGCCGCGCCCATCAGGAAGTGCCCGCGCGCGTCGCTGGGAACGACCTTCAAAATCTCCGCGGCCTGCTCGGCCGCCAGCGCCGGCTCGCGCGCGAGGAGATCGAAGCCGTGGCTCAGCGCGACGGCGATCGTGCCGCGGGGGTCCTCGGCGCCTGTCGTCAAGCGAGCCTCTTCGCCGCGGCGCCCAGCGCTTCGCCGAAACGGTCGATGACAGCCTTGAGATCGCCCGCAGGGATCATCAGGGGCGGGCAGAAGGCGACCGTATCGCCGAGCGCGCGCACGAGGACGCCGCGCGCCTTCGCCTCCGCCTGCACGATAGCGCCGGCGCCGCGGCCCGCGTCAAAGGGCTTGCGGCCGCTCTTGTCTTCGGCGAGTTCGACCCCGGCGATGAGTCCCCGGCCGCGCACCTCGCCGACCAGCGGATGATCGGCATACTGACGAAGGCCGTCCTGCAGCGCCGGGGCCCGCTCGCGCGCCATCGCGACGATGTCCCGCTCCTCGTAGATTTTCAGCGTTTCGAGCGCGACCGCGGCCGCGACCGGGTGGCCGGAATAGGTGAAGCCGTGCCCGAAGAGCGTTATCTTGCGGCTTTCCTCGACCATCGCGGCGAACACGCGCTCATTGACGAGGAGGGCGGCCATCGGGATGTAGGAGGCGGTCAGCGCCTTGGCGCAGGTCAGCATGTCGGGCTTCAGCCCGTAGGTCTCAGAGCCCCACATGTTCCCGGTGCGCCCGAAGCCGCAAATGACTTCATCGGCGATGAGCAAGAGATCGTATTTCCTGCACAGCGCCTCGATGCCGGTGAAATAGCCGCGCGGCGGCGGGATGACGCCGCCGGCGCCTTGCAAGGGCTCGGCGAAAATCGCGCCGACGGTGTCGGCGCCTTCCTTGAGGATGATCGCCTCGGTCTCCATGACCATGCGCGCAGCGAAGGCTTCCTCCGTTTCGCCGTCCTTCGCGCCTTTCCAATAATGCGGGCAAGGCGCACGCACGATCCGCGCTATCGGCAGGTCGAAATCGGCATGCATGCGGGGCAGGCCGGTGAGGCTCGCCGACGCGATCGTCGAACCGTGATAGGCTTTCTCGCGCGCGATGACCTTTTTCTTTTCCGGCTTGCCGTTCGCGTTCCAGAAATACCAGACGAGCTTCAGCGCCGTGTCGATCGCCTCGGAGCCGGAATTCGCATAGAGCGCGCGCGTCAGGCCCTCCGGCGCGATCGAAATCAGGCGCTCGGACAACTCGATGAGGACGGGCGACGTGCGGTGCGCGAAGGTCGAGCAATAGGGAAGCTCCAGCATCTGCCGATAAGCCGCCTCGGCGAGCCGCTTTTCGGAAAAGCCGAGCGCGGCCGACCAGAGCCCCGCCATCGCATCGATATAGCGCTTGCCGGCGTCGTCGAAGACGGCGGCGCCCTCGCCCCGCGCGACGATGAAAGGGCCGTCTTTCAGATGCGCGTCGAGATTGGTCTGCGCGTGGACGTGATAGGCGATGTCGCGCGCGGCGTCGGAATTCGGGTTCATCAGGGTGGGGGCCTCTTGTTCCCCGGCGATCTTGTCTGCCGAGCCTCTTTCCAATACCCCCTCGGCGGCGGGATTGAAATCTTGTCCGCGCCTCTATGGATCGCTTTCGGGCCCGCCATTGTCGATGCTGTCGGTCATTATCGTAAACTACAACTCCGGGGAGCGGCTCGCCCGGTGCCTTGAGCGTCTCGGCCGCCAGAGCTTTCGCGATTTCGACGTCATTGTCATCGATAATGCGTCGGCGGACCGGTCCCTCGATGACGCGCTCGCCGCTGCACCTTCCTCGCTTCCGGTGCGCGCGATCCGGTCGGGAGAGAATCTCGGCTTTGCGGCGGCGAACAATGTCGCCGCGCGCGAGGCGAACGGCGAGTGGCTCGTCTTCCTTAATCCCGACGCCTATGCGGAGCCCGACTGGCTGGCGGAGCTGACAGCTGCGAGCGCACGTTATCCGTGGGCGGATTCTTTCGGCTCGACGCAGCTCAAGGCCGAAGATCCCTCGATCATCGACGGGGCGGGCGATGTCGTGCACGTTCTCGGCGTGCCCTATCGCGGCCATTTCGGATGGCCCGCGCGGAAACTTCCGGAAGACGGCGAATGTTTCGCGCCCTGCGCAGCGGCGGCGATGTACCGGCGCCGCACCTTTATCGACCTTGGCGGCTTTGAAGAACGGTTCTTCTGCTACGGCGAGGATGTCGATCTCGGGTTTCGCCTGCGCCTGGCGGGCGGGCGATCAGTTCAGGTGAAGGCGGCGCGCGTGCTCCACGAAGGCTCCGGCGTCACCGGGCGCTATAGCGACTTCACCGTCTATCACGGCAACCGCAACCGCATCTGGATGACCTATCGCAACATGCCGGGCGCGCTTTACTGGCCGCTGACGCCGTTTCGGCTGCTGGCGGACCTTTATTTCTGCGGACGCGCCGTCGTCGTCGGGACGGGCCCCGCCTATTTCCGCGCGGTGATCGACGGCTATCGCGGCCTGCCGGGATTTGCCGCGGACCGCCGGCGCCTTCAGCGATCGCGCAAGGCCAGCCTTAGCGCGATCGCGCGCGCGCTCGTCTGGTCGCCAGTGACGGTTATTCGCCGCAAAGCGGCGCTGCGCCCGCTCGCGCAACCGGCAGGGGAAATTAACCATAACTAATTCGCCTAAATAATGTCTTGACTTTGAATCTCGGTTGAACTATTGAAATCAGATCGCGCCGGGGAACGCCTCTCCGGCGCGTTTTGCGTTTTGGTCCGCTCGAAAAGCGGCGTTTTGACAAGTCCGGTTTGTCGCGCGGTTCGGTGAGTTGCTGGCCGCGCGATGCGAAGGAAACCCCCGCCGATCGTACGATCGGACGGGAGAGAACAGGCGCACCCAATAGATCCTCCGTCACCCCGGGCCGTCGCGAAGCGACGAACCCGGGATCCATTTTTCAGCACGCGCAGTGGCGTGGACCCCGGATAGGCTTCGCCGTCCGGGGTGACGATCGCGGAGGGTGAGGGGCCCCGCAGAAAAGACGCATTTTCGGCCAGCCAAAATACGTAGTTTCGGGCTGGACCCCGCGGAAAGGCTCAAACTTTCAGGGAAGAGCGCGAGGCGAAAGGCGCCTCTTCAGTCGAAGAGGCTCGACACCGATTCTTCATTGGCGATGCGGCGGATCGCTTCGGCGAGGAGGCCGGCGATCGAGACTTTCTCGATCTTCGCGCAGGCGTCGATCTCGGGGCTCGACTGGATCGAGTCCGAGGTGACGAGGCGCGTCAGCGCCTTTTCCCCGCCGATGCGGGCCGCGGCGCCGTTCGAGAGAACGCCGTGCGTCACGTGAGCGGAAACGGAATTGGCGCCTTTTTCCATCAGCGCGACGGCGGCGTTGCAGAGCGTGCCGCCGGAATCGACGATGTCGTCGAAGAGGACGCAGTCGCGTCCCTTCACGTCGCCGATGATGTGCATGACCTCCGAATGGCCGGCATGTTCGCGCCGCTTGTCGACGATGGCGAGCGGCGAGTTGTCGAGCCGCTTCGACAGGGCGCGAGCGCGCACGACGCCGCCGACATCGGGCGAGACGACGGTCACGCCGCTGATATCGCCCTTGTGCAGCGCGCGGATCTTCTCCTCGAACACTTTGACCGCGTAGAGATTGTCGGTCGGGATGTCGAAGAAACCCTGGATCTGCCCGGCATGCAGGTCGACGGTGAGCACGCGGTCCGCCCCGGCGGTCGTGATGAGGTTGGCGACGAGCTTTGCGGAAATCGGCGTCCGCGGGCCCGCCTTCCGGTCCTGCCGCGCGTAGCCGAAATAGGGAATGACGGCGGTGATGCGGCTCGCCGAGGCGCGCGTCAGCGCGTCGATGGTGATGAGCAGCTCCATCAGATGGTCGTTCGCCGGGTTCGACGTCGACTGGATGACGAACACATCCTCGCCGCGCACGTTCTCGCGGATTTCGACGAAGACCTCGCCGTCCTTGAAGGTGCGGATGTCAGCTTCGGCGAGCGGGGTGGAAAGGCGGCGCGCAATGGTCTCGCTGAGACGGCGGTTCGAATTGCCCGAAATCAGCTTCATGCCGGCGGCCCCTGACGACGATGCGGGGGGTTTTGACGGTTTTGCGACGGCGGATCAAGGCGCCTGGATCGTCGGGCGTGATCAAGGAATCACGCCGCCGATCCAGTCCTTCGGCGGTCGCGCCGTTTTGGCGGAAAACCGGTTTCCACTTTTCCGCCCGGCGCTCTAAGGCAGCGCGATCGCCGACAGATTGCGCCCGTAATCGGGCTCGTTCGCCCGCCGGCTGGCGCGATAGCTGAAATAGGCCGCTTTTTCCCCAAGCGTGCAGACGGCGAGGTCGTCGAGTTCAGCGACGCCGGCGCGGAGAAGATCGGCGCGCCCGAAACCAGCGAGGTCGAACTGGCGCTTGTCCGCCGAGACGCCGCTTGCGAAGAAGTGCTCCGTATCCGGATGTTTGGCGGCGAACGCCTCGACGACATCGAGGCCGACTTCGAAATTCGGCTGGCGAAGGCATGGGCCGAGCGCGGCGCGGATGCGATGGGGCTTCGCGCCGAGGCGCGTCATCGCGGCGATCGTGGCGCCGAGAACGCCGGCGAGCGCGCCGCGCCAGCCCGCATGGGCGGCGCCGATGATTTCGGCCTCTGCGTCCACAAACAGGAACGGCATGCAGTCGGCGGCGAGGACGCCGAGCGCGACGCCCTTCAGTCGCGTCGCCATGGCGTCGGCGCGCGGCCCCGCGCCCTCCCACGGCTCCGTGACGATCACGGCGTCCGCTGAGTGGATCTGATAGAGCGTCAGGAGATGCGCCGCGCCGAGCGCCTGCCGGCAGCGCTTGCGGTTCTCGGCGACATGCAGCGGATCATCGCTCGACCCAAGCCCCGTATTGAGCGAGGCGAAGATGCCTTCCGACACGCCGCCGGCGCGGCCGAAAAATCCGTGTACGGCGCCGCCAAGCCCTGCGGATTTCAGGTGCGGCGGGGTCATCGCTGGAAACCGGCGGGCGCGGGCAGTCCCGGCGCGGAGATGCAGAACGCCTTGAAGATCTCGCCCATCTGGTTCGGACTGACGAGGCGCTGCGCGCCCTGATGGAGCGCCATCACTTCCTGCGGCGACTTTCCTTGACTGAGGCGTTCAAGCCGGAAGGGAAGGCCGAGGCGCTCAAGAAAGGCGCCTTGCACGACGGGGCCGTGCGCGCTTGCGCCCGCATTGAACGCGGCGCGCGTCAGCCGCTCGAAATTGACATGCGCGGTGATGTCAGCGGCGCCCGGCGATGACAGCACCGGCCAGTACTGATGGCGGCGCACCGCCTGCAATGTCTCGCCGTAGCCGTCATGGAGGTGCCCGTAATCGATGATGAGCGCGCGGCCGCCGCGTTCGTGAAGCGCGCGCGCGATTTCCTCCGCCGCCGCTTCCGCCGCGGGCGAAAGCTCGAAGATCGCGCCCTCGGCGACATTCTCCTTGGGCGGAAGATCAAGCGCAGGATCGGGCGGCGTCGCATCAAGCGTGAAGGCGAGCCCGCCGCCGTCGGGGGCGAGGCCGACCATCCGCTCGCGCCAGCCGGTCGCGCCGCGTTCGAACTGCCGGATCGGGAAACAGTCGAAAAATTCGTTGGCGACGATCAGAGCCGGCGCCGGAGGAACATCGGCGAAACGGTCGGCCCAGTCGATCCTGACGCCGGCGTCTTTGAGGCGCCGCCGCTGCTCCAGCCGCATGCGCCCGCTCGTCTCAACGAGCCAGACATGCGCGGCGTCGAGGAAGGCGGGCCGGAGGCGCGCGGCGCGGAGGATGTCGTGCATCAGCACGCCGCGCCCCGGTCCGAGTTCGACAAGACTGAACGATGCGGGCGAACCCATGTCGGCCCAGGATTGCACCAGCCACAGGCCGACCAACTCGCCGAAGATCTGGCTCACCTCCGGCGCCGTCGTGAAGTCGCCCTCCGCGCCGATCGGCGAGCGCGTCATGTAATAGCCGTCCTGCGGATGATAGAGCGCGTCGGCCATGTAGTCGGCGATGGTGATCGGCCCGCGCGCGCGGATGAGCGCGATGAGGCGGTCTTCAAGCGCCGTCCGTTCCGCTGCGGCCTCGCGCGTCATGCGGCCTCGGCGTCAGCGGGCGATTTCCGGAAGGCGCGCCAGACGAAGAACGCGCCGATGGCGACCATCGGCAGCGACAGCATCATCCCCATGGTGAGGCCGATCGGGAAATTCGGCATGAAGGCGTCCGGTTCACGAAAGTGCTCGACGAAGAATCGCGCGAGGCCGTAACCGCCGATGAAGAGGCCCATCACGGCGCCGGGGCGCTTCAGGAGCCCGAAACGCCGAACGCCGATGAAGAGGATGACGAACAGGAGGACGCCTTCGAGCGCGGCCTCATAGAGCTGGCTCGGATGGCGGGGCAGCTGGTCGGGATCGGCGGGGAAGACCATCGCCCAGGAGGCGTCGGTCGCGCGCCCGTAAAGCTCGCCGTTGATGAAGTTCGCCATCCTGCCGAAGAAGAGCCCGATCGGCGCCGCGCAGGAGAAAAGGTCGCCGATCGCCAGCGCGTCGAGCTTGTGCTTGCGCGCAAACCAGATCCCCGCAAGCGTCACGCCGATGATGCCGCCATGAAACGACATGCCGCCCCGCCACAGCATCAGCGCGGGCGGAATCGGTATCCAGCCGACGAGCGTCTTGATGAGCCCGTCATTCATGTTGGCGCCAAGCGGCTCCCAGGCGCCGACCAGCAGCGCCGGTTCATAGAAAATGAGATAGCCGAGCCGCCCGCCCGCCATCACGCCGATCGCCACCCAGAAGATGAGGTCGTCAAGCTGGAGCTTCGTCAGCGGCGCGGCCGCCTTCGGCCACAGCGCCGGCTTCTTTATGAGGGAAAGCGCGTACCACCAGCCAAGGCCGATCCCGAAAATATAGGCGAGCGAGTACCAGCGGATGGGCAGGGGACCGATCGAAACTGCGACCGGATCGATGTTCGGGTAGGGGATCGCCATGGCCTGTCCGTCGAAAGCGGCCATCGCTTAGCGCGCTTTTTCGCCGCTGTCGCCTTTCGGGGCCGGTCCTCCTATTTAGAATGCAAAGGAGCCGCCCATGCAGACCCAGAGCCCGTTCTTCGACGAAATCGCCAAGCTGATGTCCGAAGCCGCCGGGGCCGTCGACGGCGTCCGGCGGGAGGCGGAAACGGTGGCGCGCGGCCAGCTCCAGCGCCTCCTCGCCGATATGGACCTCGTGACCCGCGAGGACTTCGAGACGGTGCGCGACATGGCGGTCGCGGCGCGCGCAGAGAACGAGCGACTGGCGGCGCGAATCACCGATCTTGAGGCCCGCCTCGCCGCAAAGGGCTGACAGTCTTGGGCAAAATGAACGTCCCCTTGCGGGGAATGAATCATTGCGCCGCCCCGCCGACTCGCCGCGCACTCCTGCTGTCCCTGACACAGGATCGCTCATGTCGATTGAACTCCTCAAAGCGCCGGCGCCCGAAATCGACCCTTTGGAGGCGCTGGAAGCGGTTGCGGATGAGCTCGCGTTGAGCGTCGAGCGTGTCGATGACGACGAGCTTCATCTGGCGATGCCGGGGTTGTGGCGCGACGCGGGCTTCTGGTTCACTTGGCGCGCAGAGCTATCGACGCTGCAAATGGGCGCCCCGCTTGATCTGAAAGCGCCGAAGGGACGCATCAACGACGTGGCGCGCCTCGTCGCCATGATCAATGAACGGTTGTGGATCGGCCATTTCGATCTCTGGTCGGAAGACAGCTCGATCGTCTTCCGCAACGCCGCGGTTCTCCCCGCCGACGGGCGGCTCGACGCAGGTCAGGCGGAAATTCTCATCAAGGGCGCGCGCGAGGCGATCGATCGCTTCCTGCCGGCGTTCAATTATCTGATCTGGGGCGGCAAGTCGCCGGAAGAAGCGCTCGACGCCTCGATGTTCGAAACGGCCGGCAACGCCTAATCCCGGTAGCCGTTCGGATTGGCGCTTTGCCAGCGCCAATGGTCCTTGCACATATCGTCAAGCGATTTGACCGCGCGCCAGCCGAGCAGCGTCGCGGCTTTTGTCGCGTCGGCGTAGACTTCGGCGACGTCGCCGGGGCGCCGCTCGACGATTTCATAGGGGATGTCGCGGTTCGACTGACGCTTGAACGCCGAAATCGCTTCCAGAACCGATACGCCCTTGCCGGTCCCAAGATTGATGTCGGCGGCGCCGCTTGGGGAGCGGAAAAGGTAATCGAGCGCCGCCGCGTGTCCGCGCGCGAGGTCGGCGACATGGATGTAATCGCGGACGCCCGTGCCGTCGCGAGTCGGATAATCGCCGCCGAAAACTTTAAGTTTCGGCAAGCGGCCGACGGCGACCTGCGCGATGTAGGGGAAGAGATTGTTGGGGACGCCCGCGGGGTCCTCGCCGATCTTTCCGGAAGGATGCGCGCCGACCGGGTTGAAGTAGCGAAGATTGACGATGCGCCAGCGCGGATCGGCGCGGGCGAGATCCTTCAGTATCTCTTCGATGAAGAACTTGGTCTTGCCGTAGGGGTTCGTCGGGCCTGTCGCGCCGGTTTCGCTGACCGGGCTCTGGTTGAGATCGCCATAAACCGTCGCGGAGGAGGAAAACACGATGCGGCGCGCATCGGCCGCGTCGAGCGCGCGTATGAGCGCTAAGGCCGAACCGAGATTGACCGCATAATAGCGAACCGGATCGGCGACCGATTCGCCGACAGCCTTGAGACCGGCGAGATGCACGGCGCCGTCCGGCCGGAAGTCCTTGATCGCCTTCGCCGCAAGGCTTGCGCCGGCGGGGTCGGCAAGATCGGCCTTGATGAAAGCGGGCGCCCGGCCGGTGATTTCGGTGATCCGCTCAAGCGCTTTGGGGCTCGAGTTCGAAAAGTCGTCGATGACGAGCACGTCGCGGCCGCCAGCGAGCAGATCCACGCAGACATGGCTGCCGATGTAGCCTGCTCCTCCGGTGACGATGACGCGCTGGGCCATGGAACCCTAGAGGAGGTCGCTGCGCTTTCGCGCTTTGAGATCGTCGACGATTTTCTTCACGTCCTGCGCGCGGTTCTTCGGCGCGACCAGCACGGCATCGCCGGTCGCCACGATGATCAGGTCGCTGACGCCGATCGCCGCGATCAGAGGGCCGTCGGAACGAATAATATTGGCGCCGCACTCAATCGCGGCGACGCGCGGGTCGCCTGGCAAGGCGTCAAGCGCCGTCCAGGACCCAATGTCGCTCCACCCGGCGTCGACCGGCGCAACGACAGCGGCGCGGCGCGTTTTCTCCATCACCGCATAGTCGATCGAGTCGGAAGGACACTCCGCGAAAATCGCAGGGTCGAGCGTCAGCGCCGCCCCCGAACGCGCCGCCGCGGCGAGGGCGTTTGCCGCGCTCTTGCGGATCGCGGGGGCGTAGGCGTGCAGTTCGGCGTCCATCGCCCCCGGCGAGAAAAGAAAAACGCCGGCGTTCCAGAAATGGCGTCCGCCGGCGACGTACCGCTCAGCCGTTGCGCGATCAGGTTTTTCGCGGAAGCCCGCGACCTCAAAGACGCGGTCGACGATCCCGGCGCCCGTTTCGACATAGCCGAAGCCGGTATGGGGTTCGGTTGGCCTTATGCCGAAGGTGACAATCGACCCTTTCGCCGCCGCTGCGGCGCCGCGCAAAACATCGCGCCGGAAGGCGGCGGCGTCGGCGACGTGATGATCCGCCGGCGTCAGCAGGACGAGGCGCTGATCGCCCGCGCGGCCGGCCCAGGCGCTCGCGACGGCGGCGACCGCCGCCGTGTTGCGCGGCATCGGCTCGATAATGACGGCGTCCGGCGTCACGCCTATCTCGGCGAGCTGTGCGTCGATCAGCGGCAAGTGCGCGGCGCCGCCAATGATCAGCGGCGGAAGAAAACCCTCGCCCGAAAAACGCCGAACGGTTTCCTGGAACAGCGATTGCGCGCCCGTCAGCGGCAGGAATTGCTTCGGGCGCGTCTGGCGGGACATCGGCCAGAGCCGCGTCCCGGCGCCGCCGGACATGATGACGGGTTGGATCGTCGGCACGATGTTCATTGGCGGCGTTCCTCGCACGCATCGGCTATAACGGCCGCCGCTTCGTAGAGATGATAGAGGATGCTTGCCGGTACGGGACCCGGAACCGGCTCGCCGGCGGCGTCAAACTCGTCCGTCCATAGGCCGGACTTATCGCCAGCGAAGTAAGTTTCGAAGAGCGATACGATAATCGTCGCTGCGTCAGCCTCTTGTCCAAGAATGCTCGCGGCGCGCAGCAACTCCGTTTGCGGCCACAAACGCCGACTCGCTTTAGCCGGGCGCGCATTCATCATCACCTGATTTGGCAGGAAAGGATCCCCCGGGATGCGCCAGGCATCTGCTCCTTGATAGAGGGTTTTCTTGAGCCCGCCGCGCTTTTCGCCGGTCTGGCGCTCATAGCGGTCGATAAGAGCGACCCACTCCGCCATATGGCCGGGCTCCACACGGTCGCTGACAGTTTCGATGAGCGACCAGTCGTCATTGAAGAACTCGCGTAAGGCGCCCGCTTTCGCATCGTAGAATTTCGCTCGGAACAGCGCTTCGACGGCGTGCGCGCGGTCAAGAACGGCGGCGTCGCCCGTCGCCGAGGCGAGCGCGAGCAGCGCCTCGAACAGATGCATATGCGGATTCTGACGCCGCGGATGCCCGCCGCGATCATTTTCTCGAAATCCGCCGAACGGTGAGGCGAATTCGCGATCGAGAAATGAAAGCGTGTTGTTCGCGATGGTCAGCGCGCGCTTGTCGCCGGCTTTGATGCGGGCCGCGCAGGCGAGAATCAGAAACGCCTGGTCGTAAAGGTCGCGCAAATGCTGATCGACGCCGCCGTCGTCATGCAGCGCATGAACGCAGCCGCGCGCGCCGTCATTCGGAACCGCCGTCGCCAGCAAACGGTCGAACCCTGCGGCGGCGATCGCTTCGCCGCGCGGGAACCAGCCGCGGCGCGCCGCTTCGCTGAACGTGTAAATCTGGCGGCATTGGACGCGGACGCGCCGCCGCCCCGGGACGGGGGCGCCGGCGCTGTCGAGGCTTTCATAAAAGCCGCCGGCGGCGTCTATCCCGGCTTCGGCCCACAAGGGCAGAGCGCGGGTGACGAACCAGTCTTCCAGCCTCTTCGCCGCCGCTTCAAAGCGCATCGTTTTCCCGCCGTCGACCGGAGCCTGCCCGGGCGCCCCTGTGCAGATCACTCCACAGTGACCGATTTCGCCAGATTTCGCGGCTGATCGACATCCGTCCCCTTGGTCGTCGCCGTGTAATAGGCGAGCAATTGAAGGGGAGCAGCGTAAACGATCGGTGAAAGCAGCGGATGCGTTTCCGGGAGTTCAATCGCCGCCCACAAGCCTTCGCCGGCGTTCGAGATCCCTTTCGCGTCGGAAATGAGCAACGCCTTGCCCTCACGCGCCATCACTTCGTGCATGTTCGAAATTGTCTTCTCGTAGTGTCGATCCGATGGCGCGATGACGATGACAGGCATGTCCCCGTCGATAAGCGCAATGGGGCCATGCTTCAACTCTCCAGCGGCGTAGCCCTCGGCGTGAATGTAAGACACTTCCTTGAGCTTCAGCGCGCCTTCCATGGCGAGCGGGAAACTGACGCCGCGGCCGACATAGAGCGTGTCGCGCGCCTTCGCGATCTCGCGCGCGGCCTCTTCGATGCCGGGCGCCCGCTTCAGAGCCTCGCCGACGAGGCGAGGGACCTGCAGCAGCGACATCACGAGCTCGCGCGCGTCCTCCGCCGAGAGCGTCCCGCGTTGCCGGCCGGCTGAAATCGCGATCGAGGCGAGCGCAGCGAGCTGGCAGGTGAACGCCTTTGTCGAGGCGACGCCGATCTCGGGGCCTGCCGCCATTGGGAAAATAACGTCGGCCTCGCGCGCGATCGAGCTTTCCGGCACGTTGACGACGGCCGCGATTTTTTGACCGTGCGCTTTGGCGTCACGCAGCGCTGCAAGCGTGTCGGCGGTCTCGCCCGACTGCGAGACGAACAGCGCGCCCCCGTTTTTGGGGTAGGGCACGTCGCGATAACGAAGCTCCGACGCGATATCGATCTCGACCGGCAGGCGCGCCCAGGCTTCGAACCAGTATTTCGAGATCAGCCCCGCGTAGTAAGCGGTGCCGCAAGCGGAAATAGTCAGCCGTTCGAGCTTGGAGAAGTCGAAGGACGCCGGCGGCAGGCGGATTTCGCCGGTCGCAGCGTCAATATACCGGGATAGCGTGTGCGCGATGACTTCCGGTTGTTCGTGAATTTCTTTCGCCATGAAATGGCGGTGGCCGTCCTTGTCGACCATATTCTCTGAGGCCGTCGAGATCGTTTCCGCGCGGTTCGCGAGTCGTCCGTGCTCGTCATAGATGTCGAAACCGGCCCGAGTTATGATCGCGTAGTCGCCTTCTTCGAGATAGGTGACGCGATTCGTAAAGGGCGCCAGCGCATAGGCGTCGGAGCCGACAAACATCTCCCCGTCGCCGCGTCCGATCGCGAGCGGCGAGCCACGCCGCGCCGCAACCAGCAAATCGTTTTCGCCCGAAAAGATGATGGCGAAGGCGAACGCCCCGCGCATGCGCGTGAGCGCCTTCCTGACCGCGTCTTTCGGCGGGAGTTTTTCGTCCCGCAAATAGTGCGTGATCAGCTGCGCGCAGACTTCGGAATCCGTTTGCGAGGTGAAGGAATATCCCTTGGCTTTCAGTTCATCGCGCAGCTCGCCGAAATTCTCGATGATGCCGTTATGGACGAGCGCGACGCGCTCGGTCGCGTGCGGATGGGCGTTGGCGTCGGTCGGCGCGCCATGCGTCGCCCACCGCGTGTGGCCGATGCCGGTCGCGCCCCCGAGCGGAAAGGCCGCGAGCTTTTCCGACAGCGCCGAAAGCCGGCCGGAGGCGCGCCGCCGATCAAGGAAACCGTCGCGGATCGTCGCGACGCCCGCCGAATCATAGCCTCGGTATTCGAGGCGCTTGAGCCCCTCGACGATCATCGGCGCGACGTCCGATTTGCCGAGAATGCCGATAATGCCGCACATGAATGGACACTTTCTCCAGGCGCCGCCTGAACGGCTGGCTTATAGGGCCTAAACTATCGGGACCGCTGGTCGATTTGAAGGCGCCGCCGCGGCGCCTAGGCGGCGGAGCGGATCAAATCGGCCGCCCGTTCCCCGATCATGATGGACGGAGCGTTGGTGTTTCCCGAGATCAGATTAGGCATGATGGAAGCGTCGGCGACCCGGAGGCCGGAGACGCCCTTCACCCGCAAGCGTTCATCGACAACCGCCCGGTCATCGGTTCCCATCCGGCAGGTTCCGACTGGATGGTAGATCGTGTCGCTGCGCGCACGGATGTCAGCGATCAGCGCTTCATCGGAGCAGCCAGGTCCTTCATAGAGATAGGGACCGGCGAAATCGGCGAAAGCCGGCGCTTCAAAAATCCGGAACATGATGCGCGCGCCGCGCATCAGGCGGCGCAGATCGTCTTCATCGCTAAGGAAATTCGGGTCGATTTCGGGCGCCGCCATGGGATCGGGCGACGCAAGGCGCACCTCGCCGCGGCTGCGCGGCCGAAGCACGCAGGCATGAGCGGAATAGCCGCCGCCGAAATGCTTTCTGCGGCCATGGTCATCAACCAGCGTCGGCAGGAAATGGAGCTGGACGTCAGGCTCGGCGAGATGCGGCTCGGTCTTGATGAAGCCGCCCGCCTCCGCGAGGTTGGATGTGAGAGGGCCTTCGCCGTCCTTGCTGAATTTTCGAAAAGCGGCGGGCAATCCAAGAATGAACGGCAGCGTCATGCCGATCGGGTGCGGCGATTTCGTCCGGCGCAGCACCGTGTAATCGACATGGTCCTGAAGGTTTTTGCCGACTCCGGGCGCCTCGACGATCACATCGACGCCGTTTCTGCGCAACTGATCTGCGGGGCCGATCCCCGACAGCATCAGGATCTGCGGCGACTGGAACGCGCCCGCTGAAACGATCACCTCCCGGCGCGCGCGGACGATTTTCGTTTCGCGGCCCTTTCGGTATCGCACGCCGGCCGCGCGACGATCTTCGATAAGGATCTTTTCGCAGCGCGCATTGGTTTCGACGGCGAGGTTGGGGCGCGACCGCGCGGGGTTGAGATAGGCCGCCGCCGCCGAGCAACGACGGCCGTTTCGCTGCGTCACCTGATAATAGCCCATGCCTTCCTGCTGCGCGCCGTTGAAATCATCGTTCGTCGCGAGCTGAAGTTCCGCCGCCGCATTGAGGAAAACGTCCGACAGCGGATTCCTGTACCGCAGGTCGCTGACGGAGAGCGGTCCGCCCGACCCATGATAGTCGTCCGCGCCGCGCTCATTGTCTTCGGCGCGCTTGAAATAGGGGAGAACGTCGTCCCAACGCCAACCGGGAACGCCCCAACCGTCGTAATCGGCCTTCGTGCCGCGGATGTAGATCATCGCGTTGATCGAGCTTGATCCGCCAAGGGTGCGCCCCCGGGGCTGGTAGCAAACGCGATTATTGAGATGGCGCTGCGGCGCCGTGTCGAACGCCCAGTTGTAGATCGTCCCAGTCGGGAAGAACGCAAAGCCGAGCGGCATATGGATCAGGGCGCTCTTGTCTTCGGGCCCAGCCTCCAGAACGCAGACTCTCGTCTTCCCGTCTTCGCTAAGACGCGCGGCGATGGCGGACCCGGCGGACCCGGCGCCGATGACGATGAAATCAAAAATGTCGATCGACTGATCCGTCATGGACCTTCTGCTCGGCGTAAATTATGTGGAATTCGTCGCATGGGGCTTGCTTCTAGGCGCAGTTGCTGGCGCGGTCACGCCGCGATGACAGCGATGTTCCGCCATTTTCGGACCGCGTCGGCGGTGTTGGCGTTGACCTTGGCGCCCACCATCGGCTTGGCTCAGCCTCCCGCTTGGTTCCTTGAGGAAATTGGTGCGCTCAGCGCAGACGGCGGCCGTTGGATCGCGGATAACTCGGCCTTCAAATCGCCTGAGGAACCCTTCGAGGCCTATGGCATCGTTTGGGTCGCGGGCTTTGACGGGGTGACGATGACGGGACGCCTGTTCGGCATAAGAGAGGGCGTCGAAACGCCCGCGTTCTGGGAGTTCCGCCAGTACTGGCATCCGGGCGCCGGCGAAGCAAGGCTTGATCAGTTTGGATGGGGCGGCGTCCTTGGAACGGGACCGATGTCCCGCCAAGGCGATCTGACGGTGACGGATCAAATTTTTTATCGGCCTGACGGATCATCATATCGGGAAGGCCACCGGGCGCGGTTCAGCGACAGCGACACCCACGTGACCGAAAGCTTTGATATCGTGGACGGCGTTTGGTCGGCGCGCCGTAAATACACCTGGAAGCGGGAAAAACCCCGCGGCTAAGGCGGTTCAGTCTCCGTTCGCGATATCCGTGCGCGGCGACGAAGGCCTTCTCAAACGATTTTACGCACCATTCCGAGAAGCTTGTCCGTCTTCTCCGAGAAGGGCGGATAGAGCATTTTGTTCGACGCGAACTTGCTCTGATAGAATACCGGCTTCAGGTGCGAGAAGGTCTCGAAGCCCTTTTCTCCATGATAGGCGCCGATCCCGCTCTTGCCGACGCCGCCAAAGGGCAGATGCTCCTGCGCGACATGCCAGAGCGTGTCATTGACCGTGACGCCCCCCGAAATCGTCCGGCGGAGCGTGTCGTCGCGGGCTGCGTCGTCGGTCCCGAACCAGTAGAGGGCGAGCGGCCGGTCGCCGTCATTGATCCGTTTCAGCGCATCCTCGCGGCCGGAAACGCCGAGCACCGGCAAAACCGGGCCGAAGATTTCTTCCTTCATGACGGCGAGATTCTGCGGCGGATCGACGATGATGGTGAAGGGGAGTTTCCGTTGCGGATCGAGCGCATTCGCGGTCCCGACCTCGACCACCTTGACGCCGGCGTCTTTGGCTTCCGCGACCATCGCTTTCAGGCGCGCGAAATGGCGCTGTGAAATGATCGCCGTGTAATCGGGCGTCGTGTCGATCTCCGGGTAGAGACGGCGCACCGAGGCGGCGATCGCATCGACCGTCGCGCCGAGTTTGCCTTGAGGCGTCAGGACGTAATCCGGCGCGACGCAGGTTTGTCCTGCGTTGAATGACTTGCCGTGCGCGATCGACAGCGCGGCAACCTCGACATCGGCGCTCTCGTCAATGATTGCGGGCGATTTGCCGCCAAGCTCGAGCGTCACGGGCGTCAGGTTTTTGGCGGCGGCCATGTAGACTTTCTGGCCGACGCTCGTCGATCCCGTGTAGAGGAGATGATCGAACGGCACGGACGAAAACGCTTGCCCGACTTCCACACCGCCGGTGATCACGGCAAAGACGCTCTCATCAAATTCTTCACGGACGATCTCGCGCAGGAGGTCGCTGGTCCGCGGCGTCAGCTCGCTCGGCTTCAGCATGACGCGGTCGCCGGCGGCGAGCGCCGCCGCCGCCGGCGAAAGGGCGAGCTGCACGGGGTAATTCCAGGGAGAAATGATGCCGATGACGCCGAGCGGCTGCGGTTCAAGCCGGCTTTTCCCCGGCTTCATATGAAGCGGCGTCGCCACCGCGCGCGGACGCATCCATTTGGCGAGGTTCGCTTTCGCCATCTTGGCGGCTGAAACGCTGACGATGACTTCCGCGACAAGCGTTTCATGGCGCGACCGGCACGAAAAGTCGTCATTGACGGCCTTGATGATCCGCGCCTCATTCGTCTCGACGATACGGATCAGGGCGTCGAGCCGCGCCCTTCGCGTGTCGATCGAAGGGAAAGGTTCGGCTGCGAACGCCTGGCGCTGAAGAGCGAAGATGCGCTCGATCGCGGCGCTGGCGGACTCAAACGGTCGGGTGGTGTCAGCCATCATGAGGCTCCTGAGGGCGATAATTGGAAACGCTTTAGTTTCCTGCGAACCGAGGCCGGCTGTCCAGCGCACGCGGCGCCAGCGACGATCCAGACCGGGCAGGCGCATTCATGGCCGACATAAGGGCCAACCAAGACCAGCCAAGGCTGGTGGAGCTGAGGGGAATCGAACCCCTGACCTCCTCATTGCGAACGAGGCGCTCTCCCATCTGAGCTACAGCCCCTTGCGGCCGGACCGTCGGCCCCAGGTCTTTGGGAGGCGTTGCTCTAGGACCGGGCTTGCGCGCTGTCAATTGCAAGGCGATGGTCGCGAAACACGCCCGCAACGGAGGCGGAACGATGCTGGAAATTGCGCTCGCCGCCTTGCTTGGCGCCACCCGTGAAGGGGCGCCGCCGGACGCTTGGCGCTGTCGGAACCAAGTTGAAGTCTGGTGCGCAGCGGATGGATGCGCCGCCGCCAATCCGGACGAGTTCACGCCGATCGATGTGTCGGCGAAGGCGGACGGCGAACTATCCATTTGCGCTTACACGGGGTGCTGGACGGGAAAGGCGAAGGTCGCGCGCGCCGACGGCCGCTGGCTTTGGGCGGGCGACGGCTTCCCGTTCTCCTCGTCGGCCGAGGGTGAGAAGACGGACGTCACGCTTGTCATCGTCGCTAAAGACGGGGTCGGGTTCGTGCGCGCGGGAGGGCTTGCGACCCCGGTCCTTTGCGCGCGCGGCGTGGACGCCGCCGAATAGCGCTTGGTTGCACGCACGCCCGACGCGACCTAAGTCGAGATCGAAACGAGAGCGAGCTTGCAATGGGTTTCTTCGCCTTCATCCTCTACCAGCTGATCGGGCTCTACATCTTTGTCATTTTCGTCACGGTGATCATCAGCTGGCTGATCGGTTTCAATGTCGTCAACCGGCACAATCAGGTGGTGAACTGGGTCGCAAACGCCGGAGCGGCGCTGACGGAACCGTTGCTCGGGCCTGTGCGGCGCATGCTGCCGAACATGGGCGGGATCGATATCTCCCCTGTCATCGTGATCATCGTCCTGCAAGCGGTAAATCTCTACCTGATCCGTCCCTTGATGTGACCGCCTTCGTCGTGAAGGTGCGCGTAGCCCCCGGCGCCCGTCGAAATTCGGTTGGCGGCGCCTGGCTGGATGAGACGGGAACGCGCCGTCTTGTCGTCCGTGTCACCGCGCCGCCCGAAGACGGGAAGGCTAACGCCGCCGTCTGCGTGGCGATTGCGGCTGCTTTCGGCTTGCCGAAAGGGGCCGTCGCCGTTACCGCAGGCGCCAAATCCCGCCTGAAGACGCTGTCCCTCGAATCATCCGACGCCGCAGCGCTTAGGGCGCAACTCAGCGCGTTGATGGAAGAGCGGTCGTGACGGCGCAAATCATAGACGGCAAATCGATCGCCGCCGCCCTTCGCGAGAAGACGGCGCGTGCCGCCGCAGCCTTCGAGGCGAAGGTCAAATCTTCGCCTGGGCTGGCGGTGGTGCTCGTCGGCGAAGATCCGGCGAGCCAGATCTATGTGCGCAACAAGGGCGTCGCTGCGAGGGCGGCCGGGATGCGGTCGATCGAGCACAAGCTCCCCGCTGAAACGCCGGAACAGGCCGTCATCGACCTCGTTCGCGCGCTCAACGCGGACGATGGCGTCGACGGCATCCTCGTGCAGATGCCCTTGCCCCCGCAGATCGACGCGCACCGCGTCATCAACGAAATCGATCCCGAAAAGGACGTCGATGGCCTCACTGAAACGAATGCGGGGCGCCTGCTGCTTGGCAAGCCCGGTCTCGAGCCCTGCACGCCGCGTGGATCGGTGATGCTGATCAAGACGGTCGCGCCCGAGATCGCCGGCCGTCACGCCGTCGTCGTCGGACGGTCCATTCTCGTCGGCAAACCGCTCGCGATGATGCTGCTTGCGGAGAACTGCACGGTCACGGTCGCGCATTCGAAAACTGCCGATCTTCCCGAGATTTGCCGCGCCGCCGACATCCTCTGCGCGGCGGTCGGCAGGCCCGAACTGGTGAAGGGTGACTGGGTGAAGCCGGGCGCGATCGTGATCGATGTCGGTATTAACCGGCTGCGCGGCGGCCTCGTCGGCGATATCGATTTTGAAGGCGCCAGAACGCGGGCGCGCGCGATCACGCCGGTGCCGGGCGGGGTCGGACCGATGACCATCGCCTGCCTCTTACGGAACACGGTTCTTGCCGCCGCCCGCAGACGAGGATTTGAGGACCTCAAGGTCTGATTCGGCTGCGTTGAAGCCACGGGCGCCAGTTCCCATATGGGGAACAGGAAGGGCAAACCATGATCAGATCCAATCCTCTCAAGGCCGCGCTCCTCGCCGCTGCCTCCTTGGCCGCGGTCAGCGCCAGCGCTGCGCCGATGCCTGCCGCCGATCCGGCGCCCATGGAGCATGCTGTCGTCATTGCGGCGCATGATGAGGCCGAATCCCGCGCCGCCGACACGGCGGTCCGGGGATGGCTCGCAGGCGGCGCCGTCGCCGCCGCGCTTGCCGGACTCATCAGGCTCTTTGGCTGGTCACGAATCGCGGCCGCTCTCGGCAAAGTCGGCAACGCAGTCGCGGCGGCCCCTGCCGCCGCCGTCCGCTACGCGGGCGAGGCCATCAAATCGCCGCTGCGCGCGCTTCTCATCATCGGCGGTTTGTCTCTGTTCGCTCTGACGGGCGTTGGCCTTTATGATGTCGAATGGCTGGCCGGCCTCGCGACCGGCGCAACGCTTGTCCTCGCCGGGCTTGTCGGATTTCGCCAGTTTGGACGATTGTTCGCGCGGCGTTAATTCCTGATTAACGAATGAAATCAGCGCATTAAAGTGAAGTAAGGCGTCGTGCGCCTCATTTCCGCCCCATTGGCCTGCCATAAGACATCATCGCTTAAGCGGCCCTGACGACCCTGCACCCCCGAAGCCGCCCGGTCGACGCGTCCTCCCCCGCACGTTCCGACCGGGCGGTTTCTTTTGGGGCCCATCTTCCCGAATTTTGTGCTTCGAGACCGGCGATTTTGTTGCGCGTTTCTCGCGCATCAAGATAGGCAAGTCTGATGAATCTCGTCCGGATTGCGCCCTCAATTCTCTCGGCCGACTTCGCGCGCCTCGGCGAAGAGGTCACGGCGGTCGCCGCCGCCGGAGCCGACTTCATCCATGTCGACATCATGGACGGACATTTCGTTCCGAACCTCACCATCGGTCCGGCTGTCATCAAGGCGATCCGCGGATGCGCCAAGATCCCCTTCGACGTGCACCTGATGATTTCGCCGGTCGACCCCTTCATCGGCGAGTTTGTGAAGGCAGGCGCGGACATTTTGACGGTCCATCCGGAGGCGGGGCCTCATCTTCACCGCACGTTGCAGGCGATCCGCGCCGCCGGCGCGAAGCCGGGCGTGGCGCTCAATCCGGGAACGCCGGTCGCCGCCGTCGAGCCTGTCATCGGCGACGTCGATCTCATCCTCGTCATGAGCGTAAACCCCGGCTTCGGCGGGCAGGCTTTCATTCCTTCGCAGCTTGAGAAGATCAAGGCGCTCCGTACCCTGATCGACCGATCTGGACGCCAGATCATGCTGGAGGTCGACGGCGGCGTGAACGCTGAAACGGCGCGCGCAGTCATCGGCGCCGGCGCCGACGTTCTGGTCGCCGGCTCGGCGGTCTTCAAAGGCGACACCAATCAATATGCGGCCAACATCGCCGCGCTTCGAGGCGGACGCGGTTAGTGGTTCAATCGGCACGCAAGAAACAGGGGGACCGCGCCCTTGCCGCGGACGTCATCGACCGGGTGTCGCGCGCTTGGGGCGAAAGCCCCTTCTATCAGGCGCAGCTCGACGGCCCGGCGCCGGATCGCCTTGGGCATCAACCGATCGACCCCTACGAACCTGACGCCGAACTTGGCGACGCCATCCTGCGCGGGCGGCTGTCGATCGGCGCCGAGACGATCGACTGCTACGGCGAGTTGGAGCGGCTTTGGGACCTCGCGGGCCGGGAAGGGGCCTTGCATGACTTCATGCATGAGTTCGTGTGGCTTCGGCATCTCGCGCGCTTCGGCGTTCGCGCGAAAGAACCGGCGATGCGCCTCGCGCGTGGATGGTTCGAGGCCAACGAACGCTGGTCGCCCGACGGCTGGGCGCCGCATACGACAGGCGAAAGACTGATCCATCTTTGTTGCCACGGGCAGTTGGTGCTCGCCGCCGGCGACGCGATGTGGCGAAGCCGGGTGCTTTCGTCGATGGCGCGCCAGACGCGTCATCTCGCCCGCTCCGGCCATCGCGCGGGCTCGGCCTATGACCGCCTGATGACGGCGACGGCGCTGACGATTGCGGCGCTGTCGCTGCCGGGGTGCGAGGCTGCAAGCGAAAAGGGCCTCGAACTTCTGCGGCGCGAGTTGCGCCTCCAAATCCGGCCTGACGGGGGACATGTCAGCCGCAATCCGTCCCGACAGCTCGCCCTCGTCGTCCGCCTGCAGATGGTCGTAAAGGCGCTGGAGGCCCAAAGGCTGACGCCGCCCGGTTTTCTGAAGCACATCGTCGGGCGCGCGGCGGCGCATGCGCAGCTGTTTCGCGCGGGCGACGGCAAGCTTGCGGTTTTCAACGGCGGTTTCGAGGATGACGGCGGCGCGCTGGCGGCGGCGCTCAGCGCTGTCGAACAGGATGTCGAGCCCGCAGGTTTCGCGAGGCATTCAGGCTTTCAGCGCCTTGAGGCCGCGCGCAGCGTCCTGATCGCTGATGTCGGCGCTGCGCGCGGCGGCGCGGTGGCGTCAAACGCGTACCAGAGCGGGGCCTCTTTTCACTTCTCCTCCGGGCGCAGCCGCATTGTCGTCAACTGCGGGTCGGGTGACCGCATGCCGGGAGAATGGCCGGGGGCCTTGCGCCTTGCCGCCGCGCATTCGACCGTTTCAGTCGATCCGCCGTCGATCGCCGGCAATCTCTTTCGCGGCGCGGTCATTACGCATCGCCGCGCCGAAGAGCAGCGCGGTCATCTGCTAGAGATCGAGCGGTCCTTCGCCGGCGAGGGCGCGTCAGCCGAGAGCCACGGCGGTTTGACCCATTTGCGACGGTTCTATCTCGCTTCGCGAGGCGACGATCTTCGCGGCGAGGACCGTCTGTCGCGCGCCGCGCCGGCGATCGGCGGCGCGTGGAAACTGAGATTTCATCTTCATCCGGGGATAAAGGCCTCAATGGCCCGGGATCGCCGCAGCGTCATCCTGTCCCTGCCGAACAAGGAAGGATGGAAATTCAGAGCGAACATCGAGGCGCTGACGCTCGAAAAGAGCATTTATTGCGGCGATGGCGGATTGCCGCAAGCGACTGAACAAATAGTCATTTCGCCGCCCTGCTCGGGCGCCTTGGAAGAACGCGCGGGGGACGATATCGTCATCAAGTGGAGTTTTCGCCGGATGGATGGTATCTGACGCCGGACGAGGGGAGGGCGTCTATGCTCGAGATGTTCATGAGGCGGTTTCGGTCTCGACGGCGCGCCGAGAGCGTGCGCGAGATGCTTCATACGATCGATGTCGCAGCGCTCCTCAATCGCCCGCAGCGACGGATCGATCAACGGTTTTCCCGGCGGCTCATCGAAGGCAAGCGCGTGCTGATCACGGGCGCAGGCGGGACGATCGGGTCGGAGCTTGCGCGTCAGGCCGCTGCGCTCGCGCCCGAACGGCTCGCGCTCGTCGACAATTCCGAATTCAATCTTTACGCCATCGATCTCGAACTGCGAGAGCAAGGCTACGGCGATCAGCTTTTCACATCCCTGACCGACGTATGCTGCAAGGATCATCTCGACCGCGTCTTCGACCTGTTGAAACCTGACGTCGTCCTCCACGCCGCCGCCTACAAGCATGTGCCGATCGTCGAGAACAATCGGTGCGCAGGCGCGCTCGTCAATGTGCTCGGCGCCAAACTCGTCTTCGACAACGCCACCCGAGTCAAAGCTGAGAAAGTCGTCTTCATCTCGACCGACAAAGCGGTCAATCCGTCTAGCTTCATGGGCGCGACGAAGCGCATTGCGGAACTCTATGCGCAGGCGCTGGACGTCGCGCAGAACGAGACGCGTTTCGTCACGGTGCGCTTCGGCAATGTCCTCGGGTCTACGGGATCGGTGGCGCCGCTTTTCGTGCGCCAGATTGAGCGCGGCGGTCCCGTAACCGTCACCCACCCGGATATCCAGCGCTTCTTCATGACGACGAAGGAAGCCGTGCAGCTCGTTCTTCAGGCGGCAAGCCTAGATCATGCGCAGAAGACGGTGCTCACTCATGACGGGCGAATTTTCGTCCTCGACATGGGAGAGCCGGTGAAGATTCTCGATCTCGCCAAGCGCATGATCGAGGCGGCGGGGCTTACGCCGGGGAAGGACATCGAAATCAAGTTTTCCGGGCTTCGGCCCGGCGAGAAGCTTTTTGAAGAAGTGTTTCTCGATACGGACAAGCTGGTGGCGACGGGCGCTGACGGCGTCCTCCTTGCGTCGCCTGCAATGATCGACCTGCCGCTCCTCAACCCGCGGCTAGCGGAGGTCGTTAAGGCCGCACGCGAGGGCGATCGCAAGTCGTTGGACGCTGCGGTCCACGCGCTCGTCCCGGAATTCAGTCCGGCGCACGGCGAAGGGCAAGGCGCGCGCCAGGCGCCGTGACGGCGCTTTCGTTTCCGGCGCAGGCGGACTAGACGAGGCGCGCCGATTCTGGAGCCTCCGATGGACGATATTGCTAAAGTGCGCCGCGCGCTGTTGTCGGTCTCCGACAAGAGCGGTCTGGAGGATTTCGCGCGCCGCCTCGCGGCCCGGGGCGTCGAGTTGATTTCGACAGGCGGCACGGCGGCTGCGCTGAAAAAGGCCGGGCTCACCGTGCGTGACGTATCGGACGTTACCGGATTTCCCGAAATGATGGATGGGCGCGTGAAGACGCTGCATCCCAAGGTGCACGGCGGTCTTCTCGCTTTACGCGATGACCCCCGGCACGCCGAAGCGATGCGCGCCCACGGGATCGCGCCCATCGATTTGCTCGTTGTCAATCTCTACCCCTTCGAAGCGACGGTCGCGAAAGGCGCGGACTACGAGACGGCGGTAGAGAATATCGACATCGGGGGCCCGGCGATGATCCGCGCCGCCGCGAAGAACCATGCGCATGTCGGTGTTGTTGTCGATACGCAGGACTACGAAGCGGTCTTGGCCGAGATTGAGGCCAATGGTGGGCTTTCGCTCGCCACGCGCAAGCGCCTCGCCGCGACGGCCTATGCGCGCACCGCCGCCTATGACGCCGCGATCGCCGGCTGGTTTGCGACGGCGCTCGACGATCCGTTTCCGCGCCGGTACGTCGTCGCCGGCGAGCGTATGCAGTCGCTGCGCTACGGCGAAAACCCGCACCAACAGGCGGCTTTCTACAGAAGCGGCGCGCCGCGATATGGCGTCGCCACGGCGCGACAGTTGCAGGGCAAGGAACTGTCTTACAATAACCTCAACGACACCGACGCCGCGTTTGAGCTGATCGCCGAACTTGGCTCGGAGCGCCCCGCCGTCGCCATCATCAAGCACGCGAATCCTTGCGGGGCCGCGGCCGCCGACACGCTGTCAGAAGCGTGGGACCTCGCGCTTCGCTGCGATCCTGTCTCCGCTTTCGGCGGCGTCATCGCGCTCAATCGCACCCTTGACCGGGCGACAGCGGAACGCGTCACGTCAATCTTTTCCGAAGTCATCATCGCGCCGGATGTCGACGACGACGCCCTTGAGGTCGTTCGCGCGAAAAAGAATCTCCGTGTGCTCGCGGCAGGCGGCCTGCCCGAACCTTTGGAGCGCGGTCTTGTCGTTCGCCCGCTCGCCGGCGGGTTTCTGCTGCAGACGCGCGACAACGGCCGAATCGGTCCGGCCGATCTTAAAGTCGTGACAAAACGAAAGCCGTCCGACGCGGAATTGCGAGATCTCATCTTCGCGTTCCGTGTCGCCAAGCACGTCAAGTCGAATGCGATCGTTTATGTGAAGAACGAGGCGACGGTCGGCATCGGCGCCGGCCAGATGAGCCGGCTCGATTCCACCCGCATCGCCGCGCAAAAATCCGCCGACGCCGCCAAGGCCGCCGGGCTCGCGGCGCCGCTGGCTCAAGGG
>CAZOEB010000021.1:0-33844 GCA_964578685.1 uncultured Caulobacterales bacterium
GCGTCGCAGCCGCAACGGCGGGCGCCCTGTCGCCGCGCCGGTTGATGCTGCTGACCGGGCTGCTGGTCGGGGCTATCGCCCTCCTGTTTTTCGGCAAGGCGCAAGATGAGACCGAGGCGCGGCGGGTCGAAACCGCCTTGCGGGTCAATGAAGCCGCAGCCGAATGCGCCATCGCTGCAAATGTCGCCGTGATGACAGGCGAGCCGCTCCGCAAGGCGATCGGCGACTGCCGGCCCGAGGGCGCGGCCGTCGTCTATCTCCTCTCGGCGGAAGGAGAGATCATCGCCGCCGCCGGGCGCCGGGAGGAAGTTCGCGTCGAGGCTGCCGACGTGCGCGGCCTGAACCTAGAACAGCGCGGCCGCATCGAAGCGCCGTTGAAAACCGGGCGCGCGGCGCTTGCCTGGCGACCGCTCGACAATGGCGAGACCGTGCTCGTCGCAGCGCCTGCGCACGACCTTTTCGAGCGGACGCCGCCATGGTTCTTCTATCTGCTCCTTCTCTCGGCGATCGCCATCGCCATCGCGTCCTTGATGGCGGCCTTCATTCGCCAGAGCCGGGCGGCGGCGCTCGCGGCGAGCGCCGTCGACGCGCTGGAGCGCTCGACGGCCGCCTTCACGGCGGGTCGCGGCGGCTGGTGGCGATTTGATTCAAGCCAGCGCACGGTGACGATCGCGCGCAGCATTCTCGAACCGATAGGCCTCGGCGCCCGCGACCGCACCTTCACCCTGCGCGAGATCACCGCGATCGTGCATCCGGAAGACTTGCGAATGGCGCTCGCCGTCATGTCGGGAGATGTGTCTGGCGTGACCGAGGGGGCCGTCAGGCTGCGCCAGCCGCAAGGCGGCTGGTCGCGGGTTTATTTTCGCACGTCAGCCGAGGCGACGCGGTTCAACCGTTCCGGCGCCGTCTTCGATCTTTCGGCGGCGGCGGCCGCGACGCCGGCGGCGGCGCTCGCCGAGCTTCGCCTGAAGGATGCGATTGAAAGCATCCCCGACGCCTTCGTCCTCTGGGACTCGCAGGGGCGCCTTGCCGCATGGAACCGTCGTTTCGCCGCCATCTTCCGCATCGACGCCAAATCGTTGTCCGCCGGCAAGCCGGCGGCGGAAGTCGTCAAGGCCGCGCGCGCGGGCGGCGAAACCATCGCACAGTGGTTCGCGCCCGATGCGCCGATCGACGAGCAAAGCGTCGAGATCGACGTCGGCGGCGACCGCTGGCTGCGGGTCGCCCGTCGGCGCACCGCCGAGGGCGGGCTCGTCTGCGTCGCCTCGAACATCACAGACGTGAAGCGGCAGGCGCGCGCGCAAAAGAAGAAAGAGCGCGAACTGGAAGCGACGGTGAGCGACCTTGAGGCCTCACGCCGCGACCTCTCTGAAACGATGCGCAATTACGAGCTTGAAAAGCGCCGCGCCGAGGAGGCGAACCGCTCGAAGAGCGAGTTTCTCGCCAATATGAGCCATGAGCTGCGAACGCCGCTCAACGCCATCAACGGCTTTTCAGAAATCATGCAGTCCGAACTTTACGGCCCGCTCGGCGATTCGAAATACCGCGAATATGTGGCCGATATTCTTTCGAGCGGCCAGCACCTTCTCGAGCTCATCGACGACATCCTCGACATGTCGCGCATCGAAGCCGGCAAGCTGACGCTTGAACCGAGACGCATCGAGCTTGAGCGCATTCTCGATGAATGCGTTCGTCTCGTCGCCAAGCGCGCCGCTGACGCGGGCGTCAAACTGACCGCGAGCGTCGGTCACGCGCCGGCGGTGTTCGCCGACCCCCGCGCGGTGAAGCAGGTGGCGCTGAACCTCCTTTCCAACGCCATCAAATTCACGCCGCAGGGCGGCGAAGTGACGCTCACCGCCGAAGCCGACCTCGACGGCGTCACCGTCATCGTCGCCGACAACGGCGCCGGCATCTCGAAGGAAAATCTCGCCCGCCTCGGCCAGCCCTTCGAGTTGATCGAAGATCATTTCGGCAAGTCGCTGAAAGGCGCAGGGCTGGGGCTCGCCCTGTCGAAATCTCTGATGGAAATGCAAGGCGGACTTCTGGCGATCGCCAGTCAGGTCGGGCGCGGCACCGTCGCCTGCGCGAGCTTTCCGCGCCGCCGAGACGCGCGCGTGCGCCTGCCGCAATTCATTCGCGCCGAGGCGCACCTGCTGACAGCGGGGTCGCCGCGCCCGCCGGAATCGAAGCGCATCGAAGCGGCTGAATAGAAAGCTCGCTGCAAACATCCGGAATAACACCCTATGCTGACCCTCGTCATCGGCGACAAGAACCTCTCCTCGTGGTCTTTGCGGCCCTGGCTGCTGATGAAAGCGAGCGGCATTGCGTTCTCAGAGCGCCTTGTCAGGCTTGATCGCCCTGAGACGAAGAATGAAATCGCAAAATATTCTCCGTCCGGCCGGGTGCCCTGCCTCATCGACGGCGAAACGGCGATCTGGGATTCGCTTTCGATAGCGGAATATCTCGCGGAGAAATTCCCTGAGAAGCGCCTATGGCCGGAGACTCCGGAGGCGCGCGCGATCGCTCGATCCGTTTCCGCTGAAATGCATTCCGGGTTTCAGGCGCTGCGCTCTTTCTGGCCGATGAACTTTTCGCGCGAGGGCATGCGCCACATGACTTACGGCATCGGCGCTGATATCGCGCGGATAGCAGAGATCTGGGAGACCAGCCGTAAGAGTTTCGGGACCGGCGGGCCCTTTCTGTTCGGGCGCTTTTCAGTCGCCGACGCCATGTATGCGCCGGTCGTGTCGCGGTTCCAGACTTATGGGCCGGTGAAGTTGCCGCCGCTCGCGGACGAGTGGCGCGCCATGATGTGGTCGCTGCCGGCGATGCAGGAATGGGGCGACGGCGCACGCATGGAATAGGCCTTAGCGGATGTCCGGATAGCGCCGGTCCGCCGCTCGATGAAATCCGAGCGTCCACAACAAACCGACTTTGAAATAGATCCAGTTGGCCTTCAGCCCGCCCCACGCGGCGATGCGGCGGTCGGAAGTGATGACAATACGGTCGATCAGACGGACGCGCCCCACCCGCGCCAGCTTCTCGCACAGATCAGCGTCCTCCATGATCATCATCTGCGGATCGAGACCGCCGACGGCGTTGAAATCGGCCTTGCGGAAGAACATCGCGTGATCGCCGAACAACAGGCGAAGGCCCCGGAAAAAGCTCTTCGGCCGAAACAGCAGCGGCGCGTACCAGGTCTTGATCCAGTTATGAAAAGTCGAGAGCCAGCGCGTCTTCAGGGGCCCTGCGATCACCGGCGTAAATCCGGCGAGCGCGGTTGTCGGATCGGCGAGCGTCGCGGCGACGACGGCGCAAGCGTCCTCCGGAACCTCCGTATCGAGATGAATGACGAATATCGCCTCGCCGGAGGCGGCCGCGACGCCGGCGTTGATCTGGGCGGCGCGGCCTTTCCGGTCGGACGCGAGGACACGAAGCCCCAATGCGCGCGCGAGCGCCGCTGAGCCGTCAGCGCTTCCGCCATCGACGAGAATTGTCTCATGAGGCGGCGGCGTGAGCCGGCGGATCATGCGCGCAAAGCGCCGAAGCTCGGCGGCCTCGTCAACCATCGGCGCAACAATGGAAACCGTGATGCTCATCGTCGCAGTTCATACAGCGCTTGCAGGAATAGGCCTGCATAGGGCTTTGTTTCGGCGCGTACGAGCGTTAGGCCTTCCGCCGCAAAGGCGGCGCGCCATCCGGCGTCATCGCGATTATTGTGCGGGTGGCCGTCAAATTCGAGATTGGTCAGGCTGTCGGCGAAGAGCGTGATCCGGCGCTGCGCCTCGGACCGATATACATCCTCGATAACCAGGATCATGGGCGCGACACGCGCCGCCTCTGCGATCAAGCGGTCCGGATCGGCGGCATGATGCAGCGTCGTTGCAAGAATGGCCCCGTCAAAGGCGTCATTCCGGTAGGGCAGCGTTCGGCCGTCGAAGAGTTGCGCGCGCAGGCGAGGATCATAAGCGGAATCGTCGATGTCGACGGCTTCGACGTCATGCTGTTCCCTTCGCAAGGCCTCAAGCAGCGATCCAGGACCGGACCCGATTTCGAGAAGGCGGGTCCGACCTTTTAGGCTTGTCGCCATCCAGCGGACTTTGCGCCGGGCGTCCATGCGCCAAAGCGCGATCGCGGCCGACCCGAGCACCGGCGTGTTCCAAGACAACGGCATTAGCGTCGCCTGATTGCTGGAAGAACGGCTTTCGCAGCAAGCCTCGCCGGCCGCAAGACACGAAATTGTCAGCGTGCAAGGCGCGCGGCTTTTCCGGGGGCCTAACTTTGGCTGGCCCCAACCGAAACCTCTTTCCCCCAACGCCGGTGAAGCCATAGCCATTGTCCAGGGCGCTCGCGAATCATTCGCTCTATTTCAAGGTTGATGCGGTCGGTGAGCGTCTGGGTGTCGACGACTGCGTCACCCGTTGTTTCAATCGTAATGGGGTCGCTGACGCACAGACGGAACCGCGCGCCTTGCAATCTTTCAATCCCGATGGAGATGACCGGCGCGCCGAATCTGAGAGCGAGGCGCGCGGCCGCCGGCGCGGTCATCGCCGGGCGGCCGAACAAAGGCGACGGGATTCCGGTCGTCAGCTTCTGATCGACCAGCATCGCCAACGAAACGCCGGACCGCAGCGCCTCGATGAGATCCCGCCCGCCGCGCTTTCCCTTTGGAATCTGGCGGCGGGACATCACTTTCGCCCGCGTGCGGATGATCAGCCCGTCGACGAGCGGATTGTTCGCCGCGCGGTAGACGAATGCGTACTGAACGCCGAGGGCATGCATCGATCTCGGAATGACTTCCCAATTGGCGAAATGTCCCGAGACGAATACTGCAGGACGCCCGCTGGCGATTATCGCTTCAAGTTTCTCACGACCCGCCACCAACACCCGATCGCCCGAGCATGGATCGAGCAGGCCGAGATGGGAAAACTCGGCCGCCGTGCGGCCGAGATTCTCCCACACATCGCGTAAGACGGCGTCGATTTCCTTAGCGCTCATGCCTGGAAAGGCGAGTCGCAGATTCGCCCGCCCTCGTCGCTGAAGCGGGCCGATCATCGGTCCGAAAAGCCTCAAGAAACGACCGCTGATCGCCGACGCAGCATCGACGCCGATAAGCCGGAAGAATCCGCCGAGCGTCAGAGCGAGCGCAAACTCCACGCGATGGGCGATCGTCACCGGCCGGTTCGAGCGCGCGGCTGGAAGGTCAAAGTCATCCGCCCCCTCGCTCACAGGCCGGTCCTTTCGCGCACAAGCCGCACCAGCGCCGCGGGATCATCGACTTTCGTTTCATGTCCTGCCACGACGACGCCGGCGCGATCGGAATCGGAAAGCCGGACGAAGTCTTTTGCGGTGGTTATGAGAGGAACCTTTTCCTTGGCGGCGCGGGCGCGAAGCGCGTGCAGGTCTGACGGCCTGTAGGCATGGTGATCGGGAAACGCCGCCATTGCCTTGAGAACGAACCCTTTGCGCTCGAGCGCGGAGAAAAAGCGTTCAGGCTGCGCAATGCCGCAAAACGCAATCGCGGGCCGGGGGTCGATGGGGAGTAAAATCTCCGACCACGTTCTGAAAACCGGGATCGCCCTCAATTCGGCGCCGAGGTCCGCCGCCGCCGGCATGACGATCGCATCCGCCCTTCTGCTTGCGATGTTGGCGCGCTCGCGAAGGGGGCCTGCCGGGAATAGACCAAGCGCCTTTTCATCGCCGCTGAGAAGCAGGAATGAAACCGCCTTTCTGACCGTCGGGTTCTGAAAACCGTCATCCATAATGATGACTTGTGCGCCGCTTGTCGCCGCCGCAACCGCCCCCGCGGCGCGGTTCTTTGCAACCCAGGTCGGCGCTGCTGCGGCGAGAAGCATGGCTTCATCGCCGACCTCGCGCGCATGATGGCCAGCCTCAACCTTCAACGGCCCTTGCACCGATCCGCGATAGCCCCGCGTCAGGAAGGTCGCCGCAAGTCCCGCGCCGGAAAGCAATTTCTGCAGAAGCAGGCAAAACGGCGTCTTGCCTGTTCCGCCGACGCTGGCGTTGCCCACGCAGATGACAGGAACGCCTGGGTCCACAGGGATCGCCATTCGCCGGCGCAGCGATTGACCCGCGCCATAGAGAATAGCGGCGGGAAAAAGGGCGCCGCGGGCCGCGCGCGCTGCGAGGGACTGCGAACGCCAGAATCGCGGCTCCGTCATTCTGCAGCTTGACGCCCGCCGGAGCGCGCCCCGTCTAGGACGGCGATGATCTCCGTCAGCACGCGTTCCCCGCTCGCTTCAGCCGAACGCCTCGCGGAATCAGCCATCGCCTTGCGGGTCAATTCATCCGCGAAGAGGCGGCGCGCGGCCGCAGCGAGGTCGCGTTCGTTGCGGACGAGCGCAGAACCGCCGGCGCTGCGCATGTCGCGGTAGGTCTCCGCAAAATTGAAGACATTCGGCCCATGCAGGATCGCCGGGCCAAGCCGCGCGGGTTCAAGCGGGTTGTGTCCACCCTTGTCGGCTATGCTGCCGCCGACAAACGTTGCGCCCGCGATCCGGTAGAAGAGTCCGAGTTCGCCAAGCGTGTCGGCGATGTAAAGCTCCGTGTCAGGCGCAAGCGCGGCGCCTGCCGCTCGTCTTGCCGTTCGCAGTCCCGCCGCAACCGCGGCCGCCTCGATCTCGGGGCCGCGCGCCGGATGGCGCGGCGCGACAATGACAAGCAGTCGCGGAACCTCTGTCCTTAGAAGAAGAGTCGCCTCGATGACTTTTTCTTCTTCGCCTGGATGCGTAGAGGCGGCGAGCAGCACGGGCCGGTCCGCAACCTCCTTCTGAAGGGCGGCCAGCGCCGCTTCATCCGCAGGCAGCGGCGCCGCGGCGTTCTTCAGATTGCCGAAAGTCGGCACCTTTCGCCCGGAAAGCGCCGAAAGGCGCTCCGCATTCTGGTGATCCTGGGCCACTAGAAAGTCGAATTGCGAGAGGAGATACCGGATTGTCTGCGGTCGCCTCTTCCATGACTCGAATGAGCGCGGCGACACACGGCCGTTGACGAGGGCGAGGAAACCCGTCGCCGCCCGCGCCTTAAGGATCAGGTTCGGCCAGAACTCAGATTCGACGAACAAAGCCATGTCGGGCCGCCAATGATTGAGGAAACGCCCGACGAACGCGGGATGATCGAGCGGCGCGAACTGATGAAAGGCGCGCGGCGGCAGGCGCTCCGCCATCAGCTTTGCAGACGTCACCGTACCCGTCGTGACGAGCGCCGTCAGGCCGGGATCACGCGCCGTAAGCCGCTCCACGAGGGGCACCACTGAGAGCGATTCCCCGACGCTGGCGCCATGAATCCAGCAGAGCCGCCCCTCAGGGCGCGGCCGCGCTGTTTCGCCGGAACGCTCGCCGAGGCGTGAAGCGTCCTCTTTGCCCTCTGCAAGCCGGCGCTTCAGCAGGGCGCGCGCGAAGGGCCCGCCGGCGCCGCTGGCGGCGCGGTAGAGCTTAAGCCCCCATGGTTCCGTGGGCGGAATATCGTCCAAAACCATCATCCTTGCAGCGCCGCCTCAGCGTCAGCGACGGCGGCGATCAATTCCGTCTCAAGCCGGCGCCGCGCTTCTTCCAGCGCCTTTACGTCTGCGTTCGGTTCTACATGGATCGGCGCCCGGGCGGCAAAGGCCATGCGGGAAAAAGGCAGGGTCAGCACGAAACCGTCCCAGGTCGACAGCCGCTTCGCCTTGCTCGCCGCATAGCCGGCAGGGAGAATGGGGGCGCCGGTCATGGAGGCAAGGCGCACGGCCCCGATTTTTGCGATCTCCGCCGGACCGCGCGGCCCGTCGGGGGTCATGCCGACAATGGCGCCGGATTTGAGCGCGGCCGCCATGGCGGCGACGGCGGGGGCGCCGGACTTGTTTTTCTCAGGTCTTTTCGGGTCCTGCGCGGACCCACGGATCATCTCGACGCCGAAGCCCTTTACCGCAGCAGCGATAAGTTCGCCGTCGCGATGGGTCGAAACCAGCATGTGAACCGGCCTGTCTGCTTCCCGGCGCATGATCGGACCCATCAGGAGCCGCGCATGCCAGAAGGCGAGGATGAACCCCTTGTCCCCGTTGAGGAGCGCATCCGCGTGCTCTCGACCGACAAAGGTCTTGCGGGAAGTCGTCGCCACGAGCCGAATGTAGGCCCCGACGCCGGCGCTGATGACAACGCCCGCCAGTTTGGATCTCAGGACTGTCTTTGCAATTGAGGCCATTGGCCGGGGTGCTTAGGCGGGTGTGTGGTTTGCGACAAGCGTTGCAGCATCCTTTGCGCCGCGGCGGCGCGCTGCTATCTGCCTCGGCAGTCATGCGCCACTTCTCGCCAAATAACGGGGTCCTTCATGCGGAGGACGTCAGCCTGAGCCGCCTCGCCGAAGCGGTAGGAACGCCATTCTATTGCTACAGCGCCGCAACGCTCCGGCGTCACTTGCGCATATTTCGGGAAGCGTTCGCGGGCACGGACGCGCTTGTGGCCTATTCGGTGAAGGCCAATTCCAACCTCTCCCTCCTGCGCTTGCTCGCCGAAGACGGGGCTGGCGCGGATGTCGTATCCGGCGGGGAATTGAAGCGCGCGCTCGAAGCGGGCGTTGCGTCCCGGAAGATCGTCTTCTCCGGCGTCGGCAAAACACGCGCGGAAATGGCGGCCGCCATTGACGCCGGCATTCTCCAGTTCAACGTCGAGTCAGAGCCCGAAATTCTCGCGCTTGATGAAGTCGCTCGCACAAAAGGCGCGGTCGCTCCCGTGGCGTTCCGCGTCAACCCCGACGTTGCGGCCGGCGGCAATGAGAAGATTTCGACCGGAAAAGCCGAAGACAAATTCGGCGTGCCATGGCGGCGGGCGCGCGACCTTTACGCCCGCGCGGCGACGCTGAAGGGCGTCCGGGTCGAGGGCGTCGACGTCCATATCGGCTCGCAGATCTCTGAACTTGCGCCGTTCGAACGCGCCTTTCAGCGGGTGGCGGAACTGGTGACGTCGCTGCGTGCCGACGGTCATATGATCGAACGACTTGATCTCGGCGGCGGCCTCGGCGTCCCCTATGGCGACCCCGCGGCGGAACCGACTGATCCTCCGTCACCGGACGATTACGCCGCGATGGTGAAAAGGATCGCTTCACCCCTCGGCGTGAAGCTGGTGCTGGAGCCGGGGCGGCTGATCGCCGCCAACGCCGGGGCGATGGTCGCGCGCGTGCTATACGTCAAGGAAGGCGAAGGCCGCGCTTTCCTGATCCTCGACGCCGGCATGAATGATCTTTTTCGCCCGGCGCTTTACGGCGCGTTCCACGAGATCGTCGCCGTCGCGCCACGGTCAGGCGAAGCGCGCGCCTATGACGTCGTCGGCCCTGTCTGCGAGACGGGCGACCGCTTTGCAAAGGCGCGCATGCTGCCCCCGCTTGAAGCCGGCGATCTTGTCGCCTTCATGACCGCCGGCGCATACGGCGCGGCGCTTTCCTCAACCTACAATTCTCGCCCGCTGGCGCCCGAAGTGCTGGTCGACGGCGGGCGCTTCGCCGTCATCCGGCGGCGGCCGTCCTATGACGACATGGTCGCCGCCGAACGAAATCCGGTGTGGAACGGATAGCGCGCCGGCGGCGTTGCGGAGCCGCGCGCTTTTGCCTATCTCCGGCCGCATGAACAGCGAAAAAGCGCAAGCCCTTCTCGATAACGTGCTCACCAAGGCGAAGGCGGCCGGCGCTGACGCCGCTGACGCGGTGCTTTATCATGCCGTCTCTTCAAGCGTTTCGTGGCGCATGGGCGCGCTGGAAGATCTGGAGCGGTCCGAAGGCGCCGACCTCGGTTTAAGGATACTTGTCGGCAAGCGCCAGGCGATCGTTTCAACGACCGACATTTCACAGGCGAGCCTTGGAACCTTGATTGAACGCTGCGCGGCGATGGCGAAGGCGGCGCCCGAGGACCCCTATGTCGGTCTCGCGCCGGCGGAGCGGCTTGCACGTGCGCCGTTCCCCGATCTCGACCTCGGCGATTATCTTGAGCCGTCGACGGAGGAGCTGAAGTCTCGGGCCCGGAGCTGCGAAGCGGCGGCGCTCGCCGTCAAGGGCGTCACCAACTCTTCCGGCGCCGGCGCAACTTATGGCGAAGGCCGCAAATGGTTTGCGACGAGCCACGGATTCTTCGGCGAGACTGGGGGCTCCTCGCATTCGGTTTCCGTCAGCGTCATCGCCGGGGACGACAGCGGCATGGAGCGCGACTACGACTACGACTCCAAGACGCATTGGTCCGACATGAAGGCGCCTGAAGCGATCGGCCGGCGGGCGGGCGAACTCACCGTCGAGCGATTGTCGCCGAAGCGCGTCAAAAGCGGCAAGGCGAAGGTCATGTATGACAATCGCCTGTCGAACTCGCTGATCGGACACCTCGCCGGGGCCGCGAACGGCGCCGCAATCGCGCGCGGGGTGAGTTTCCTCAAGTCCAAAAAAGGCGAAAGGATTTTTCCGAAAGGCGCCTTTGTCGTTGATGACCCGTTCATTCGCCGCGGCCATGGCTCACGCCCCTTCGACGGCGAGGGACTGAAAGCAGCCGCCTATAACGTCATCGATGACGGCGTCTTGACCGAGTGGTTTCTCAACTCAGCTCAGTCGCGCCAGCTCGGCCTGCAGTCGAACGCGCGGGCGACACGCGGCGTTTCCGGCGCGCCGGGTTCCGGCCCGACGAACCTGCATCTGAAACCCGGAACGATCTCCTTCGACGCTCTGATGAAAAAAATGGGAACCGGGCTTCTCGTCACCGACATGTTCGGCCCGCAGGTCAATTCCAACACGGGCGACTATTCCGTCGGCTGCTCCGGCTTCTGGGTCGAAGGCGGCGCGAAGGCCTATCCCGTGTCGGAAATCACCATCGCCGGGAACCTTTTCGAGATGTATGCGAATCTTGAAGCCGCTGACGATCTCGAGTTCCGCGGCGCGATCAACGCCCCCTCGGTGTTTGTCGGCGAGATGACCGTCGCCGGCGAATAAGCGTTTAGCAAGAAAGTCTGAGGACCAACGATGCCCGACAAGCAACTTCTTCATCTCGTCTTCGGCGGCGAGCTTGAAAACCTTGAAGAAGTCAAGTTTCGCGATCTCGCCGCGCTGGACATCGTCGGCGTTTATCCGAGCTACGCCGAAGCGGAGAAGGCGTGGCGCGCGAAGGCGCAGCAGACGATCGACAACGCGCATATGCGCTATTTCATCGTGCATATGCATCGCCTCCTCGATCCGGACGGCGACGGAAAGTTCTGAGCTTGGCCGCGCCGCTTTCCCGCGAAGCGTTCAAGACGCCGGAAGGGCGCAAGCGGGCGATGCGTGAATTCGCCTTCGGCGACCATGCCGTATTGCGCGCGCTTTACGACAACAGCCATGAAATCGCGCCAGGCGTCTTTCGCAGTTTTCAGCCTTCGCCGGCGCACCTTGAGCGATGGGCGAAGCGCGGCGTCAGAACCGTCGTCAACGTGCGCGGCGATAAACCGAGCGCTGCGCTGTTCCTTGAGGAGGAGGCGTGCGAGAGGCTCGGGCTGAAGCTCGTCAACTTCAGATTGTTTTCGCGCGAGGCGCCGTCGGCGGAGACGCTTCTGGGCCTGCGCGCGCTCCTAGACCGGATCGAATATCCGGCGCTTTTCCACTGCAAGTCAGGAGCGGACCGCGTCGGTCTCGCAGCGGCGATGTATCTCTTTATGAAAGCCGGCGCGCCGCTTGATCGCGCGCTCGGACAACTCTCGCTGCGCTACGGCCACATCCGCGCGGGGAAATCCGGCGTCATCGACGCGGCCTTCGAACGCTATCTCGCCCACGCGCGCGAAGCGAACATTCCGTTGACTGATGTCGACGCCTTTCTGCGTTGGACGGCGAGCAGCGCCTATGACCCGGCGCGGATAAAGGCCGAATATCAGGGAAAATGGTGGGGGAATCTGCTGACGGAGCGCCTGCTGCGCCGCGAGTGAAGGCGACGCTCACGCCTGCTGGAGACGCAGCACCTTCGCGTAATAGCCGCCGCGCGCGAGGAGCGTTTCGTGCGTTCCTGTTTCGATCACGCGGCCCTTGTCGACGGCGACGATGAGATCGCTCGCCCTTATCGTCGACAGGCGATGCGCGATGACCAGCGTCGTGCGCCCTTTCATGAGGCGCGCGATCGCTGTCTGGATCGCCGCTTCTGACTCCGCGTCGAGCGCAGACGTCGCTTCGTCGAGGAGAAGGATCGGCGCGTTTTTCAGGAACGCGCGCGCGATCGCGATGCGTTGGCGCTCGCCGCCTGAAAGCGCGTTGCCGCCGTCGCCCGCAAGCGTTTCATAGCCTTTCGGCAGCCTGCGAATGAAGGCGTCCGCAGCGGCGGCTTCGGCGGCGGCGATGATGTCCGCGTCGCCGGCGCCCTTGCGGCCCACGGCGATGTTTTCAGCGATTGTTTCATTGAACAGAAACGCATCCTGCGACACCAGCGCGATCGAATCTCTCAGCGATTCCAGCGTCGCGCCGGCGATCGACCGCCCATCGATCAGGATCTCGCCGGACCGGGGTTCATAGAGGCGCAAAAGAAGATTGAAGATGGTTGACTTGCCGGCGCCCGATTCCCCGACGAGCGCGACGGTCTTGCCCGGCGGGACGTCGAGCGTGAACCCGTCAAGCGCGCTCTTGGCGCCGTCATAGGAAAACCAGACATCCTGAAAAGCGATCGCGCCGGGTCCCGCCGCCAAGGGCCTTGCATCCGGACGATCGATAATGCGCGGCGCAGTATCGAGGAGGCCCGCAATGCGCTCAAAGGCGCCGAATCCTTCCTGCGCCACCGCGTTGAGGGTCGAGAGCCCACGCGCCGGCTGCGACAGCATCAGGAGAGCGATGATGAAGGAGATGAATTGCGGCACGTTGAGCGCCCCCGCCTCAATGCGCAGAGCGACGACGGCGATGACGATCGCCATGGCGATCGAGCCGACGAAGAAAATAAAGGGCTCATTGAGCGCGCGAAGATGCGCCATCTTGAGAAGCGTCTGCAGCCTGTCGTCGAAAGCGCCGAGCGCTTCGCCCCACCGTTCCGTACCGAGATTGAAGGCGCGGATCGTGCGTCCGCCGGCGACCGCCTCATTGGCGAGCCCTGCGATTTCACCTGACTGGGCTTGCGCCGCGCGGCTGCCCTTGCGCAATCCTCCGCCGATCTTCGCGACCGGCCAGCCGATGACGGCGTAGATCGCCGCAACGACCAGGAACAGCACCCAATCATACCAGATCATGACCGCCACAAGCGCGAGCAAGGTCATGAGATCGCGGATCGCCGTCAGAGCGCGTTGCAGCGTCTCGCGCAGCACCGTCACGTCGTTCGTCAGCATCGAAATCGCCTGGCCGGGGCCAAGCGCGCGAAGCTGCGCCTCGTCGATGTCGACAAGCTTTTCAAACATGGCTGACTGCATATCGCGCAGCGCATGCAGCGCCGCCGAGGACGAAAATCTCGCCTGCAAATATTGGGCGCCGGCGTTGAAAAGACCGAGCACGATGACGATCGCCGGGCCGATGACCGCGACGTTCCCATGGAGCCCGATGATCGAAGGCTGATCGCCGGAGAGCCGGGCGTTGATCCATTCGACTCCGGCAGGAATCGCCGCTGCAGAGCCCGCATAGACCGCCATGCCGACGAGCGCGAGCGCCAGCTTTCCGCGGTAGCGGCCGAGAAACTCAACCCAGAGCCTGCCGGCGAGCGCGGACGTTGAAACGTGGTTCATGTCATTGCCGTTCGGCGCGTCGGCGGCCGCCGCGCGGCCTCAAAGCGCCCGCGCATCATCCGAAGGCGGAGGATCGGACGGCGCGCGCAAAGGAGCTTTTTTGCCGCAGGCGGCGATGAAGAAGCAGGCGGCGAGCGCGGCGATGACAAGTCTCACTTCAGCATCTCCTTCCAGCGCGTGACCTGCGCCCTGACATTTTGCGGCGCGGTCCCGCCATAGGATGCGCGCGCTGCGACCGAGGCGTCAACGCTTAGTCTTGCGAACACGTCCTCGCCCGTCCGCGGCTCGACGGCGCGAAAATCGGCGATCGCAAGTTCATCCAGCCTTACGCCTTTCTTCTCGGCGAGCGCGACAATGCGGCCTGTCGCGTGATGCGCGTCACGGAAAGGCAGTCCCAGCGCCATCACGAAATAATCCGCGAGATCGGTGGCGGTCGAGTATCCCCGCTCGGCGGCGGCGCGCATCGCCGCCTCATCGAAGACGAGATCTTCCGCCATGCCGGTCATCGCTGCGAGCGCAAGCGCCAGGTCGTCAATCGCCTGGAACGTCGTCGCCTTGTCTTCCTGCATGTCCTTCGAATAGGCGAGCGGCAGTCCCTTCATGACCACCAGCAAAGACTGAAAGGCGGCCGCAATGCGGCCGACCTTGGCGCGGCAGAGCTCCGCCGCATCCGGATTGCGTTTTTGCGGCATGATCGAAGAACCTGTCGAAAACGCATCGGAGAGCCGCGCGAAGCCGAAATGCGGCGAGGTCCAGAGAACGATCTCGTCCGCAAGGCGCGACAGATGGCTCGCTGAGATCGCCGCCGACGCCAGCAACTCAAGCGCGAAATCGCGCGCCGAGACGCTGTCTAGCGAATTAGCGGTCGGTCGCAGAAAGCCGAGCGCCTTCGCCGTCATCTCCCGGTCGATCGGAAAGGGCGTGCCGGCGAGCGCCGCCGCGCCAAGCGGGCACTCATTCATACGGGATGCGGCGTCGAGAAAGCGGGTCGAGTCGCGCTCAAGCATTTCGACATAGGCGAGCAGGTGATGACCGAGCGTCACCGGCTGCGCAATCTGCAAATGCGTGTAGCCCGGCATCACGCTGCCGGCGTGGCGCTCGGCCTGCACCAGAAGCGCACGCTGCAGGGCGTCGATCGCCGCCGCCGCTTCTTCCGCTGCGCGGCGGCACCACAGTCGAAAATCAACGGCGACCTGATCATTGCGCGATCGTGCGGTATGGAGACGCGCCGCCGGCTCGCCGATCAGTTCCTTCAGGCGCGACTCAACATTCATATGAATGTCTTCAAGCTGAGCGGAGAAATGGAATTCGCCGTTCTCTATCTCAACGGCGATGCGGTCGAGCCCCTGCTGGATCGCGCGCTCATCCTCGGAAGAAATGATCTTCGCCGCGGCGAGCATGGCGGCGTGGGCTTTTGAGCCCGCGATGTCTTCGCGCCACAGACGCCTGTCGACGTCGATTGACGCGTTGATCGCCTCCATGACGGCCGCGGGCCCGCGCTCGAACCTGCCGCCCCACATCTGGCTTTTTTCGCGGCCTGCTTTATCTCCGGTCTGGTCCTTGGACATTCAGTCATTTCCTTCCGCCGGAGACACGATTGCGCGCGTTCCTCAATCCCCGCCTGTGGCTCATCGGGTTTCTCGCCCTCGGCGGCGCCGCCCTCCTCTACGTCATCCTGTCCGCTGCGTTAAGCGGACGCGCAGGTCAATCGGCGGCGGGAATAGCGGCGCCGGTTCTCCACGATGTGCGCCTCGCAAGCGGGGCCATGGAGAAGTTCGTTTTCGCCGCCAGCGAGCGCCGGGCTCCAGACGAGGCCTTTGAGCACCAAGGAGGCGCGATCACGCTCGACGATTTCCGCGGGCGGACGGTGCTGGTCAATTTCTGGGCGACCTGGTGCGCGCCCTGCCTGAAAGAGCTGCCGTCGCTCGATGCGCTTCAGGCGGAACTCGGCGGGGAGGCGTTCGCCGTAGTGGCGATCGCAGCCGATCCGAAGGGACCGGAGGCGGCGGCTGATTTCCTGGAAAAGCTGAACATCAGGTCACTTGAACTCTACGCCGATCCGAAGCTCGCGCTGGTCATCGCGACCGGAGGCTCGCCGCAGTTGCCGTTGTCGATCCTTTATGACGCGCGCGGCCGCGAAATCGGCCGCCTGTCTGGAGAAGCGGATTGGTCATCGGCGGAGGCGAAGGCGCTTGTCCGCGCTGCGATCGCCTCGACCCGCTAAGTCGCCGGCGGCTGCGTGCGAAAATAGGGCTCGACGACGCCGTTGAGTTTCAGCGTCAAGGGATTTCCCTTTCGATCAAGCGTCTTGCCGACGGCGACGCGGATCCAGCCTTCGGAAACGCAGTACTCCTCGACATTCGTGCGCTCCTCGCCGTTGAAGCGTATGCCGACATCGCGTTGCAGCACTTCCTGATTGTAGTGCGGGCTCTTCGGATTGACGCTCAGGCGGTCCGGAGGCGTATCGGTCATGCATTCGCTCGCGCAATCGGGAATTTCCTGCTGTAGAACCCGGATTGCCACCGCAAGGCAAGTCTGAAACGATTATCGGACAGATTGGGAGGGGCTGATGCGTTCTCTTTTCGCCGCCATGCTGGCGCTTTCGACCGCGCCGGCGACCGCAGCGGATGTTGCGATCGTCCACGCTGGAAAGTTGCTCGCTGTTCCGGGCGCGCCGGCGCTGAGCGCGCAAACGGTCGTCATTCGCGACGGGCGCGTCGCTGCGGTCATTCCGGGGTTTGCGGAGGGAGCCGCGGCCGGTATCGCGAAGTCGGACGAGGTCAGGACGTACGACCTCAAAAATTATTTCGTCTTGCCGGGCCTTATCGACGGACATGTGCACCTGACGAGCGAGAACAATCCGCAGCAGCGCCTTCAACAGGTCGAGATGTCCGACGCCGATGACGCCATCGCGGGCGCGGGCTTTGCGCACAAGACTCTTATGGCCGGGTTTACGACCGTGCGTGATGTCGGCGCCGGGCCGGGCGATGCGATCTTTGCGCTGCGCGACGGCGTACGCCGGGGCGATGTCGCCGGCCCGCGTATTTTCGCATCCGGGGCGACGATCTCCGTCACCGGCGGGCATGGCGACGGCACGCAAGGATATCGGGATGACATCGCCCATGTGCTTCATTCGCCCGCCGTCTGCGACGGGCCCGCTGATTGCCGCCGCGCGGTGCGCGAACAGGTCCGGCGCGGCGCCGACCACATCAAGCTGACGGCGACCGGCGGCGTCCTGTCGAACACCGCTGCGGGACTTGAACAGCAGTTCTTTCCGGACGAGCTCGCCGCCATCGTTGAAAGCGGACATGCGATGGGACGCAAGGTGACGGCCCATGCGCACGGCCTCAGCGGCGTCAACGCGGCGCTGAAAGCGGGCGTCGACTCGATCGAGCACGGCACCTTCCTGGATGATGAATCGATCCGTCTCTTCAAGAAATCCGGCGCCTACCTCGTGCCGACCCTGCTCGCCGGCGCCACCGTCGCGGCGTGGGCGGACGATCCGGATTCTTTCCTGTTGCCGCCGCAGCGGGCGAAGGCGCGCGAAGCTGGCCCCCGCATGCTCGACATGGCGCGGCGCGCCCATCGCGGCGGCGTAAAGATCGCCTTCGGCACTGACACCGGCGTGTCGAAGCACGGCGAAAATGCGAAAGAATTCTTGCTGTTGGTCGAAGCGGGCATGACGCCGACAGAAGCGATCCGCGCAGCGACCGTGAACGGCGCCGCCAATCTCGGCCGCTCAGCCGACCTTGGAACGATCGAAGCCGGCAAATGGGGCGACATTATCGCTGTCGGCGGAGACCCGACCGCCGATGTTTCCGAACTGCTCGACGTCGATTTCGTGATGAAGGAAGGCGTCGCCTACAAGGGACCGAAGTAAGACTTCCTTCACCTTAAGGCGCCTCTTGGCTTACCCGCTTGTTAACCGGAATGAGCGAGCCTCCGTCCCAAAGCGACGGGGGCGAGCCCATGCCGAACTCCACCAAGGACGGACTGATCAATCATGTCGGCGCCGACGGGCACGTCAGCGCCGAAGACGTCATTTATCTCAGGCGGAACATTTTTGCGGACGGCGTCGTAAACCGCGATGAGCTGTCGGTCCTGTTTTCACTTGGCCGTCGGGCGCCGACCGGCGATCCGGAGTGGGCGGACTATTTCGCCGAAGCGGCGGCGGACTTCTTCCTTCGTGAGGAGGAGCCGCACGGCTATCTGACCGACGAGGAGTTTCAACACCTCTCGTCAATCGTCGGGCGTAATGGATCGACGACGCTGGAACTCGGCCTCCTCGTCGCCTTGATGGAGAAGGCGGTTTCGACGCCGCCGGCGATGTCCGAATTCATCGCTGACGAGTTCCGCCGCGCTGTCGGGGCGCATAAAGGCGGCCCACGCATCACGCGCGCTGACGCTGATCTTCTGCGCCGATATCTTTATGCGGCGGGCGGGGAAGGCTCGATCGCAATCACCCGCCGCGAGGCGGAGCTGCTGTTCGACCTTCATGATATGACCGCGGGCGCCGACAACGATCCGGCATGGGCGGATGTGTTCGTGAAGGCGATCGGAGCGCACCTGATGGCGCTCGTCGGCTATGGCCGGCTTTCACGCGATCACGCGATGTCGCTTTACACGTCCGACCCTGCCGACGGACCGGCGTCTGAGGCGCCGACGATCAAAGGCGAGAAGGCGGCAGGCCGGGCGAAGGCGCAGGCGAAGGATGTGCTGTTCAATATCTTCTCGCCGAAGGCAGCGCACGCCGACCGGGTCGAGCGGCGCGCGCGCGAAACCAATGAACGGCGCGAGAAAGAGATCGCGGCCGCCGAAGCGATCACTTCGGAGGAAGGCGACTGGCTTGCAGACCGCATCGGGCGCAATGGCTGCTTCGACGAGGTGGAGCGCTCGCTCCTGTCTTACATGCGCGATCTTGACGCCGACCTGCCGCCCAAGCTCGCCGCCCTTGTCGAGAAAGCGGCTTAGAATCAATTCGGCGTGCGGCGCGCCGTGATGTTAAGGCGCGTCAAGGGATCTTCGCCGTTCGCGCCCGGTACCATGATCAGCGAAAGCGGGATCGGCGTCGCCGGCGAGACAGCGAGATCGAGCGTCCCGCCTTCCGCCACAAAATCGGCGATCGCCGCATAGACGGGCGCGAGCGGCGTCGGCGCAGCACCGAGCGAGCGCAGGGAAAACGCGGCGCCGGCGCGCAATTCCGAAGGCTTTATCGCCCCCGGCGCGCCGCCCATCTGAAGCGCTTGCAGATCGGCGGCGAGCGCGAAAATTCTCGGCAGCATGCCGGCGTCAGAGATCGTGAGCGCGCCGCGCTCCAAAGTTGCGTCTGCAAGGAGCGGCGACAGCTTCGTCATGTCGACCGGTTCGCCCTTCTTCGGGTGAAGGGCGGAGAACTCCTTGAATGTCGGCAGCCCTGCGTAAGTCTCGAAGTTGATGCGGCCGAGCGTCTTGAGCTCGTTCTTGCTGACGATGCTGGCGACGCCGGTCGTCGGCGCCCAATCATAAGCGAAGTCGCCCGAGGCGCTGACCGCCGAAAAGCCGTGCTTGTCGAGGAGCGAGATCATCTGCGCGATATTCTGCGCGCCTTCGGCTTGCGGGGCCGCTGACTGCGAAAAACGCAGGAGGCCGCCGATATCATAGGTCAGATTGCTGACGGTCGACCGGATCTGCGTCGGCAGGAACCAGCGGAAGTTGGACAAATCGGTCCTCGCGTAATCGAGCGAATAGAACGGCTGGCCGCCCAGCGTGTAGCGCTCATTCCTGCTTTCCCAGACGCCGAGGCTGAGGAGGTTCGCCTCTTTCGGCGGCGGGGATTCTCCGCGCGACCAGTAGTCGAAAAGCTTCGCGAACTTGAGTCCCGTAACCGTATAGCGTTCGACGCCGCCTTCCATCGCAACCGGAATTGCGGGGGCGCCTTCCGCCGGAGCGCTGGCTCCGTCCAATGAAAACGTCAAACCTGTGAGCAACGTCGCCTCGACGTCGCCGCGCGCGACGCCGCGCTGTCCGTAGAACGGCGCTTCGAGCTTCACCCGAGATGTCGTCCCGGCAGTGCTCGACGATATTTCGGCCTTTACGCCGCGAGCAACGATCGCGCGAGCGCTTGTCGCACGGCTTATGGACGCTGTCAGGCGCATCATGGCGCCGAACTCGCCTATCGCTGATGATAGCTTCTTGTCGGGCGCGTGAACGATGAGGCCGTCGATGACCACGCGATCGACCGCCATATCGTAAACGTCGATACGCGTGCTCGCCTGGAGATCGGCCTTCGCGCCGGGCTCCAGTGCTTTGCCCGCGGCGTCTTCGACGCCCTTGACGATGGCTTTGGTGTAAGCGCTTGTCGTTTCCTCTACCAGCGCTTCAAGGCCGAAGCTCGAAATGGCGCGCGCATCGATACGTTCAACTGCGACCTCGTCCTTCGCGGCCGCGCCGCGCTTGTAAAGGCGCATCTCGCCGATTTTGACGCCGGCAGCCTTGTTGTCGCCGACAGTCAGCACAACGTCGCGCGCAACGGCGCCCGCTCCTTCGGCAGCAAACGATCCAAAGGTCATCGATGCGCGCTCGCCAATCGCCTCAGCGAAGGCGCGGTAATCAGCTTCGACCCCTAGCGGCGCCGTCGGAACCGCCTTCTCGACATCGTTGAAAAAAGCGTCGAGCGCAGCGGCGTTCGCCGCTGCGACGGGCTTTGCGGTCTCCGCGCTCGACGGCGTGGCGGTCAATGGCGCGCCGGCGAGCGCAAGCGCCGCCAGAAGGGCTCTAAACTTCATGATTACCCCCACAGAAATCCCGAGTTTCTTACCGGCAAAAGTACTTTGCGAATAGTCCTTCCGTCAGCCGAAAAGACCGAAGGCCCTGAATACCTCCTCCCCGACGCGCCTTGGTTTGCGCGTCAGCGCGTCGATCATCACCCAGGTGGATTTGACGGCGGCCGCGGGCCGCAGGGCGCCCGGCTTTCGAATATCGACGAAGCGATCAAAGCGCGCGCCGTCCGCGGCCCCGAGCCATGTTCGGCCTTCGACGGCGTCGCCGGGAAGGATTGGGTCGCGATAGTCAATCTCATGCCGCAGCACCACCCACAGCCGGCGGCGTCTCAGATCTTCGTTTGCCGCCGCGCGCCAGTGCGCGACGGCGATCTCCTGCGCCCAGCGGAGATAGACTGCGTTGTTGACGTGGCCGAGTTCGTCGAAGTCTCCGCGATCAGGCGCGAAAGCCAGGCGAAAAGCCGAGTCAAAGGATAGAGCGCCGCGCGTTTCCTCTGTCACCCTTCAGCCCTTCGCCTTAAGGCCTGACTTAGTCCGATTTGGCGGCTTGCGCGACCCGGCAGCGCACAGGATCATGCCGGCCGCTTCTTGCGGCGGCGCGCCGATCAACATTTCTGCTTATGGCGAACACGGAACAAAGACCAGGCTTTGGCGCGCTGTTCACGCCAAAACTTCTGACGGTGCTCAGGGAAGGCTACGGCGTCCGGGAATTGCAGCGCGACGCGATCGCGGGCCTCACCGTCGCGATCGTTGCGTTGCCCCTGTCACTCGCGATCGCCATCGCCTCCGGCGTCGCCCCCGAACGCGGACTTGCCGGGGCGATTATCGGCGGATTTCTGGTTTCGGCGCTCGGCGGGAGCCGGTTCCAGATCGGTGGGCCCGCCGGGGCCTTCATCGTGCTCGTTTCCGCAACCGCCGCGGAACATGGCGTCGACGGCATGCTGATCGCGACCTTCCTCGCAGGGATCATGCTGCTCGCCGCGGGTTTGTTGCGGCTTGGCGGATATGTTCGCCTTGTACCCTACCCGGTGACGATCGGCTTCACCGCAGGCATCGCCGTCATCATCATGATCAGTCAGATCAAGGAACTTTTCGGCCTCACTCTCGAAGGCGCAGAGCCGGGACCTATCCTCGACAAGCTGATCGCAGACGTCGCCGCGCTCGAAACCGCCAACCTCTACGCTGCAGGCGTCGCCCTTTCGACGATCGCCCTGATTATCGTGCTGCGCCGGCTGCGGCCGCAGTTTCCTGGCGTTCTTGTCGCGGTTTCCGTCGCCGCCGCGGCTGTCGCGATTTTCGATCTGCCGGCCGACACGATTGGAACCCGCTTCGGTGAATTGCCGCGCGGCCTGCCCCCTCTCGCGATGCCGACGCTGACGGCTGAAAAAGCGATCGCTGTCTTACCGAATGCGTTCGCCTTCTTCCTGCTGGGCGCCATCGAATCTCTTTTGTCCGCAACCGTAGGGGACGCCATGACCGGCCGGCGTCACCGGTCGAATTGCGAACTCGCCGCACAAGGCTTCGCCAATATGGCCTCATCGCTTTTCGGCGGAATGGTCGTGACCGGAACGATCGCACGAACGGCGACCAACATTCGCGCCGGGGCGCATGGGCCTGTCGCCGGGATGCTTCACGCCGTTTACCTGCTCGTTTTCGTGATTGCAGCAGCGCCGCTTGCGGCGATGGCGCCGCTCGCCGCGCTGTCGGGCGTGCTTGTCGTCGTCGCCTGGAACATGATCGAGCGTCATGCGATTGCGTCGCTGTTCCGCTCTTCAGCGGAGGACGTCGTCGCTTTCGCGGCGACTTTTTTCCTGACAGTGTTCCGGGATCTCACCGAAGCGATCGCGGTGGGGACAGCGATCGCAGCGATCGCGTTCATTCGCCGGATGTCGTCGTCCTTCAGCGTCGGCGACGCGATCATGCCAGACGATATCCCGGACAGTTCGGGCGCGGAGAGGACGGCTTACCGGCCCGAAGACGCGCAGACCGACCACGTCGCCGTCTATCGCCTGACAGGCGCGGTCTTCTTCGCCTCCGCCACAAGCCTCAGTCTTGCGCTTGATCGCGTGCTCGCCGGTCAAAAAGCGCTCGTGCTCGACCTTTCCGAAGTCAGCCTCATTGATTCGACGGGCGCGCAAGCCATCGCGGGGTTCATCCGCGACGCCGAAAAACGGAATGTCCGCGTAGGGGTCGCCGGCGCTTCTGAAGAAATCCTCAAGACGCTAGCCGCCAGCGGGGCCACCGCCAAGACCAGAGTTTTTGACTCGATTCAGGAAGCGCTTGACAACCTTCGATAGTTATATAATTATAGAAATATGGAAATGACGTCTGCCCTCGCCGCGTTTTCGGCCCTTTCTCAGGAGGTTCGCCTCGACGTCCTTAAGCGCCTTGTCCGGGCAGGTCCGGGCGGCGTCCCTGCCGGCGCGCTTGCCGAAGCGGCGGGCGTCGCAGCGCCGACCATGTCGTTTCATTTGAAAGAGCTCCTGGGGGCGGGGCTGATCCGCTCGCGAAAGGACGGTCGCAACGTCCTTTACGCCGCCGATTATGGCGGCATCCGCAGCCTCGTCAGCTTCCTGCTCGCCGACTGTTGTCAGGGAGATCCGCGCCTGTGCGGTCCCTATGTCGTAACGGAGAATGTCCATGACACGCCTGCATGTTCACCTGAAAGTTGACGATCTTGAACAGTCGATCGGTTTTTACGCCGCTCTGTTCGGACGCGCGCCGGACAAACGTGAGAAGGACTACGCGAAATGGATGCTTGATGACCCAAGCGCCAACATCGCCATTTCGACCAGCGCCGCCGTCGCGGGCGTCGATCACGTCGGCCTGCAGTTCGATGATCGCGTGGACCTCGAAGCGATCGCCGTCCGGTTGAAGGACGCAGGGCACGGCGTTCGCGCCGAACCGAACGCGACGTGTTGCTACGCCAAGAGCGATAAACACTGGGCGATGTCGCCTGATGGCGCTGCGCGGTGGGAGCTTTTTCACACATTCGGCGACGCGAATGAGATGGGGTCGGCGCCGGCGCTCAAGACCGTTGGCGACAAGTCCTGCTGCGCGTAATGAAATCGATTCTCTTCCTGTGCACCGGCAACTCCGCGCGGTCGATCATGGCGGAGGCCTATATGAACAAGGCAGGCGCGCCGGAGTGGCGCGCCTTCTCGGCAGGATCGAAGCCGACGGGACGTCCCAATCCCTTGGCGCTCGAAACGCTCGCCGCGCACGGCGTCGCCGCGCCTCAAGCGCGGTCAAAGAGCTGGGATGAGTTTGCAGCGCCGAATGCGCCGCCGATCGATGTCGTCGTCACGGTCTGCGACAACGCCGCGGGGGAGACCTGCCCGGTGTTCTTTGCGCCGGGCGGCGTGACGCCGAAGCGCCTTCATTGGTCTTTCCCCGACCCGGCCGCCGCGCTCGGCTCGGACGCCGAGAAGCGGGCCGCGTTTGAGACCGTTTTCGCGGACATACGCAGGCGGATTGACCGCTTCCTCACCTCAGGCGCCTGATCTCCATGCATCGCAAGCTCGCCGCCGAAGCGCTCGGGACCGCACTGCTCGTCGCGACCGTCATCGGCTCCGGAATCATGGCGCAAGCCCTTTCCGCCGGCAATGAGGCGATCGCGCTCCTCGGCAATACGATCGCGACCGCCGCGATCCTTTATGTGCTGATCAACATTTTCGGCCCGGTCTCGGGCGCCCATTTCAACCCGGCGATCACGGCGGTGTTTTTTTCGCGCCGTGAGATCGGCGCGGCGCCTGCGTTCGCTTACGCCGCTGCGCAGATCGCTGGCGGCGTTGCGGGAGCGGTTCTCGCTCATGCGATGTTCGGTCTTGACCTCATTCAGACCGGCGTGAAAGTCCGCGCCGGCGCGGGCCAGCTGATCGGCGAAGCGACAGCGACTTTCGCGCTCGCCCTCACCATTCTCGGCGCGCTTCGTCACCACCCGCAATCGATCGCAGCGGCGGTCGCGTTGGTCATCACCGCGGGCTACTGGTTCACTTCATCGACGTCGTTCGCCAATCCGGCGGTCACGATCGCACGCGCGTTGACCGACAGTTTCGCCGGCATTCGCCCGGCGGACGCCATACCCTTTATCGTCGCGCAACTGTCCGGAGCTTCGCTGGCCGCGCTCACAGCACGCTTTCTATTTCCGGACCCGGCGCTCGACCGGGCCTGACTCCTCGCCTATAGAGCCGCCTACGATGAAGGGGCCGCTCCGCCGATATGACGCGCTTGTCGCCGAAGGCGCGCTCGCTGAGGATCAGGCGCAGCGCAGCGCCGCCGCACATCTTCAATCCCTGAGCGAAGCGCTCGTCGCGGCGGAACGCCCGCGACTCTTCTGGCTGCGCGCGAGAACCCCGGCTCCGCGCGGCGTTTATCTCTGGGGCGGCGTCGGGCGCGGCAAATCGCTGCTGATGGATATCTTCTTCAACAATACGGATGTCGCCCGAAAGCGCCGCGTGCATTTCCACGAGTTCATGGCCGAGACCCATGACCGCATCGCCGCATGGCGCGGCGCGCCGGAGGCGGCAAGGCGGCGCCATGCGGGCGCCAATCCAAAGGCGCTCGACGATCCCATGCCGCCGGTTGCCGCAGACATCGCCGAAGACGCGATGCTGCTTTGTTTCGACGAATTTCAGGTGACGGATATCGCGGACGCGATGCTGCTCGGACGGTTGTTCGAAGCGCTTCTCGCCAAGGGCGTCGTCGTCGTCGCGACCTCTAATCGGCATCCCGACGATCTCTACAGGGACGGCCTCAACCGCCAGTTATTCCTTCCCTTCATCGCGCTTCTCAAATCGCGGCTCGACGTCATTCATCTCGATGCCGCGCAGGATTACCGGCTTGACAGACTTTCGGGGGCGTCCGTCTATCACACGCCCCTCGGCGCGGCTGCCGATGCCGCGATGGACGAGGCGTGGACGGCGATGATCGCCGGTTCGCGAGAGCGGCCGGAAACCATTCACGTCAAGGGACGCAGCGTAATCGCGCCCCGAACGGCGCGCGGTCTTGCGCGATTTTCGTTCTCGGAGCTCTGCGAAGCGCCGCTCGGCGCAAGCGATTATCTGGCGATCGCAAGGCGCTACAGCGCCCTCTTCATCGACAACATTCCAAAGCTGACGACGGAAGCGCGCAATGAGGCGAAGCGCTTCATTACGCTGGTTGACGCGCTTTATGAAACAAAAACGAAGCTCGTCTGCTCCGCCGACGCGGAGCCGCACGCGCTCTATCCGGAAGGCCGCGGGGCCTTTGAATTCGAGCGCGCCGCGAGCCGGCTCGCTGAGATGCAGACGGAATCCTATATCGCCGCAGAACATGGCAGGCCGGCGCAAGCCGGCGCGACGTCCGCTGCTACATAGTAACATTTTTCCGATCACATTTGTCGGACAGCCCAGAAATTCGTTTGTCGGATTCCGCGAAGAATGAAACGCTGCCGCCTGGCGGGTTGGGGCCGGGCACGCGTCGGAATGCTGCATCTCCCCCCGCAACAGCAGGGAGAAGAAAAATGGCGAGACTGAATTACAGGCGGCGGAGCGCGTTCCGGGCGCTGATGATGGGGGGGCTTTCTGCGGCGGCGATCGCGACGGCGGCGGCGGCGCAGGATGAGCCCGCGGGCGACGATGAAATCGTCGTCACCGGGTCTCGCATTCGGCAGAATCCGCTCGATGCGAGCCGGCCGGTGCTCAACGTCGATTCCGAAGCGATTGAACGCTCGGGCCTCGCGGGCATCGGCGAAGTTCTGCAACGCATTCCGGGGTCGGGCGGCGGCCTCAACGCCAAGGTCAATTCCAGCGGCAATTTCGGCAACCCGCCGGACGGCGGCGGCGTCGGCGCGGGCGCGGCGGAGATCGATCTTCGCTTTCTCAGCTCGCGGCGCGTGCTCGTCCTGGTCGACGGCCTTCGCTGGGTGAACGGCTCCTCCGCATCAGGCGTTCCCGGCGCCACCGACCTCAACACCATTCCATCAAGCATCATCGACCGCATCGAAGTGCTTCAGGACGGCGCTTCCCCGATCTACGGATCGGATGCGATCGCCGGCGTCGTCAACATCATCACCAAGCGCAAGCAAGACGGGTTCGCCGCTTCCGCGCAGCTGGGGGCTTTCGACGACACCGACGGCGAAACGCAGCAATATGAACTCTCCTTCGGCGCCGGCAATGACCGGACCGATATCTTCTTCGCCGCGCAATATGTTCATCAGAACAGCGTCAGCTCGGGCGACCGGGATATTTCGGATTTTCCGGAACCGACGCTGGACGAGTGTTTCGTCACCTGCTCGTCGGCGACGCCTCGCGGGCGTTTCCTGTTCACCGATCCGAACACGATGCAGGCCCTGAACATCACGTTGAACGAGAACTTCGTCTTCTCCGGCGCAAATCCGGTCTACGACCCACTCAATCCGACGGGCGCGGATTTCGAGGCCTTCACAACCGCAGACCGATTCAATTTCGCGCCGTTCAATTTCCTGCAGATCCCATCGGAACGGTTCGGCTTCTTCACGCAGGTCACGCATGAAGTGACCGACAACATCAATTTCCGCGCCAAAGCGGTCTTCAATACGCGGAACTCGACGAACCAGGCGGCGCCGATACCCCTGTTCATCGGGCCGGAAGCCGGCAACGGCAACCGGCTCGACAGCGTTTCCGTCGACGTGACGAATCCGTTCAATCCCTTCGGGTTTTCCTTGACGCCTGCGAACACGGTCTTCCTCGCGCGGCGTTTCCTCGAAGCCGGGCCGCGAAATTTCCAGCAGAACGTCGACACGTTCTACGCGTCAGCGACGCTGGACGGCTCGTTCGAGTTCGGCGGGCGCGAGGTCTATTGGGACGCCAACACCTTGTGGTCGCAGAACGAGGCGAACCAGATCGCCCGCGGCATCGTCAACTCGGCGCGCCTCGAACAGGCTCTCGGACCTGTCGCGAGCTGCACGGGCTCCTGCGTGCCGTTCAATTTCTTCGGCGGCCCAGGGTCTATCACGCAGGCCCAACTCGATTTCGTCACCTTCAATCAGCAGGATTCCAGCGAGCAGGAGCTGTGGGACTTTTCGGTCAACTTCTCGACCGATCTCTTCGACTTGCCCGCCGGCTCCGTCGGTCTCGCCGGCGGCTACGAGCACCGCGATCAGTCGGGCGAATTCAATCCGGACCCGATCGTCGCAGCCGGCGATTCCGCCGACATTCCGGCGCAGCCGACGGCGGGCGGCTTCAATGTCGAAGAGCTTTACGGCGAAACCGTCGTGCCGCTCATCGCGGATGCGCCGTTTGTGAGATTGCTTGAAGGCAATTTCGCCATCCGGTATTCGGATTATTCGACCGGCGTGTCGTCGACAACGATCAAATATGGCGGCCGCTGGAAGCCGTTTGACGATCTGACCGTCCGCGGCGGCTTCACCGAAGGTTTCCGCGCCGCATCGATCGGCGAGCTTTTCGGCACGGCGACGCGGTTCGACGCCACCCTTGAAGATCCGTGCTCGGATTTTCTCGGCCTCTTCGGAGGACCGGTCGCCTCGGCCGCGATTCAGGCGAACTGCATCGCGCTCGGCGTTCCCGCTGACGGCTCCTACGAGCAGACGAACCCGCAAATCAGCACGCTCACCGGCGGCAATCCGGGGCTCGCGCCGGAAGACTCGAACGGCTGGAATGTCGGGTTCACCTACCTGCCGGCATGGCTTGAGGAATTCAACGCGATCGCCGAGTTCAACTACTACTCGATCAAGATCGACGGCGCCATCCAGGCCCTCGACGCGCAACTGCAGCTCGACAGCTGCGTCGCGACGCTTGATCCGGCGCTCTGCGGCTCGATCGGGCGCGCGGCGTCCGGGACGGTGATTTCCTTCTCGAACCAGCTGACGAATATCGGCCGTATCGAAACCAAGGGCATCGATTGGCGCCTCGGCTTTGAAATCGACGCCGGGGCCGCCGGCGTTTTCAAGCTCGACTCGCTGTCGACCTATCTTCTCGACTACACCGAAGCGAACCCGACATCGACCGGGTTCATTGTCACTTCGCGCGAGGGCACCGTGCGCGGGTCGCCGACATTCTCGTTCCCGGAACTGAAATCGACGACGACGCTCGTCTGGACGCTCGGCGACTTCAGGCTGCAGGGCGTCGGCCGTTTCATCAGCTCGCTGACGGAGACGTGCGGAGACCAGGCCGCGCTGCCGGCGGATGTCGGCTGTTCGCGCCCTGCCGAGGACATAAACGACCTGGGGTCGCGGTTCTATCTCGACCTCGCCGCCAGCTACACGCTGCCCTGGCTCGACCGGCGCACGGAGTTCACGATCGGCGTCAACAACATCCTCGACACCGATCCGCCCAACTGCTTCAGCTGCCAGCTGAACGGGTTCGATCCGAACACCTACGACGTTCCCGGACAGTTCGGATATGTGCGTCTGACTTGGCGTCCGTAAGGATTTAGGTTCATCAGGCATAAGCCTCCGCCCAATCGGGCGGAGGCTTTTTTTCGGGGTGGTGTCGCATTGCCAACCGGAAAAGAGCGCGTTAGGCCCGCCGGGATGGCACGCGCCGCTTCCTCCAAGCCAATTCGTTACGCCGAGCTCGTCGCGATCACCGGCGCCGTCATGGCGCTCAATGCGCTGGCGATCGACATGATGCTGCCGGCGCTAGGCGTCATAGGCGAAGCGCTTGGGGCCGCAAACGAAAACGACCGGCAGCTCGTTGTCGTCGTCTACATCATCGCAAACGGGATCTCGCAGCTTTTCATGGGGCCCGTCGTCGATCATCTCGGCCGACGGAAAGTCCTGCTTGGGGCCCTCGCGGCCTATGCGCTCGGTTCGCTCCTCAGCGTCGTGGCGCAGAGCTTTACGCTTCTCCTTGCAGCGCGCGTCTTCCAGGGTGCGGCGACGGCCGGCGCGCGGGTCGCTGTGCTCGCCATGGTGCGCGACCGTTACGCCGGCGCCGAGATGGCGCGTGTCATGTCAGTCGCAATCACGATCTTCATGGCGGCGCCGATCTTCGCGCCGCTGATCGGCCAGGGCGTCCTTCTTATCGGCTCATGGAGGTGGATCTTCGGCGCGCTGCTTCTTTACGGCGCCGCGCTTGCCGTCTGGTCGTTCTTCAGAATGCGCGAGCAACAGGCCGCCGCCGTCCGCACGCCCCTGAGTTTCAGGAACGCGTTTGCAGCCTATGGCGAGTTCTTCGGCATGCGGGCGAGCCTTGGCTATGTCGCGGTGCAGACGCTGCTTTTTGGCGCGCTTTTCGGCTTTATCAGCTCGTCAGAGCAGGTTTATGTCGATCAGTATCGCCTCGGCGCCTGGTTTCCCGCGGCCTTCGGAGCGAGCGCTTTTGGCTTTGCGGCCGCTGCGATCATCAACGCACGCATGGTGACCGGCGCGACGATGCGCCGGATTGCGCGCACAGGCCTCATCGCGATCATCGGGGTGCAGCTCCTTCACCTCACGCTCCACGGCGCGATCGCGCAACATCCGATATTGTTTACGGCCTTCATGTCGGCGACGCTCTTTTGCATGGGGTTCGTAACGCCCAACGCGCAGGCGCTAGCAATGGAGCCTGCGGGACACATCGCCGGGGTCGCCGCGGCGGCGAACGGATTTGCGACCGGCGCCATCGGCGGCGCCATCGGCGGTCTTATCGGCCGCTTCTATGACGGCACGACGGTCCCTCTGATCGCCGGCTTTGCGGTCCTCGGCGCGCTTTCCCTGTTATGCGCCCGCTGGGCGGATGCGGCGACGGCGCCCGTGGCCCGGCGCGAGGCGGCGGCGCCGTGAGCGCGCGCGTCTGCCTCGGCGCCTTCGCCGGCGCGCATGGCGTCAAGGGCGCTGCAAAGGTGCGCGCGTTCACGCGGACCGAGCGCGCTGTCGCCGACTATGGGCCCGTACAGTCGGAGGACGGAGGGCGGCGCTTCACGCTTTCGTTCATCCGTGTACTGAGGCCAGGCCTTGCGATCGTGTCGGCGCCTGAAATCTCCAGCCGGGAGGACGCCGCCGCGCTCGCCGGCGTGCGCTTCTATGTCGATCGGTCGGCCCTTCCCGCCGCAGGCCCGGACGAATTCTATATGGAGGACCTCGTCGGCCTCACGGTTATCGACGAGGCGGGCGCAAAGATCGGGCGGATAGTCGGCGTCCATAATTTCGGCGCCGGAGACATTGTGGAGATCGGCGAGAGGCCGGGCCGGCCGGGGACGGTGTTCGCGCCTTTCACCCGCGCCGCATTCCCCGAGATCGACCTTCGGAGAGGGACGGCGATCGCCAGCGCGGAGGCGCTGTCCGTCGAGGACGGCGGCGCTGAGGCTGACTTCGTCTCAGAAGCGATGCGCCAGGAAGACGCCTGACAGGAATTAGCGCCCTTCCCGACCCTGCCGCCTTGCGCCCGCGCAATCCTCTCGCTTACGCTTGCGCCTGCGAGGGGCGGAAATGTCGGGAACAGGGGAAGAGGGGGCGCCGCCCAAAAGCTCGGCGCGCAGCGAAAGACTGTTCTTCGGCGCGGCGCTTCTCCTGTTGGCGGGGGCGCTGGCGTTCAGCGAGGCTGCGCGGCTAAGCGACCGCAGCGCCCAGACAAAGCTCGCCGTCAAGCTCGAGGCTACCCGCGCCGACGCCGATGCGGCGCTGAGCGCGGTGATCCCCTCTGAAACGCTCAACGAAGCGGACAAATCCGTTTACATGATCGTGACGGATCGCACTTTCATCGGCACGGCCTTCGTGATCGATCGCGATCGCGGCGTCCTCGCGACGGCCGCCCATGTCGCTGACGCCCTGCCGCTCGATGACGACGATCATCAGATCCGCGCGATCAACCAGTTCACAGGCAAGCACCTCAAGGTGCGGATCGCGAAAAAGCACGCGGGATACCGCGCCTTCACTCGCGTCGCCGAGCGGTATCAGCCGATCGACGCCGACAGCCCCGTCGTCAATCCGCGCGCGATAGCGCTCGCCGACTACGCGAATGACGCAGCGCTCCTGATCGTCGATCCGATCGACGTCGACACCGGTGAGAACATCCTCGGTCCGAATCTCAAGATCGCGGCCGAAGAAGACCTTTACAAATTGCGGGCGGGCGACGCGATCGCCGTCATCGGATTTCCCTCCGACGTTTTGACGTCAGGGATAGCCGACAAGAGCGCCGCCTCGCGCATCGAGCGGGGCGTCGTCGCCGCCATGGTCTCGCCCATCGATCTCGCCGACCAGAGCGCCGATGTCGCCGGACGAAATCTTATCGTTCACCGGATGGCGACGGCGCCGGGCACGAGCGGCGGGCCGATCATCAACGGGGACGGCGAAGTCGTCGGAATCAACACCCACGGGCTTTCATCGCCGTTCTCTAACGGCGACAAGATGGGCCAGCGCGCGGAAGTTCTCTACGATCTGCTGTCCGCGCTGCGCGAGGAAATGCAGATCGACCGCGTTTACGCCCCCGACTGGCGCCGGCGCCTCTCCCGCTGGAAAAGGGCGCGCGATGTCATTCCTTACACGCATTATTACGCGCAGCGGCTGGACCGCGATCCGACAGCCGCCGATCTTCAAGTCGGCGGCGTCGATTTTGACGCCGCAACGCCCTTCCGGTCGCAAATCGTCGATCTCAAATTCGACGGCGCACGGGAATCCTACACGGTCTACGCCGCCGATCTCGCCGCGCCGGCGACGCTTCAGCCTGCGGGGACGGCGAGCGGGGGCGCAAACCGGCTCGCGGCGCAGTCGACGCCGCTCTTCCGGCTGCCCCAGGCCGGCGAATTCCGCGAGATGATTTTTGATCTGCCTGCGGACGAGCAGCACGTCCTTTACGCCTTCGACTACGCCGTGAACACCTATTACGGCTATTGCCCGATCGCGATTCATTATCGTGAGATGGGAAAGTCGGAGATGATCCTCGGCCGCCCGGCGGGGAGCCCCAGCGTCAATATCGAGGCGACCGGCGCAAACGGAACGCGCAAGCGCGTGCAGGCTGTCTTTCACAGGCCGAACTGCGCGACGTCGTCCGATTTTTTCGCGGGCGTCATCAGCTGGAAACCGGATACGCCGCCGGCGCCGGCGCGAACGGCCGCTGTCGAGGCGCTGCTGCTGCGGGCGTCTTGCGTTGTCGGCGCGGATAGCTGCGTGAAGACGCTGAAAGCCAGCTTCAACATCGCCGCCGGCGCCCATGCCGAAGGATCGGGCGTTGATCGCCCGGCGCCGGTCGTGTCTATAGCCGCCGCTGGAGAGGCCGCCCGCAACCCTTGAGGCGGCCGTTGGCGGAAAGGCCGGCCGATGTGGCGCGCGAGCGTTCTGACGCTTTTTCCCGAGATCTTTCCGGGACCGCTCGACGCATCCGTCCTCGGCCGGGCGCGGAGCGAGGGCTTATGGGCGCTTGAAACCGTCAATATCCGGGATTTTTCGGACAACCCCTATGGGTCGGTTGACGACACCCCGGCGGGCGGCGGCGCCGGCCTTGTCATGCGGGCGGACATTTTGGCGGCGGCCGTCGACAGCCTCGACCGAAACGACCGGCCGCTCCTGTGCCTTTCGCCGCGCGGCGCGCCGTTCACCCAGACCCGGGCGCGGGCGCTCGCCGCCGGACCCGGCCTGATCGCCCTCTGCGGCCGGTTCGAAGGGATAGACCAGCGCCTTATTGAAGCGCGCGGCGCCGAGGAGGTCTCGATCGGCGATTTCGTTCTCGCCGGCGGGGAAATCGCGGCCATGGCGATGATCGAGGCTTGCGTGCGGCTAATCCCGGGGGTATTGGGCTCGCCTCTTTCGCTGGGGGAGGAAAGCTTTTCCCCGGGGGAAGGAAAGACGGGCGGCCCGATGCTGGAATATCCCCAGTATACGAGGCCGCGTGTTTTTGAAGGGCGGGAGATCCCGCCCGTGCTGCTCTCAGGCGACCACAAGAAGATCGCTGGGTGGCGGCGCAGCCAGGCTGAAGCGATAACACGCGCGCGACGACCGGACCTCTTCCCCTCCGGTCCTATCCGGCGGGACAAAAAGGAAGAGGACTAGGCCATGAACATCATCGAAGAACTCGAAAAGGAAGAGATCGCGCGCCTCGACAAGAAGGTGCCGGACTTTGCGCCAGGCGACACGCTGAAAGTCAATGTGCGCGTCAAAGAAGGCGACCGCGAGCGCGTGCAAGCCTATGAAGGCGTCTGCATCGGCCGCGCCGGCGCCGGTCTCAATGAGAATTTCACAGTGCGGAAGATTTCGTTCGGCGAAGGCGTCGAACGCGTGTTTCCTGTGCACTCCCCCCTTCTTCACTCGGTTGAGGTTGTGCGCCGCGGCAAGGTGCGCCGCGCCAAGCTCTATTATCTCCGCGACCGCCGCGGCAAGTCCGCCCGCATCACCGAAAAGACCGAAACGGCCGCCAAGGAAGACGCGCAAGGGTAGCGGCAACCGACCCCCGCAACCATCGAAACCCGCCCGCAAAGGGCGGGTTTTTTGTTTTCGGCGCGAAGGCCTAG
>CAZOEB010000022.1:0-9699 GCA_964578685.1 uncultured Caulobacterales bacterium
CGGGCAAGCTCCACAAGAAGGGCTCCGACGCGCACAAGGCGGCGGTCACCGGCGACACGGTCGGCGATCCCTACAAGGATACGGCGGGCCCCGCGGTCAATCCGATGATCAAGATCACCAACATCGTCGCGCTTCTGCTGCTTGCGGTTCTCGCAGGGCTCTGATCGTCGGCGCGATCACCGATCGTGAAAGCCCCGCTTCGGCGGGGCTTTTTTCTGCCGGAGATTTCCTCAAAAAGGCCGATCGTCGACACAGTTCCGCCGAAGCGCAGCGACAAATATTGCGCGCCAGAGCGGAGGGGACGGCCATGGACGCCAGCGCGCGGCCCGGCGCCGTCGGCGAAAGCCGCGTCGATATCGTCCTTGCACGGATCATGCCTGCGTTCGAGCGCGCCGCGATCCATGTCGCGCCGGCCCCGCTCGTCCACGCCCTGTCGGAATTTCTTGTTTTCGGCGTGAAGCAGGCGTGGGCCTGCCTGTTCGGCGGCATGATGCTCGCGGCCATCCTCGTCACCGGCGCGCTTTGGCCGGATGACGCGGCGCTCGCGCGCTATGATTTGCTGTTCATCTTCGCGATCGCCGTGCAGCTGGCTTTCCTTTGCACGGGGCTGGAGCGCCCCGCGGAAGCGTCGACCATTCTCGCCTTCCACGCCGTCGGAACGATCATGGAGATGTTCAAAACGGCGGCGGGCTCATGGAGCTACCCTGAGGCGAACCTCATCCGCATCGGCGGCGTGCCGCTGTTTTCCGGCTTCATGTACGCCTGCGTCGGCTCCTATCTGGCGCGCGTATCGCGCACCCATGACTTCGCGTTCGACCGCTACCCGCCGCGGCGATACACGTTCGCGCTGGCGCTGCTCATTTATGCGAATTTCTTCACCCACCATGTCGTGCCGGACTTCCGCCTCATCCTGTTCGCGGGGGCGGGGCTGCTGTTCCGGCGAACCAATGTGAGCTTCCGCGTCTGGCGGCGGCGACATTCCATGCCGCTGCTTCTGGGCTTCCTGCTCGTGTCGCTGTTCATCTGGATCGCCGAGAACATCGCGACCTTCGTCGGCGTCTGGCATTATCCGGAGCAAAGGGAGGCGTGGACGCCGGTGTCTCTCGCCAAACTGGGCTCCTGGTATCTTCTCATGATCATCTCCTGGGTGCTGGTGACGCTGGCGCATGCGCCGCGCATCGCGCCTCTCTGCGCCGCGACTGCGAGACTTTCCTTATCGCCGGCGCAAGGTCATAGAGGCGGCGAGGCTGGCGATCCGCCGGGTCCGGGATGTCCGCGATGAGAAACGCTCCTTTCAGCGCCGTCATCTTCGACTGCGACGGCGTGCTCGTCGATTCGGAGGTTCTTGCGATCCGCGGCGAGCGCGCGGCGCTTGAAGCGCTGGGGCTCCGCTACACGGCGGAAGAGTATGTCCGCCGCTTCGTCGGCCTTCACGACGCGGCGTACTTCGATCAGCTGAGAGACGACCACCGCGCGCGTCTCGGCGCCGACGCGCCCGCCGATTTCGAGGAGCAGGTGCTCGATGGGCGCCGCCGCGAAATGCATGCGCTGACCATCATCGCCGGCGCCGACGCCGCGCTCGCCGCGGCGAAGGCGCGGCATCAGCGCATCGCCGTCGCTTCGTCCGCGCGCGCGGTGTTTCTTGAATCGAAACTGCGGCGGATGGGCCTCTACGATCTCGCCGCGCCGCATGTCTATTCCGCGGACCTTGTCGCGGCCGGAAAACCGGCGCCCGACATATTTCTCTACGCCGCGGAAAAGATCGGCGCCGACCCGGCGCGCTGCCTCGTCCTTGAAGACAGCGTCAACGGCGTCCGCGCAGGCCTCGCCGCCGGCATGACGGTCTGGGGCTTCACCGGGGGCGGGCATTGTTACGACGGCTACGGCGCGCGTCTTGCGGCTGCGGGCGCGCACCGGGTCGTCGCCGATTACGCCGCGTTTCTTGACGCGCTTGGCGGCGAGGCCGCAGTCTGAGGGCTTATGCATTTTGCTTCCGACAACTGGGCGGGCGCGCATCCCGAGATCATGGCGGCGCTCGCGCGCGCCAATGAGGGGCATGCGCCCTCTTACGGCGGCGACGCGCTGACGAAGCGCGTCGAGGAAAAGTTCGCGGAAATTTTCGCGCATGAGGTCGCGGTCTTCTTCGTCGCGACCGGCGGTGCGGCGAACGCGCTCGCGCTCTCACAGCTCTCGCCGCCATGGGGCATGATCCTCTGCCATGAGGAAAGCCACATCCAGATGGATGAATGCGGCGCGCCGGAATTTTTCACCGGCGGGACGAAGCTTCTTCCCATCGAAGGCTTCGCCGGCAAGCTGACGCCGGCGGCGGTCAAATCAGCGCTCGCCGGCTTTCCGGAGCGCCCGCCGCACGGCATGCCGGCGAGCGCCCTGTCGCTGACGCAGGCGACGGAATGCGGGACGGTATATTCCGTAGACGAAGTAAAAGCCCTGTGCGCGGCGGCGAAAGCGTCGGGCCTCAAGGTCCATATGGACGGCGCGCGCTTCGCCAACGCGCTTGCGGCGCTCGGCTGCGCGCCCGCCGACATCAGCTGGAAAGCGGGCGTCGACGTTCTCTCCTTCGGCGCGACGAAGAACGGGTGCCTCATCGCTGAGGCGGTCGTGTTCTTCGATCCTGCGGCCGCGCGCGACTTCATGTTCCGTAGGAAGCGCGCCGCGCAGCTGTTCTCGAAGATGCGCTTCATCGCCGCGCAGTTCGACGCCTATTTCGAGAGCGGTCTGTGGCTCGACATGGCGGCGCACGCCAACGCCATGGCGCGCGCGCTGTCGGAAGGACTGGCCGGCATTCCCGGCGTGAAGGTCTGGTATCCGACGGAGGCGAACGAGGTCTTCGTCTCCTTTCCGCCGGGCGCCGCGGAGACGCTGCGCGCGGGCGGCGCGACGTTCTATCCGTGGGTGACGCCAGGCGATCCGGCGAACGGGCGGATGCAGCGGCTCATCTGCTCGTGGGCGACGATGGAAGCCGAGGTTGAAGCGTTCCTCGCCGCAGTCAGGCGCGCCTGAAGCTGTCGCGCGCCGCGCGCCAGGTGTTCGCGTACGCTTCGACGCTTGCTTCGATCGGCTGCGCATAGCCCCCGCCGATGGCGATCGAAACGGGGATGCCGCGCGACGCGGCGCCGCCCAGCACCATGCGGTCACGCTCCGTCAGGCCCTGATGCGTCAGCGCCATGCGGCCGAGGCGGTCTTCCTTCAGCGGATCAACGCCCGCCTGATAGAGGACGAGATCGGGCCGGAACGCCCACACCGCCGGCAAATGCTCGGTGAGCGCCCGGAGATAATCATCATCCTCGACGCCGTCGGGAAGCTCGACGTCAAGCGTCGATTTCTCCTTGCGGAACGGGAAGTTTTTCGCGCCGTGCATTGAGAAGACGAAGACATCCTCGCGGGCCCCAAGAATGGCGGCGTTGCCGTCGCCTTGATGCACGTCGAGATCGATGATGGCGATTTTTCTCACCCGCTCATCCCGGCGAAAGCCGGGATCCATGGCGGCCGGCATATGGACCCCGGCTTTCGCCGGGGTGAGCGGTGAATTTCGGCCGGGCTTCTGAAGAAAAGTCATCGCGACGATCGCAAAGTCGTTGAAGACGCAATAGCCGGCGCCGAAATCATGATGCGCGTGATGCGTGCCGCCGGCGAGCTGGCCGGAAACGCCGTCGTCAAGCGCGGCGCGCGCCGCGGCGAGCGCGCCGCCCATCGTCGCCGACGAGCGTCGCCAGATATGTTCCGACCACGGAAAACCGATCCGCCGCATCGCGCTCGCCGAAACCGTCCCCGACCGGATCGCTTCGACATAAGCAGGATCATGCGCCGCCGCGATCTCCGCCGCAGAGGCTTCCGGCGAAGGCGCAAGGCTCTCCTCACGGAGAATCTGCTCTTCGAGCAGTTTCCGCCGCAGCATCCCGTATTTCGTTCCCGGGAAGCGGTGCCCCGCCGGCAGCTTCAGGTCGAAATGGTCCGAGTAAAAGACCTTCATTCTGAAAGCCCTTGCGCCGTGCAAGGCCGCCGCAGCGCGTTCTCTTGGCCGGCGGCCGTCAAACGAGGGGACCGTCGAAACCTGGGGCGCGCGCATCGCGGAAGATATCCGCGCCGCCGAGCCAAGCGTCGAAGGCGTTCGGCGTCGACCAGATCGCCGTCAGCGCCGCGTTCATTTCGAGCCTGTAGAGCGAACGCCCGGTCGACTTCAGCCCGATCGCGAGCGCCCGGATGACGATGTCGGAATTCTGGTAGATGAAGGGCTCGGAACCCAGCGAGCGCGGATTGGCCGCGCGCTCGGCGAACGCCTTCTTGCACGACGCCAGCGACGAGCTGTACGCGCCGCGGCACGCCAGCGGGCGCCCCTCATAGACCGAACACGCGCCCTCCTCGATGTCGAGCAGCGGACAAGGCGGGCCTCTCCCCCAGCGCTCCTCGCCGCGCTTGCCGCGGGTTACGGCGTCGGCGGCCGTGACAGATCGCTTGACGGCGGCAAGGCCCGCCGCGTCGCGCGTCGCCTCGATATGCTCGGCGAGGTAGAACGCTTCCGGCGCAGTCAGCACGATGATCGTATGGCAGCAATACCAGCAGCCTTTGCTGCACGCCGCCGGCGCAGGCCCCGCCGGCGTCGGAAGCGTCACCGCGCCCATGTCGCGATAGAGCGCGCCGTAGCGGTCGATGATTTCAAAGATCGTCTGTTTGCTGACGCCGAAGCGCGCGAAATAGGCGGCGGCAAAGGCCCCTTCCGCCTGCGTCGCCGCCGCTTTCTTGTCCGCAATGTCGTTCATCGCTCACCGAACGCGCAACAGGGTTCGCGATCGTAGTGGACGCGGGCGCCGTCGTGAAGCGGCGGCGACGCCGGTCAATGCGCAACCTTGCGCCGGGCGCGGATGTTCAGAAGTTCGACGAAAAGCGAGAAGGCGATCGCGAAATAGAGATAGCCGCGCGGAATGTGGAACCCGGCCCCGTCGGCGACGAGCGCGACGCCCACGAGCAGGATGAAGGCGAGGGCGAGCATCTTCGTCGTCGGATGGCGCTCGATGAAGCCGGCGAGCGGCGTCGCGGCGGCGGCCATCACCAGCGTCGACAGAATGACGGCCGCCACCATCACTTCGATGATCTTCGTCATGCCGATCGCGGTGATGACGCTGTCGAGCGAGAAGACGATGTTGATGACGAAGAGCTGCACGACGACGGCGCTGAACGTCGTTTTGGCCTTCGAGGATTCATGGTGCGTGCCTTCGACGGCGGCATGAATTTCCTGCGTGCCCTTCCAGAGGAGAAAGAGGCCGCCGGCGAGCAGGATGAGGTCTTTGAGCGTCACTTCGGCGAAGGCGTGACGGGCGTGCTCGTCGCCATGCGCGACGAAATCGGCGAGCGCCGAGGGGAGCGTGAACAAGGGCTCCTTGTCGAGATTGATGATCCAGAAGATGCCGCCGAGCATGACGACGCGCAGCACCATCGCGCCCCAGACGCCGATGCGCCGCGCATTCTTCTGCGCCGCGCCTTTGAGATTTGCGACCGCGATCGACACGAAAAGAAGGTTGTCGACGCCGAGAACGATTTCGAGAAAGGTCAGCGTGACAAGGCTGCCCCAAAAGGCCGGCGTTGCGAGCAGTTCTTCCATCGATCAGCCTTCGATCCACCCCGCAGCCTCGCGCGCCACAAGCGCGTCGAGGAGCGTCGTCATATAGGGCGAATCATTGAGGCAGGGGAGGGCTGCGAAGTCGCCGCCGCCGTTGGCGTGAAACGTCTCCGCGCCGCCGATGGCGATCTCCTCGAGCGTTTCGAGGCAATCGGCGAGAAATCCGGGCGTCATCACGGCGAGGCGTTTCACGCCGTCGCGCGCGGCGCCCGCGATCATGTCGTCGGTCGCGGGGCCGAGCCATTCCTCGCGGCCGAAGCGCGACTGGAACGTCACCGGCGCGAACGCCTCGCTCCAGCCCATCGCCGCGCGCAAGAGACGCGCCGTCTTCAGGCAATGGCAGTGATAGGGATCGCCCTCGGTCAGATGCCGCTTCGGCGTTCCGTGAAACGACAAAAGGATGCGCTCCGGCGTCCAGCTGAGCTTGCCGAGACTTTCGTGCGCCGACTTCGCCAGCGCGTCGATATAGGCGGGGTGGTCGTGATAGGCCGCCGCCATCCGCACGGCCGGCTGCCAGACGAGCGGCTTCAGCGCGTCGAACACCGCGTCGCCGACGCTCGCCGTCGTCGAGCGCGAATGCTGCGGATAGAGCGGAAGGATGACGATGCGGTCGCAGCCCTGTTCCTGCAGCGCCTTGACGCGCTCCGCGATCGAGGGCGCGCCGTAACGCATGGCGAAGTCGACAATCGCCCGGCTCCCGAGCTTTTCCTTCAGCGCGGCCGCGGCGCGCTCGGCGTAAACGCGCAAGGGCGAGCCGGCTTCCGTCCAGATCTTGGCGTAGGCTTCGGCGCTGCGCGCCGGGCGGATGTTCAAGATGACGCCATGGAGCAACGGCAGCCACAGCGCGCGCGGATAATCGACGACGCGCCGGTCGGACAGAAATTCCGCCAGATAGCGGCGCACGGCGGGCGTCGTCGGCGCCGCGGGCGTGCCGAGATTGACGAGCAGGACGCCGAGCCGCCGCTGCGGCAGGACAGGGTGGTCTAGCGGCAGCGCCATAGCGATTTTCGTCCGGATGTTCATGAAGCGTTCCGCACTCTGAGCTTAGCCTTTAGCGCCTTCTACGCAACGCTTCGGCGCGCCGATGATAAAAAGCGCGGTCTGTGCGTCTCTTGTCACAAAAGGGAAACAAAAAAAACCGATGAGGCCCCCGCCGAAGCGAGCGCCGATCGGGCGGAACGCGCTGCGGGGAGGCAAGTCTCAGCATGGAAATTTTCGGCGTCAGCATCTGGGCCGCGCTCGGCTTTCTCTTCGCCGCTTACGCGGTCGTCGGCAATGATGCGCTGCAGACGCTCGGCACGTTCATCAATTCGAACCAGAAGCTGCCTGTGTGGGCGCTGTTTCTGTTCGCGGGCACGGTGCTCGTCGTCACCTTCGGCTATGGTTACATCATCTATGACGGCGACCCGTCCTGGGGCCGTCTCGCCGACGTGAAGAAATATCCGGTCTTCGATGTCCAGTGGTATCACGTCATTCCTGCGGTGATGCTGCTCCTGATCACCGCGCTCGGCATTCCGGTATCGACGACCTTCATGATCCTGACGATCTTTGCAAGTCTTGCGGGACTGCAGGGGATGCTGATGAAGTCGCTGCAGGCCTACGCCTTCGCCTTCATGGGCGGCCTCGCGCTCTACACCCTGCTCGCGCCGACGGTCGAGCGCTGGTTCCTGAAGACACCGGAACAGGCGCAAAAGCCGATCTGGATTCTGCTGCAATGGATCTCGACCGCCTATCTCTGGTCGGCGTGGCTCATCCAGGACTTCGCCAACATCTACATCTATCTGCCGCGGCAGCTCAGCCCAGAGGCCGCCGCCGGTTCGCTCGCCGTGGTCCTCGCTCTCTTGTTGATCACCTTCATCGCCAAAGGCGGGCCGGTGCAGAAGATTCTCCGGACCAAGACCAATGTCGTCGATATCCGCTCGGCGACGATCATCGACTTCACCTTTGCGACGATCCTCGCTTTTTTCGCCTATATGAACAGCACGCCGATGTCGACGACGTGGGCGTTTCTCGGGCTCATCGCGGGCCGCGAATTCGCCATCGCGACGATCGATAAGATCCGCTCGCCCGGCGCGACGTTCAAAATCGTGGCCATGGACGCCGGAAAGGCGACGCTCGGCCTCGTCATCAGCGTCGTCATGGCGGTGGGGCTGCCGCGGCTCGCGCAGGCGCTCGGCGGCTGATCAGTCGCCGCCAGCCGGACCGCTCGCGACGCGCAGCGGCGTCTCTGCGCCGCAGGACAGATCGCGCGAGGGTGCGCACGCCGCAAGCAATCCGCGTTCTTCAAGATAGGGCACGAGGAGATCGAGCCGGTCGGTCTGGATGAAGCGCGCGCCGGCGCGCAGCGCCGCGTCAAATCCTTTCGGCCCGTCATCGCGGCCCATCACGTTGGCGAAGAGAGCCATGCCGTTGTCGGCGATCGCCCGGGCGGCGCGAAAGCTCCAGTTGCGCCGCCGGAGGCCCATGATGTCGACGCCGTCGGCGCGGGCCGCGCGCGTCGCGTCGCGGCTCTGGAAATGCGGCCGCAGCGCGTAGCGCGCGGGCAGCGGCTTCATCATGCGATAATGCCAGGCGCGGACGAACACGGTGACGAGGGAGCCGTCGTCGAAACCTTCCTCATCGAGGATCGCCGCGATGCGCGCGGCCGAATCCTCCGGGCCCGCCTTGAAGTCGATGTCGACGCCCGCGCGGCCTTTCACATGGCGCAGCGCCTCCCGCAGCGTCGGCACGCGCTCGCCGGTGAATTCCGGGGCAAACCATGAGCCTGCGTCGAGCGCCTTGATCTCGGCGAGCGTCAGCCTGGCGACGCTTCCCCGTCCGTCGGTCGTGCGGTCGACGCGCGCGTCGTGCATGACGACGAAATGCCCGTCCGCCGTCATCCGCACGTCCATCTCAACGGCGCGCGCGCCCATCTCGATCGCCTTATCGAAGCCCGCGAGGGTGTTCTCGGGCGCAAAGCGCATCGCGCCGCGATGGCCGACCGCGACGACCGGGGCCCCGATCGGCGTCATCGATTTTCGCGCTGTGCGCTCCGACACGCTCAAGGCGGCGCCTCCCGTGAAGGCTGCGGCGGCGAGCGCCGCAATAAACCATGCCGCCTTGCGCCCGAACCCGTCGCTTCTCATCGCTTGCGCCCCGCACCCATGTCGGGGCGCGGGCTAAGGGCGTTCGGTGACGCGCAAATGTCAGGCTGCTGACGGTTCGCCGACAGTCCGGTTACGGATCAATGACAATTGCGCAAGCTTTGCACAAGTCAGCTACTCCGCCTTCAGCGCGTCCTCGTCCGGCATGCCGACGATATGGAAGCCGGCGTCGACATGCAGCGTCTCGCCGGTGCAAGAGGTCCCGAGATCGGAAAGGAGATAGAGCGCCGCGCCGGCGACGCCCTTGGGGTCGGTGTCGTCGCGCAAGGGCGATGATTTCCGGTTGAACGAGAACATGTGCCGCCCCGAGGAGATGCCGGCCGCGGCGAGCGTCTTGATCGGCCCCGCGGAAATCGCGTTGACGCGGATCCCCGCCGGCCCAAGGTCGCGCGCGATGTAACGCATCGAGGCTTCCAGCGCCGCCTTGGCGACGCCCATGACGTTGTAATTGGGGATCGTGCGCTCGGAGCCGAGATAGGTGAGCGTCACCATCGCGCCGCCGTTCGCCATCAGCTTCGAGGCGCGATGCGCGGCGTCGACGAAGGAGAACGCAGAGACGTCCATCGTGTCCTTGAAATTCTGGCGCGAGGTGTTGGCGACGAAAGATCCCTCAAGCGCCGCCTTGTCGGTGAAGGCGATCGAATGGACGAGGAAGTCGAGCGTCCCCCATTCCTTCGCGATGGTCGCAAAGGTCTTCTCCATGTGAAGATCGTCAAGCACGTCGCATTCAAGGATGAGTTTCGCGCCGAGGCTCTCGGCGAGCGGGCGCACGCGCCGCTCCATCGCTTCGTTCAAATAGGTGAAGGCGATCTCGGCCCCTTGCGCATGAAGCTGCTGCGCGATCGACCATGCGATCGAATTCTTGTTGGCGACGCCCATGATGAGGCCGCGCTTGCCTTTCATCAGGCTGCCGGCGGGGAA
>CAZOEB010000022.1:9799-33523 GCA_964578685.1 uncultured Caulobacterales bacterium
TGGCGACGCCCATGATGAGGCCGCGCTTGCCTTTCATCAGGCTGCCGGCGGGGAAGGGGGCTTCGTCGGTCATAAGAGCTGATCCTTTGATTCTTTTCAAACCGATTTGGTTTCATGCTCAGCCGGTCTACTTCGCTTAGTGAGGGCGCTCCAGGGCAAAAATCGAGGTGGTGCCGGGATCTGTCTGGCCGCCATAGGGGGCATATCGGCCATCCTGTTCCCTCACCAGAAATAGCATCACATCTCGGCGCCTACGTGAGTCGGAGGGATCGAACGACACTACCGCTGGACCACCGATCGAGAGCGGCGCATTTTCCGAAGGTGGTGTCGTGCGGTAGTGATGCAGGACAATACTCTTGGAAGGGCAATCACCTTTGATGACGAGCGAAACATCGAAGCTGGTCTCAACGCCGATCGCTGGAACGCGCGTTTTCTTGCCGTCTATGCCTGTCCTTACGATTTTTTCAAAATATGTGCTTTCGTCAGTGTCTGTCGTTTTCGTCGTGGGTCGAGCGATTACGATCAAATCGGAGCTGTTGTAGAGTTCTTCGTAGCTCACATCTCGCCGAATGCGCGCATTTGCGTCAGGCGCCAGCAAGCAAGCCGTGATGATCACATAAATCCCGAGACGCCTCATTTGGCCCTTCCGATAGGTTCAGACTGTTGAACCTACGCCACCCGCGCCACGACCAGGCACCCGTTGGTGCCGCCGAAGCCGAAGGAATTCGTCAGGAAGCAGTCGATCTTGGCGTTGTCGATGCGCCGGCGGACGATCGGCAGACCTTCGAATTCGGGATCGAGCTCCTCGATATGCGCGCTCTCGCACAAGAACCGGTCGCGCATCATGATGAGGGAATAGATCGTCTCCTGCGCGCCGACGGCGCCGAGCGAATGACCGGTGAGCGACTTTGTCGAGGAGAAGGGCGGCACCTTGCCGCCGAACGCTTCGCGCAGCGCCGCCGTTTCTTTTGAATCCCCGACCGGCGTCGAGGTGCCGTGCGTGTTCACATAGTCGATCGGCTGTTTCACGCTCGCCATCGCCGCCTTCATGCAGCGCACGGCGCCCTCGCCGGAAAGCTGCACCATGTCGTAGCCGTCGGAGTTCGCGTAATAGCCGACGATCTCGCCGTAGATGGTCGCGCCGCGCGCCTTGGCGCGGTTCATTTCTTCGAGCACGACGACGCCCGCGCCGCCGGCGATGACGAAACCGTCGCGGTTCTTGTCGTAAGCGCGGCTCGCGGTCGACGGCGTCGCGTTGTAGCGCGTCGCCATCGCGCCCATGGCGTCGAAGATGTTCGACATCGTCCAGTGGCAATCCTCGCCGCCGCCGGCGAACATGACGTCCTGCTTGCCCCAGATGATCTGCTCGGCCGCCGCGCCGATGCAGTGCACGGAGGTCGCGCAGGCGGATGAGATCGAGTAATTGACCCCGAGGATCTTGAACGGCACCGCGAGCGTCGCCGAGTTCGTCGAAGACATCGCCTTCGGCACGACGGTCGGGCCGATGCGTTTGGTGTTCTTGTTTGCGCGCGTCACGTCCGCCGCCTCGACGATCGCCGCGGTCGACGGGCCGCCGGAGCCCATGATGATGCCGGTCATCGGATGCGAGATTTCGTCCGGCGCAAGACGCGCGTCTGCGATCGCTTCCTGCATCGCGATGTAGTTCCACGCTGCGCCCTCGCCCATGAAGCGGCGGGTGCGGCGGTCGAGCGCAACTTCCGGATCGACGCTCGGGCGCGCATAGACCTGACAGCGGAAGCCGAGCTCGGCGAACTCCGGCGCGAAGGTGACGCCCGATTTCGCTTCCTTAAGAGCGCGCGTCACCTCGGCGACATTCGCGCCGATCGACGAGACGACGCCCATGCCGGTGATCGCGACCCGTCTCATAGTCCTCCCGATCAGCCTCGCGCTAAGCCCCAGCGCCAGCTTTCAATTGCGCATCGGAGAATAACCCGACGCGAAGGTCCTTCGCCTCATAAATCGGCTTCTCATCGGCGATGACGCGCCCGTCCGCGATGCCGAGCACCAGCCGGCCGCTCATTACGCGGCGGAGGTCAATCTCATAGCGCACCAGTCGCACCGCGGGCGTCACCTGTCCCGCAAATTTGACTTCCCCGCAGCCGAGCGCGCGCCCCTTGCCGGGCAATCCTGACCAGGTGAGGAAAAACCCGACCATCTGCCACAGCGCATCAAGGCCGAGACAGCCCGGCATAACGGGATCGCCGGGGAAATGACATTCGAAAAACCACAAGGCCGGATGCACATCGAGTTCGGCGATCGCTTGCCCGCGGCCATGCGGGCCGCCGTCGCGCGCGATGTGCGTCACGCGGTCGAACATCAGCATCGGCGGCACGGGCAGCTGCGCCGTTCCGGGCCCGGCGAAACCGTTCATGCCGCATTGCAGCAACTCTTCGCGCGTGAAACTGGTTTTATCGGTCATCGTTTCCGGCCGCCGGCGCCGCTCGCCGCTCGTTCGTCGCGGGAGCCGTAAAGCGCGCGCGAACGAGGGTCAATCGCGCGGCTCACCGAAGGCGGCGAGCGTCTCGCCGCCAAAGACGGCGCCGGCGGGAACCCAGCCTTCGGCGCCGCCGGCCGACACCTTCAGCCAGCCGTCCTTGCGCGCATCGATGCGGGCGAGAACGCCGGGACCGAGCGTCGCGCTCGCATCAGCATCCGACGCCGGCTTTTTCCGCAGCACCGTTTCTTCGGTCGCCTGCACATGCGTTTGCGCGCGCAGCATCACGCGGTGGGCCCAGCATTCATCACCGGCCGCATCGCGTAATTTGCGCCAGTGATCGACCGACTCGGCGATGACCAGCACCGGCGCGCCCTTGCGGCGAAAGACGTAGCGAACGGGATGGCTGGCGGAGGGGCCGATCCGGCAGTTTGTCTCTTCATGCTTGAGGCTGACGAACCGGGGCACCGGCTGGCCTGAGGGCGTGTCGATCCTTATGCGCGGCGCGCCGCCGTCGGCTTGCGAAGGGGACGGGAGAGCGCTCAAATGCAGCGCGATCAGAAACAGGGCGGCGCGCAAAGTCATCGGGCCGGAACTACAGGGGCGAAACTATCGGGCGGGCGGGCGCGAGCCCTTGCGGCTCGACATTTACATTTTGCGAAGGACGCTTAACGAAGCGTTAAGGCTGCATTATGCGCCGCCAGCTAAAGGAATTCGATGCCGCACCGCCGTTTGAGAGTCGGAGTGACGCGGAAACTGCCGGACGCGGTCGAGGCGCGCCTCTCAGCGCTTTTCGATACGATCCTCAATCCCGCAGGCGCGCCGCTCAGCGCCGACCGCCTCGTCGCGCTCGCGCAGGATGTCGACGTGCTCGCGCCGACGCTCGGCGACGCGCTTGATGCGGCGTTTTTCGCGCGCGCGGGAGACCGGTTGAAACTCGTCGCCAATTTCGGCGCCGGCGTCGATCACATCGACGTCGCGGCCGCCAATGCGCGCGGCGTCACGGTGACGAACACGCCCTCCGTGCTCGCTGAGGACGCCGCCGACATGGCGATGGCCCTCATTCTCGCGGTGCCGCGCCGCCTTGTCGAAGGCGTCAGGGCGCTCGAAGACGGCGCATTTTCAGGCTGGACGCCGACCTGGATGCTCGGGCGGCGCGTGCGCGGCAAGGCGCTCGGGATCATCGGATTGGGCCGCGTCGGCGAAGCGATCGCGCGGCGGGCGAAGGCCTTCGGTCTCTCGATCCACTATCACAACCGCAAGCCGATCAATCCGCATATCGAAGATGAACTCGGCGCGCGCTTCTGGCCCGATCTCGACGCGATGCTCGCCGCGGTCGACATCGTGTCGGTCAACTGCCCGTCGACGCCGGAGACCCATCATCTGCTCTCGCGCGCACGCCTCGCGCTGATGAAGCCCGACGCCTATGTCGTCAACATTTCGCGCGGCGAAATCATCGATGAGGAAGCGCTCGCCGACGCCATCGTCGCGGGGCGTCTCGCCGGCGCGGGCCTCGACGTCTTCGAGAAGGAGCCGCGGCCCAATGCGCGCCTCCTGTCGGCGCCGAACGTCGTCCTGTTGCCGCATATGGCGTCCTCGACGATCGAAAGCCGGCTCGAAATGGGCGAGCGCGTGATCATCAACATCAAGATGTTCGCCGACGGCCATAAGCCGCCCGACCGCGTCATTCTGGGGCTTAGCTGACGCGGCCGCCCTCGATGATCGCGTCCGGCGTTTGATCCTGTCGCGCGGACCGCAAGTCAGCCTCTTTTCCCGCTCGCCTCCGCGAAACCGGGGACGGCGGACAAGACGACGCCTGCTCGGATCCGCCGCGGGCTTGAATCAATCCGTACACCATCGAACGGCGCGGCGCCGGCCGAGGGTCAGGGAGCGGGCTCGACCGCTTGGAGCAAGAGGACGAGATCGTCATCGCCGTCAACTGGCGAGACCGGGGTTTGCGTTTCGCTGGTGAAGAGAAGCGCGGCGCCGTCGCTGATCTCGGCCCTGACCGCAAGCTTCGCGCGCGGGTCTACGGCCTTATCGGTCGTCAGGGTGAAGGTCACCGGCGGACCGCCGGCGACGGGATAGGTCGCCTCGGCCAGCGTTTCAGCGCCTGCATCCGCCTTCGATGCGTCGATGAGCGTGACACGAAGCTTGGCGTCCGCCGGCAGGGCGGCGTCCTCCGGCCATGTGACTTCGCCGGAGGCGGAAAGCCCTTGAAGCGCAGGCGCCGCATCTTCATCGGGCTCTGTGCTTTCAGCGGGGGCGGCGGCCGCGGGCGGCGGCGGCAAGGTCTCAGTCGCGGCAGGGTCGTCCTTTGCGCAGCCGGCGACTGCGATGATGAGCGCTGTGAAGAAGAGTTTCTGCATGGCGAACCTCCTGTGCATGCTGTGGCCGGGATGCAGCGGGGCGTTGCGTCAGCGCCGACTGCGGCGCACCTTTGAACTTGGGCGCTTGCAGCGGGCGATGGAAGGCCATGGGACTTTACGCTTCGTTCATCGAGCCGACGCTCGTCAGCTTCGCCTGCTCGCTGGCGCCGATCCGGCGCGAACGCGCCAAGATCGTGCCCGAAGCCGCCGGCGTCGTCCTCGAAATCGGTTTCGGCTCGGGGCACAATGCGCCGTTCTACGATCCCAAAAAAGTCAACCGGCTGATCGCGCTCGAACCCTCGGCGGCGATGCGCGCCCGCGCGCGCCGCCGGGTGGAAGCGCTGCCGGCGCCGTTTGAATGGATTGATCTCAAGGCGGAGGAAATTCCGCTCGACACGGGGTCGGTCGATACGGTCGTCACCACCTTCACGCTGTGCACCATCCCCGATGCGCCGCGCGCGCTCGCCGGCATGCGCCGGGTGCTGAAGCCGGCGGGCAGGCTTCTCTTTCTCGAACATGGCGCCGCGCCCGACGCCGCGGTGCGCCGGTTTCAAGACCGTCTCGATCCCCTTTGGGGAAAGCTTGCGGGCGGGTGTCACCTCAATCGCGACCCGCTCGCCCTCATCGGGGCGGCGGGCTTCACTGTCGCCCGGGCTGAGCAGCGTTACGCAAAAGGCGCCCCCCGATTTGCGGGGTTCCTCAGCTCGGGCGTTGCAATCGCGTAACGCCTTGCGCCGCATCGCATCATGGTGATCGGCCGGGACCGAATTTTAAGTTGATTTGCACGAAAGGCTGCTAATTTAGAGACGCTCCGGGCGCGGGATCCCGGCGGCGGTAACGGTTCGTTAACGGTATGGTTTCGGGCGGGCATTTTCGGATAGCGGCGGGGGCGATGGCCCTTCTGGCCGTCGGCGGCGGGTCAGCGGTTGCGGACAGCGCGCCGGGTTATGACGCCTACGCCCGGCTTTCCGCGGCGGACGCGATTGTGCTTGCCGTTCATTCCGAGGTCGGCAAAGGCCGCGAGGTTCGCCTCGCCGTTTATGATGATCCCGCGACCTTCCTTGAATCGCCGGCGTCCCGTCATCATGCAAAGGTCGGCGACGACGGCCTGGCGGTTGTCGCCGTGCGCGGTCTCAAGGCCGGGGAATATTCCATCGTCGCCTATCTCGACGAAAACGGCGACGGCAAGCTCAACCGCAATGCGCTCGGGAAACCGAAAGAGCCTTTCATCTTCTCGAACGACGTGAAGCCCAAGCTGAAGAAGCCGAGCTTCGACGAGACCAAGGTCTCGGTTTCTCCGGGCGAAGTCGTCGTGCTGACGCTCAAGAGCTGAGCCTCGCACCGCCTCGGTCAGTCCGCTTGCAGCGCAGCTGACGTTCATTCCAAGTCTGGCGAAAGGTCATGCCCGGACTTGTTCCGGGCATCCTTGGGGCATGGATCGCCGGAACAAGTCCAGCGATGACCGCGTCTCATGTTTCAAATCGATCGCCCGACGTTCTAAATCTTGCAGAAGGCCGCGCTCGCGAGCGCGTAGGTCAGGCCCTCGCCCGCCCACAATTCGCCGAGCGGCACGTCGGCGCGGTTTGAAAAAATGACGAGGCTGCGCTCGATCGCCGGCGCCATCAGCAGCCGCACTTCAACGCCGCCGATCGCGCCGCGGCGCTCGACCAGCGCCGTCGGGGCCGCACAGCCGTCGAGCGGCGCCTCATAAGACCAGACGCCGAGGCCCGCATAGCCGAGGGCGGGATCGCTCTTGCGCATTTCGGCGCGCATCGGCTGTCCGATCAGCTTGCCGGCCATCGCCGCCGCGGCGAACGCCTGCAACGCGCGCGGCGGACCGCACAGCGCGCCGGCCGCGCCATAGGCGCCCGGGTTGACGGGCGGCTCGGCCTTGTCCGCCGTTTCATAGCCCTTGACGCTTTCCTCGCACCTGCCGGGCGCCACGTCTGCGCCGCGCATCCCCGCCGGTTCGGCGATCCGCTCACGGAACAATTCCCGGAACGTCTTTCCTGTTTTTGTTTCGAGCAGGCGCCCGAGCACGATGTAATCGCAGTTGTTATAGTCGAAGCGCGCGCCGGGCGCGCCTTCCGCGGGGCCGGCGCAGGCCTCAAAAGCGTCCGTGCGAACGCCCGCGTCAGCGCTGAAGGGCAGGGGAACGCCCGCTGCGTCCGCCGGGCCGCGGTCGACATTGGCGATGCCGGACGTGTGCTGGAGGAGCTGGCGCAAGGTCGCCTTGCCGGCGGGGTGGCCCTGAAATTCCGGCGCCTGCTCGGCGAGCGTCTTGTCGAGCGCGAGGCGCCCGCCCTCGACTTCCTGCAGCACGAGGATCGCGGCGGCCATTTTCGCAATCGAGCCCCAGCGCCAGCTGTCATAGAGCGACAGGGATCGCCCGGTTTCGCGATCGGCGAGGCCGAGCGCGGTCGCAAACAGCGTTTCGCCTTTTTCCCCCGCGATGACGACGCCGGAAAAATCCGGCGCGGTCTGCAGCGCCGCCGACATCGGCGCGCCGTCGACATAATAGGATTTCGGCGGCGGCGGGAGGAGGCGCGACTTGGCGCAGGCGCCGAGCGCGAGCGATGAAAGCAGCAGCACGGCGCAAAGTCTCATGAGACGCTCCTCAACCGGGAAATCATGGCGCATACGGAACATTCCGGATCGCGCGGCAGGCGAACGGTCCTCGCCGTAAGCCGCAATCCGTCGAAAATGAAGAGCCTTCCGGCGAGCGTCTCCCCGGCGCCGGCGATTTCCTTCACCGCTTCCAGCGCGGCGACGGCGCCCGCGATCCCGGCGAGCGGCCCGACGACGCCTTCCTCGGCGCAGGTCAGCACCGCCTCGCGCGGCGGCGTCTCCGCGACGAAGCAGCGATAACAGGGAAGATCGGGCCCCGTCCAAGGTTTGAAAACCGAGATCTGAGCCTCAAACCTGCCGAGCGCGGCGGAGACAAGAGTCGTTCGCGCCGCAACGCTCGCCGCATTCAGCATCTGACGCGCCTCGATCGTGTCGACGCCTTCGATGACGAGATCGTGGTCGCGGAACAACGCATCGGCGCGGGATCCGTCGAGCCGCTCGGCGAGCGCCGTCACGTCGATGGCGGGATTGAGCGCGCGCGCGAACGCCGCCGCGCGCTCGGCCTTCAGGGCGCCGACATCCTCGTCGCGATAGATCGTCTGGCGTTGCAGATTGGAAAGCGCGACGCGATCATCGTCGGCGACGGTCAGCCGTCCGACGCCGGCGGCGGCGAGATACTGGATGACCGGGCTGCCGACCCCGCCGGCGCCGACGACGAGAACGCGCGCCTCATTCAGCTTCTGCTGGCCCTGCGCGCCGATTTCCTTGAGGAGAATATGGCGCAGGTAGCGCTCGCGCGCGTCGGTGTCGAGCATCGCCTGCCTACCACCATCCCCACACGCGGCCGGCGATCGACAGCGCGATCATGGTGACGCCGGTCGTGATGAAACCCATGCCGAGGCCCCTGTTCATCGGATGGGTGCGCCGCACGATCAGCCCGCCGGCGATCGACAGAAACCCGATCAGGATCACTGCGTTGCGAAACCCGCCCGGAAACGCCTCCCAATTCATCGCAAGCCTCTTTTCTGACGCCCGCCCTCAAACGCCTGTCGATCCGAACCCTCCCGCTCCGCGCGCGGTCTCGTCAAGCGTCTCCGCCTCGACGAAGGCCGCCTGGAAGACCGGCGCGATCACCATTTGCGCGATGCGGTCGCCGCGGCGGATGATGAATTCATCCGTACCGTGATTGATGAGGATGACCTTGACCTCGCCGCGGTAATCGGCGTCGATCGTGCCGGGCGCATTGACGAGGCCGACGCCGAACTTCGCCGCAAGGCCCGACCGCGCCCTCACCTGCGCCTCCCATCCCGCGGGCAGGGCGATCGCAAGGCCGGTCGGCACCATCGCCCGCTCGCCGGGCTGGAGGACCATGGGCGTGGTCTCCGGAACCGCAGCGCGCAGGTCCGCCCCGGCGGCGAGCGCCGTCTCATAGGCCGGCAGCGCAAGGCCTAGCCCATGCGGCAGGCGCCGGACGAGAATACGGGGAGCGGCATGGCTGCCGGCGTCGGTCATCAGGAGGGTCCTTCTTCCGGCGCGGAGTCTAGCGCCGTCCGGCAGGAAGGCGAGGGCGAAAGGAATGCCCGCGCAGTCGATCTGGGTAGCCGGCAAGTTCTTGCGAGTAAGCGCTCACTTGACAAATCCCCGCGGTATACCCATGTAAGTGATCACTCACTAGCAATGGGGTGCTTGCCGGTTGGCCCGGCGCTCTCCATCTAGTAATGATTGGAAAGAAGCCGTGCGGTCCCTCGGGCGGGGGCGCTTCGCGGCCTGGACCCGTCGGGGAACGGTCCAGCGATAACAACCAGGGTCTTCGCCAGCCGCAAGGGAAGGCGGCGGACGGAAGACCAAGAGAGCCGATTGGGAGCGGCTCTCCTTCAGGGGCGCTGAATGGACGAAACCCTCCGGCGTATCGAACGCCGTGCGCGTAAATCGATATTTCATGCCTTGCTCGCCGCGGCCCGGAAAAAGGGCGCGAAGTCGGTCGCCGTCATCGACGGCGACGGGCGCGAGCTGACCTATGCGGAGATCATCCGGGCGAGCTTTGCGATCGGCGGGCCGCTCGCCCGCGCGACCCAAGCCGGCGAAAAGGTCGGCATCCTCTTGCCGACGGGCGCCGGCGCCGTCATCGCGCTGATGGCGGCCTTCGCGCAGGGACGCACGCCGGCGATGTTCAATTTCACGGCGGGCGCGCGAAACCTCCGCGCCGCCGCGCGCGCGGCGGAGGTGAAGAAGGTCGTCACCGCGCGGAAATTCATCGAGATCGGCAAGCTCGAAGGCCTCATCGCCGAACTCGAACCCGATGTCGACTTTCTCTATCTCGAGGACATGAAGGAAGCGCTGTCGCCGCTCGACAAGGGGCGCGCGGTCCTCGGGCCCTTGATGCCGCGCCTATTCTCGGCGAGCCCGGAGCCCGACAGCCTCGGCATCATCCTCTTCACGTCAGGGACGGAAGGCGACCCCAAGGGCGTCGCGCTCAGCCATTCGAACATTCTCTCGAACATCTACCAGATCGCCGAGCACGTCGAAATTCTGCCGACGGATATTTTCTTCAACCCGCTGCCGACCTTCCACTGCTACGGCCTCACCGCCGGCACGCTGTGGCCGATCCTCAACGGCTATCCGGTGGCGCTGCATCCCTCGCCCTTGCAGACGAAGGCGATCCCGAAGCGGATTTTCGAGACGGGCGCGACCGTCCTCTTCGCGACCGACACCTTCCTCCAGCAATATATGCGCGCGGCGGACGAAGGGGCGATGTCCTCGCTCCGGATCGCGGTCTGCGGCGCCGAGCGCGTGAAGGACGAAACGCGGCAGATGGCGGAACGGCGCTTCTCCTTCGAGGTGCTGGAAGGCTACGGCGTCACCGAGGCCTCGCCGGTGCTCGCCGCGAACCAGCCGGGCGACATCCGCTCCGGCACGGTCGGCAAGATGCTCCCCGGCATCGAGGTGAAGCTCGAAGAGGTGGAGGGCCTTGCGCCCGGCAAGCGGCTCTACGTGCGCGGCCCCAACATCATGCAGGGCTACATCACGCCCGACGCGCCGGGCGTCGTCACGCCGCCGAAGGACGGCTGGCACGACACCGGCGACGTCGTCGCCTTCGATGAAGCGGGCTACATGGCGATCCGTGGGCGGATGAAACGCTTCGCCAAGATCGGCGGGGAGATGGTCTCGCTCGCCGTCGTCGAAAACTGCGCGACCGCGCTCTGGCCCGACAACATGCACGCCGCCGCGATCCTCCCCGACGAGCGCAAGGGCGAGCAGATCGTGCTCGTCACCGACCATCCCGCGCCCGACCGCTCGGCGCTCCTCGCCTGGGCGCAGAATCACGGCGTTCCGGAAATCGCGGTGCCGAAGAAAATCGTCTCGGTGAAAGAAGTGCCGATCCTCGGCACGGGCAAGCTCGATTATGTCGGCGTCCAGCGCCTCGCGTCCGGCGGCGACCGGCCGCGCGAGGAACGCCTCGCCGCGATCGACGCCGCGATGGCCGCGCGCCAAGGGGAAGAAGCCCTCGCGCCGGCCAAGCGCGCAGCGGGGGAGTAGGGAGGCGGCCTCTCGCACAATCAGCGCTGTTGTGCGTCCATGGCGTTATCCGGGCGCCAGCTGCGCGGGCCTGTGCAATTCCTGATAAAGTCGCAGGCTCTCGAGCTCGTGCGGATATTGCATGACGAGCGTGAAGTGGAGATCGCCAGACAGCGCCTCGTAAGAGTGGGGACGGTCGGCCTCCATGCGCATGTAGTCTCCCCCTGCGATTTCGACCTCCTTGCCTTCATGCCCGACGCGCAGACGTCCGCGATGCAGGAAGATGTGTTCGACGACGCCGTGCTGATGCGCCGGCGATCGATGAACGATTCCTTCGACAAAAGTCCCCACGAAGAACTCAAGTCTTGAGGCTTCGACGTCGAACATCGCGGCGATGAAGCCGCGCAAGGATGCGCCGTCGACGCGCTGCATCTCGTCAGCGTGAACGATTCTTACGTCGGTGCGGGGCTCGCCGAAGAAGCTGCCGAGCGGCGCACGCAGCGCGCGTGAGAGCTGCCAGAGGGTTTCGAGCGTCGGGTTAGCCTCGCCCGCCTCGATGTTGGAAAGCGTCGCCTTGGCGACGCCTGACTCCCGCGCGAGGTCTGAGAGCGACATGCGCCGGGACTGGCGCAGGTCACGAATGCGGGTGCCGACTTGCTGCTTTGGATCTTCCATGGCCGCAGTATAGCGAACAATTTTTCATTAAAAATAACAAACCCGCTTGACGGCGCGTGGTTGTGGCGATATTTGCCGGCGAAGCTCTATAAAACGAACGATCGTTCACCCAAAGGCAATAAGGAATAAAAATGGTCCATTTTAACGAACAAGCGGTGATCCGCAGGGCCGAGCCGGAGGATTTGCCGGCGCTCTCTGCCTTATTCGCTGCGTGTCTGCGGAGCGAGCCCGGACCCTACGCTCCGGTCGAGGTGGAGGCGGCCCTCCGGTTCGGCGCCGGGCGGGCAGACGCCGCGTTCCGCGCGCGGTGCGGTTTCATCGCGCACTGGCTTGATCAGCCGGTTGGCTCATCGGCTTGGTCATGGCTCGATCCGGACGGATCTTGCTGGGAATCTGAAGCGCCTCCTGATGCGCCCGAGCCGGTCGCATTGATTCGAGCGGTCGCGGCGTCCGCGGCTTTTCCCGGTCGCGGCCTGGGACGCAGGATGCTGGACGCGGCGATCGACGACGCGCGCATCGCCGGGGCGCGATCGATCGCCCTCGTCGCGACGTTGGGCTCCGCGAACTTCTATCGTCGCGCGGGCTTCGACCCCGTGCGCGAATTCGAGACTGAGGTCGCGCCCGGCCTGCGTATTGGCGCGCTGCTGATGCGTCTTAATTCCTATTTCGCAGGGTGATCACATGACAATTCAAACGCTTGGCGCGCCCAAGGGCGCTGCGCTCGGCTGGTCGTCGCGCGCGATGTTCATTCTCGCGGCCGCCGGATCGGCGGTCGGCCTCGGCAATATCTGGAAGTTTCCCTATATCGTCGGCGAGAATGGCGGCGGCGCGTTTGTGCTCGTCTATCTCGCCTGTCTCGCGCTGCTCGGCCTGCCGATTCTCATCGCGGAGATCGCCATCGGCGCGCGCGGGGGTGAGCGTCCCGGCGCGGCGTTTCAGCGCGTGGCCGAGGAACTCGGCCAGTCGCGTCACTGGCGAATGCTCGGAGACCTCGGGGCGCTCACTGGCCTCGTCATTTTGAGTTTCTATACGGTCGTCGCCGGCTGGGTTGCGCTTTATGCGCTCCACTATGCGCTAGAGAGCGTAGCACTTGCTGCGCCTATCGGCCGTCCGGCGGCCTATTTCACCGCGATCACCGAAGACGCTGCGGCGCAAGCGGCGGCTGCGGCCATGATCGTCGTGGCGGGCGCTGCGATCATGATGCGCGACGCCGTGCGCGGGATTGAAGCGGCGATGCGCTGGATGGCGCCAGTCTTTCTGGCTTCCCTCGCCCTCCTCGCCCTCGTTGTAGTTTTCGCAACGCCTTCGCCGCTCAACGTGGCCGCTTATCTGCTGCGGCCCGATTTCAGCGCGCTGACGCTCGATGCGGCCAGCGAGGCGATCGGCCACGCCTTTTTCACGCTCAGCATCGGCATGTGCGGCATGCTGGTGTACGGCGCCTATCTGCCGCGCGGCGCTGATATCGGGAATCTAGCCTTTACGGTTGCGTTCATCGATACGGCGATCTCGATCGTTTGCGCATTCATCGTCATGGGCGTCGCGTTCAGTTCCGGGGCGGATCCTGCGCAGGGCCCGGGACTTATCTTTGTCGTGCTGCCGGACGCCTTCGCCCGCCTGCCGGGTGGACCGCTGCTCGCCGCCGTCTTCTTCATCACGGTGTTCATGGCGGCGTTCTCCTCGATTATCGCGGTCATGATCGTCGTGACGCGCGCTCTGGAGGACAAGCTGTCGCTGACGCCGCGCGCCGCAAGCCTCGCCTGCGCGGCGGCCATCCTCGCCGGGGCGCTGGCAGTGATCGCTTCCATCAGCGGGCTCGCAAAGATCGAATTCTTCGGACTTGGTCTTTTCGACCTACTGGACACGCTGGCGTCGTCGATCCTCTTGCCGATATCGGGAATCGGCGTCGCGCTGTTCGCTGCGCGCGCGATGGCCGCTCCGTTGCGCGGCTTGCGCGGCGGCCCCGCGATACTCTTTTGCCTGCGCTTCATTGCGCCGGTGGGGCTCGCGGTGGTGGCGATCTCCAAAATTCCTTGATCGACTAAGGCGCGGAGGAGCCCTCACTCCGCCGCGCGCGCCGGCGTCAGCGGCGGGGCGCCGAGCGCGGTTGCGATGCGGCGGGCGAGGCGTTCGGCGACGGCCTCCTTCGACATTTCGGGCCAGCGCTCTTCGCCGTTTTCCGTGATCAGCGTGACGGTGTTCTGGTCGCCGCCCATCGCGCAGTGTTCGCCCGCCGAGACGTCATTGGCGACGATCCAGTCGCAGCCCTTTTTCAAACGCTTTGAGCGCGCATGCGCGACGACATCGTCGGTCTCGGCCGCGAAGCCGACGACAAGCGCCGGCCGGCCCGTCTTCAGATGCGCGACGGTTTTCAAAATGTCGGGATTTTCCGCCAGCGGAATATTGGTGAGGCCGCCGCGCTCCTTCTTGATCTTATGATCGGTCTCGATCTCGGGGCGATAGTCGGCGACGGCGGCGCACATCACGGCGCAATCGGCGGGCAGGGCCGCCTCGACCGCGGCGAGCATGGCGCGCGCATTTTCAACGCGCACCGTCCGCGGGCCCGCCGGCGCGCGCAATTCCGTCGGCCCGGAAACGAGGGTCACCTCGGCGCCGAGCCGCGCGAGCGCCTCGGCGATCCTGTAGCCCTGCTTGCCCGAAGAGCGATTGGCGATGTAGCGGACGGGATCGATCGGCTCATGCGTCGGCCCGGCGGTGACGAGAACGCGCTTGCCGGTCAGCGGTCCCTTGAGCGCGCGGCAGAAATACGCCTCGACGGCGTCGGCGATTTCAAGCGGCTCGGCCATGCGCCCGGCCCCGTACTCGCCGCAGGCCATTTCCCCGGCGTTCGGCCCGACGATCATCGCCCCGTCATCGATCAGGGTGCGGAGGTTCCGCTGCGTCGGCTTCGCCTCCCACATGCGGACGTTCATCGCCGGCGCGTAGAGAACCGGCTTGTCGGTTGCAAGAAGCGCGGTCGAGGCGAGGTCGTTCGCGAGGCCGTTCGCCGCCTTCGCCATCAGGTCGGCGGTCGCCGGCGCGACGACGATAAGGTCCGCCGAGCGCGAAAGCTCGATATGCCCCATCTCCGCTTCGTCGGTGAGGTTGAAGAGATCTGAAAAAACCTTCTCCCCTGTCAGCGACCCGACGGACAGGGGCGTGATGAACTCCGCGCCCGCCTTCGTCAGGATCGCGCGCGCGCCGATCCCGCGTTTTGACAGTTCGCGGATAAGCTCAAGCGATTTATAGGCGGCGATGCCGCCGCCGATGATGAGAAGGACGGAGCGCTGGGACATAGGGCGAAAATAGCGTCGCGGCGACCCGAAGTCACCTCACGCGATCTGTTCGACGCGCGCCTTCTGGCAGAGCGGATAGCCGGCGAGCAGCGGCTCGATCGCTTCGCGCATCGCGGTGAAGGAGGGGCCGTAGCAGTAAAGCGCCGTGTCGGTCGCGCCTTCCCAGTAGCTGCTGAACCTGCCGTGATCGCCCATCAGACGGTCGAGCTCCGCGATGACGTGATTGATGTCGCAGGACGCATAGACCTCGTCGGGAAGGCCGGTCCCGTTGAGAAAGAGGGCGAGGCCCTCGTGGGTTCCGAACGGCGTTTCAACATCGCTGTCGCCGACGAGGAGCTTTGATCCTTTCGGCGCGCCGAGTTCTTCGAGCGCCGCGATCAGCGCGGCGATCGCGGTTTCGCCGGTGTCGGGCATGGTCAGTTCGATCTCGCAGAACGAAACGCCGGCGTCGTCGCCGGAGAGCTGCGTGCCCCCGCCGGTCACCTCGCCGAGCGAGAGCTCCTCCATCACCTCCATCAGCGGATCTTCGAAATGCTCGCCGCGATGCATCGGCTGCAGCCGAGCATTCAGCCGTACAATGACCAATTCCCCCGCCGCCGGCTTCCTCTTCGCCCCGAACTTCAATCCGAACATCGTCGCCCCTTCCCGCCGCGATGCTCGAATATCGCTAAGGAATGCGAAGGAGCCTTGAGCAAATTGTCTAAAATTTTATCGAAACGCCAGTGCGGCGGCGAGGATCAACGCCGCCGCGCCCGCAAACCATAGGGCGCCGCGCATCAGCCGGCGCTCGCGCGCGAGGTCGCGCATCAGCGCTTCCGAGGCGGCGGTTCCGGCGCCGAAATTCTCGTCCGACACGCGCGCCGACGCCGCGGCGATCGTCTCGACATAGCGCGGCAATTGCGGCGCGATGTCGAGGGCCTTCAGCGTCGCCTCGCGCAGCCGGTCGAACTGGCGCTTCGGTCCGATGGCGTCGGCGATCGCCGCGCGCACGACCGGCGTCGCCGCCTCCCACATGTTGATCGCGGGGTCGAGCGTCCGCGCGACGCCTTCGACCGTGACCATCGTCCGCTGGAGGAGAACAAGCTCGGGGCGCAGATGCATGTCGAAAAGCGCGGTCACGTCGAAGAGCTGCTGGAGAACGCGGCTCATGTCGACGCGGTCCGCGGAAAGGCCGAACAGCGGCTCGCCGACGGCGCGGAGCGCCTGCGCGAAGGCTTCGATCGAATGCGTCTTCGGCACATAGCCGGCGTCGAAATGCACTTTCGCCGTGCGCATGTAGTCGCGGGTGATGAAGCCGTGGATGATTTCGGCGAAGGTGCGCCGCGTCGGCTCGTCGAGCCTACCCATGATGCCGAAATCGACGAGGGTGAGGCGCCCTTGCGCGTCGATCATCAGGTTTCCCTGATGCATGTCGGCGTGGAAAAAGCCCTTGTGCAGGGCTTGCGTCAGAAAAACTTCGATCACGCGGCGGGCGAGCGCGCGCTTGTCGATGCCGCGCGCATCGAGCGCCGCGATATCGCTGACCGGCGTCGCCTCGATCCATTCGAGCGTCAGCACGCGCCGCGCCGTGAGCGGCCAGATGATCTCCGGCACGCGCACGCCGGGCGTCTCTTTAAGATCCTCTTTCAGCGCGGAGGCGGCGGAGGCCTCCATCCTGAGGTCAAGCTCGACGGCGGCCGCCGCCTTCAGCGTTTCGACGAACCGCACCGGCTCCATCCGCCGCGTCGTCGCGGACAGGCCCTGCAGGAAGCGGGCGGCGCGGGCGAAGGCGCGGAACTCCGCCGTCACCTGCGGTTCGATCCGTGGGCGGAGCACCTTGACCGCGACCTGCCGCCCGTCCTTCAGCGTCGCGCGGTGGACCTGAGCGATCGAGGCGGCGGCGATCGGCTCGGAAAACTCGGTGAAGAGCTCGCCGAGCGGCTTGCCGAAGGCGCGCTCGATTTCGGCGACCGCGTCGGCGCGCGAAAAGGGCGGCATCCGGTCCTGCAGCCGGCCGAGATCGCGCGCCATGTCGAAGCCGATGATGTCAGGCCGCGTCGCCATGAACTGGCCGAGTTTGACGTAGGCGGGGCTCATCTGTTCGAACGCGCTCGCAAGGCGCTCGCCGGGGCGAAGCGTGCGCCCATCCGTCGCTTTCGTCCGCGCGCCCGCGCGCGTCAGCGCGCCGATGAAGCGCACCGGCGCCGGCAGATGATGCGCGGCCTCGGCGGGGATCAGCGCGTCATGGCGCGACAGGCGCGCCGCGGCGGCGATGAGGCGAAAATAGTCTTCCGCGGCGCTCAGCATCGCCGTCAGATCCGCCGGCCCGAGTGGATGGCGACGACGCCCGCCGACAGATTCTCGAATTTGACGCGCTGAAATCCCGCCTCGCCGATCATCGCCGCAAAGCGTTCCTGCTTCGGAAAGCGGCGGATCGATTCGACGAGATATTGATAACTGTCGCGGTCGCCCGCGACCTTCTCGCCGAGCCAGGGAATGACGCTGAAGGAATAGGCGTCGTAGAGTTTCTGAAGGCCTTCGGTCGCGAGATGCGAAAACTCAAGGCACTGGAAGCGTCCGCCGGTTTTGAGGACGCGGCGCGCTTCGCTGAGCGCGCGATCGATGCGCGTCACGTTCCTGACGCCGAAGGCGATCGTATAGGCGTCGACCGATTGATCCGGGAACGGAAGGTTCTCAGCGTCGCCGCAAACATGGGCGAGGCGGTCTTCGAGCCCCGACGCCCCGCGCGCGCGCCCGGCCGTCAGCATGTCGAAGTTGATGTCGCAGATGACGGCGCTTGCGGGGGGAAGCGCGGCGCTGCGCGGGCGCGTGTCGGCGCGGGCGAGGAAGGCGCGCGCGATGTCGCCGGTGCCGCCCGCGACATCGAGAAGGCGCTCGCCCGGCTGCGGGTTGAGGCGATCGATGAACACGGACTTCCAGACGCGGTGAACGCCCGCCGACATCAAATCGTTCATGAGGTCGTAACGGCCGGCGACGCTCGAAAAGACTTGCCTGACGAGGCGCGACTTTTCATCGGCGTCGACGTCCTTGAATCCGAAGGAGGCGCGCGCCCCTTCCCGCTCCGGCCTCACCCGCTCTGTCATGGCGTCCCGCTTACGCCGCGGCTTTGAGGCGCGGAAGCGCCTTGACGCCGCAGCAACGGTTTGAGAGGGTCAAGTCTCTGATATCAGGCGCCTATTGGCTTCAAGGCGGGGCGGGCCGGAAACAGTCGACCAGGGGCGGGAAAGCGCATGATCAAGTCGGAACTCGTGCAGAAGCTTGCGGATGAAAACCCGAACCTTCTGCACCGGGAGGTCGAACGGCTGGTGTCGGTCGTGTTCGACGAGATCGCGGGCGCCCTGCAGCGCGGGGACCGCGTGGAATTGCGCGGCTTCGGCGCCTTTTCCGTCAAGCACCGGCCTTCGCGCGTCGGCCGCAATCCGCGCACGGGCGAGCCGGTGCCGATCAACGAGAAATTCTCGCCTTTCTTCAAGCCCGGCAAGGAACTCCGCGACCGTCTGAACGGCGGCGCCAAGCCTCCGGCGAAGAAGCTGAAGGCCCCATGATGCCGGCGCCGCGCCCATGAAGAAGGTCGTGCGCTGGCTGGTGACGATACCGCTCGGCGTCTTTCTGGTGATTTTCCTCGTGGCCAACCGCGCCCCGGTCGCGTTGAGCCTCGACCCGCTGTCGACGGCCGCGCCGGCGGTCGCGACGCCCGCCTTGCCGTTGTGGATCTGGCTCGCGCTCTTTCTCTTCGCCGGTATCGGGCTCGGGGCCGGGGCGATGTGGGCCTCCGATCACGAACTCCGCGTCCGGGCGAAGGCCGACCGTCGGGAACTGGCCTCCTTGAAAAAGGCGATGGCCGCCGCCGCGCCCGCGGACGCGCCTGCTGAGGCTCAGAAGGAAGAGTGATGGCGCCGCCGCTCGTTAAAATCTGCGGCCTCAGAGACGCCGAGACGGCGCTCGCCGCGGCGCGTGCGGGCGCTGACTTCATCGGCTTCGTGTTCGTCGCCAAAAGTCCCCGCTATCTTGCGCCGGATCTCGCCAACGAAATCGTTCTGGAAACGAAAGAGTATTGCGAGGATGAGGGTCTTGGGGTTCCCCGCTTCACCGGGCTTTTCGTCGATGCTGGCGAAAAACTGCTTGCGGAAACGGCGCCCTTCCTCACCCATTTCCAGTTTCACGGCCATGAAGACGCCGCGCGCATCGCTGACATCCGCGCCGAATTCGGGGTCGAGGTCATCAAGGCGGTCGGCGTCGGCGAAGACGCGGATTTCGCCGGCGTCGATGCGCTGGCGGAGGCTGCGGACATACTCCTCTTCGACGCCCGGCCGCCGAAAGGGGCCTCGCTGCCCGGCGGCAACGGCGTTTCCTTCGACTGGTCGCTGCTTCAGCACTACCGGGGCGAGACGCCGTTCCTCCTCGCCGGCGGGCTCAATTCAGAGACTGTCGCAGCGGCGATCAGGGCGATGGCCGGCCATACCGCCTTCGCCGGCGTCGACGTGTCGTCGGGCGTCGAGACGAAGCCGGGCGCGAAAGACGCCCGCCTGATCGAAGCCTTTATCCGCGCCGCGAAAGGGTAGGGCCGGTCAATTCACTGAAAAACCGGGCCATATTTCCGCCGCTGTGCTATTTGCGCTGCGGCGCACCCAAAATGAGGTCATGAGTAAGCCCATGCCGTCACCAGCTCACTTCGAAGCCGATATCGACCGCTTGAAGGAAATCGCGGCGGCGGGCGCGGGGCCCTACCAGAAGGCCGATCCCTTCCCGCACACCATGATCGACAACTTCATCAAGCCCGAGGTGATGGAGGAGGTGCTCGCCGAGTGCGAACGCGGTCACGCCGACTGGCATCACATGAACGACGAGGACCAGAACAAGTTCGCGACGACGCGGACCGCGCGCATGGGTCCGAAGACGCGCGCTCTCATCCAGTTTCTCAACGGCCAGGAGATGATGGAGTTCCTCGAAAAGCTCACCGGCATCGAGGGGCTGATCCCGGATCCCCAGCTTGCGGGCGGGGGCCTTCATGAGCTGCGGCCCGGCGGATTTTTGCGCGTCCACGCCGATTTCAACTATCAGCGCCACCTGAAGCTCGACCGGCGGATCAACCTCCTCCTCTATCTCAACAAGGGCTGGGACGAGGCCTGGGGCGGCAATCTCGAACTCTGGGACAAGAACACGACGGCCTGCGTCAAGCGCTACACGCCGGAGTTCAACCGCTGCGTCATCTTCAACACGACCGACACCTCGTTTCACGGCAATCCGCAGCCGGTGAAAACGCCGGACGGCCGCACGCGGCGCTCGATCGCGCTCTATTATTATTCGAACGGGCGCCCCGCGGATGAAGTCTCGCCGCAGCACATGACGATCTTTCGCAAGCGCCCCGAAGAACGCACCGCCGTCGACGCCGGCAAATCGTTCCTGCGCCAGGTGACGCCGCCGATCATTTTCGACGGGTTGCGGCGCCTGAAGGGAAAATCGCGCTAAGGCTTGCGCCGCCGCGCCAAAGAACGGACGCCAGTGACCAAACCCAATTCCTACCGCACCGGGCCCGACGCCGAAGGGCGCTTCGGCATTTACGGCGGCCGCTTCGTCGCCGAAACGCTGACCCCGCTCGTCCTCGATCTCGCCGCCGAGTATGAGCGCGCGAAGGCGGACCCGCTCTTTCACGCCGAGCTTCAGTCCTACCAGACGCATTATGTCGGCCGGCCCTCGCCGCTCTATTTCGCCGAGCGGCTGACCGAACATGTGCGCAAGTCGGCGGCGAAAGGAAACGGCGCCAAAATCTACTTCAAGCGCGACGAGCTCAATCACACCGGCGCGCACAAGATCAACAACTGCATGGGGCAGATCCTGCTCGCGCGGCGCATGGGCAAGACGCGCATCATCGCCGAAACGGGCGCCGGCCAGCACGGCGTCGCGACGGCGACGGTGTGCGCGCGGTTCGGCCTTCCCTGCGTCGTCTATATGGGCGCGACGGATGTCGAGCGGCAGAAGCCGAACGTCTTCCGCATGAAGCTCCTCGGGGCCGAGGTCGTCCCCGTGACGTCGGGGCGCGCGACGCTGAAGGACGCGATGAACGAAGCGCTGCGGGACTGGGTGACCAATGTCGCCGACACCTACTACCTCATCGGCACGGCGGCGGGCCCGCATCCCTATCCGATGATGGTCCGCGACTTTCAGTCGGTGATCGGCATCGAGGCGCGCGCGCAGATCCTCGACCGCGAGGGGCGTCTCCCCGACGCGGTCATCGCCTGCATCGGCGGCGGCTCGAATGCGATCGGGCTTTTTCACCCCTTCCTCGATGATCCCGGGGTCGAAATCATCGGCGTCGAGGCTGGCGGACGGGGTCTTGATACGCCGGACCACGCGGCCTCCCTCTCCGGCGGCCGGCCGGGGGTCCTCCACGGCAACCGCACCTATCTCCTCCAGGACCCGGACGGGCAGATCGTCGAGGGGCATTCGATTTCAGCGGGCCTCGATTATCCCGGCATCGGGCCGGAGCACGCCTTCCTCCATGACACGGGGCGGGCGACCTACCAGTCCGCGACCGACGCCGAAGCCCTTGAAATGTTCGGCCTTTGCTCGAAGCTCGAAGGCATCATCCCGGCGCTCGAACCCGCCCACGCGCTCGCCCGCGCCATCGACAAGGCGGCGAGCCTTCCCGAGGGCGGGGTCGTCCTCGTCAATCTCTGCGGGCGGGGCGACAAGGACATTTTTTCGGTGATGCCGCATTTTGGGGGCTGACAATTCCGTCAACAGCGCCCGGATGTGAGCGCTGCTTGTTGCCAGCCGCCTTTAGTTCTCATTAAACAATGCGCGTTGAAGTCAGCCGGTCCCGCGGCGGGCGATCAAAGGCCGCGGGCGGTCTTCGCGCAGTGATTGAGGGGTTTCGTTGCTAAATCTGTCTTCCGCCGTCCCGTCGCCGGCCTATGCCGCCGCGTCCTTCTCCGAGCTTGCGCGCGAACGCGCCGCCAGGCTTCGCCGCATTGTCGATCACTGCAAAGCCTTCCAGGGCGCGCAGCTCTCCCGCTCGCTCAGCCAAGCGGGCGTGACCCTCACGATCTACGCCGGCCTCGTCGCGGCGATGATCGCGCTCGCCGGCGCCGGCGAATGGGGCTTTGCGCTTCTTCTGTCGCCGCTTGCGGGCGGCGTCCTCGTCAAGCTCTTCACCATCCAGCACGATTGCGGCCACGGCAGCTATTTCAAGTCGCGCAAGGCGAACGACGCTCTCGGTTTTTTGATCAGTATCCTGACGTTCACGCCTTACGGATTTTGGCGCGACGCGCATAACCGCCATCACGCGGGCTCGGGCGATCTCGACCGCCGCGGCGTCGGCGCGGTCGACACGCTGACCGTTGAGGAATTCAAGGCGCTTTCCCCGCTCAACCAGTTCTTCTATCGCGCCTATCGCAACATGATCGTCATGGTGATCGTCGGCGCGCCGGTTTATTTCTTCATCCTGCAGCGCCTGCCGCTCGCCGGAGCGATGCCGTTTGCGGAAACCTACGCCGGGCTGAAGGTTCGGCAGATCTGGAAGAGCGTCGCGGCGCTCAACGTCGCGCTCGTTCTCGTCTACGGCGGTCTCGGCCTCGCCTTCGGCTGGGGGGTCGTCGCGCTCGCCGTCCTGCCGGCGGTGACGATCGCGGCCTGGGCCGGCACCTGGCTCTTCTTCGTGCAGCACCAGTATGAAGACGCCTATTGGGCGCGAAAGCCCGAATGGACTTACGCCGAAGCGGCGGTCTTCGGCTCCTCGCACTATCACCTGCCGACGCCCGTCTTGCGCTGGCTGACCGGCAATATCGGCCTCCACCACATCCATCATCTGGCCTCCGGCATTCCGAATTACCGGCTGCCCGAATGCTACCGGGCGAGCGATGATCTGAAGGCGCTGCCGAAAATGACGATCCGCGACAGTCTCAAATGCGCCAGCCTCGCGCTGTGGGACGAAGCGAACCGACGCATGGTTCCGTTCCGTGCGCTGAAAGCCTGAGGTTACCTCCGGCGCAATTGACAAGCGCTTTGTCGTCATGACAACTCGGTTGTCATGTATGACCCCGGCCCCATCCCCGCCCGCGACGTCCTTGCGCTCGTCAATGAAATTCCGCGCGCCTTTTTCCGGCTGTCGGCGATCGCCGACGATCTCTTCGCCGATCTCGGCGTCGGCGGGCCGGAACGCGGCGTCCTGCGCGACCTCTTCGTCGAGGGCGAAGCGTCGGCGCCGGAGGTCGCCCGCCGCAAGGCGGTGACCCGCCAGGCGATGCAGACGGTTCTCGACCGCCTCGTCGCAAAGGGGCTCGTCCGCACCGAGATCAATCCGCGTCACAAGCGGTCGAAGAAATACGTGCTGACGCAGGCCGGCATCGCGGCCTGCGTCGAGCTGCAGCGCCGTGAGCTTGAAAAGATCAGCGCCCTGATGAAAGCGGCGAGCCCGGCGGACTACGCCGCCGCAGCAGAGGCGTTGGCGTCCTTGAACGCGATCCTCGCCGCCGACCTCGATCGGCGCTCCTCCGTATAGGGAGCGATTGTCGTCCCTAAAGCGGCGCGCGCAAAAGTGTACGCGGTTTTTCGCAGAAACGCCGCGACAAACAATAAACTAGACCAAGCTGGGCGATTCCAAAATCGCGCAGCTTGGTCTAGCGATCCCGTCGCCCCGGGGCCGCGTGAAGCGCGGAACCCGGGGTCCATCTTTTCACACGTGCGGCGGCATGGACCCCGGATCGCCTGCGCCGTCCGGGGTGACGGCGGCGGGCGGGGCGGCGGTTATTCTGTCAGTGTACCGAGCGATGATCGCCCCACTCATCCCCGTCGCCCCGGGGCGTCGCGAAGCGACGAACCCGGGGTCCATCTTCGGCGCGTGGGGAGA